>MGWP01000041.1 GCA_001801055.1 Gallionellales bacterium GWA2_55_18 | reverse complement strand
TCCGGCAACCAAACCAAAAGGCAAGCCGCAGGGCGGCGATGATGATGGTGAGTGGGAAGAGTTTTAAGAAGGCCGGGACTCGGGCCATGATAGTGCAATTATGCTTTGCCCAACTACGAAACTTGCCGAATAACCGGTGTGCTATGCCTGCCCTACAATGCAGATATAGCCGCCGTTGGCATAAACTCCAGACAGCGTGCAACATTACACTAGCATTTGTTTCTCACATATTATGTTGCGCACACCGTTGGGTTTGCCCAACTTGCGGGATTACGTTTTTATATAAAAAATCAGGATGCCATGAACGCTAACCTTCAACCCAGCGGTGGCCATGACCGTGAATTTGTTTTTACGCATAAGGATTTTGAGCGGGTACGGCAGTTGATTTATGACCATGCCGGCATCTCGCTTAACCCATCCAAACAGGACATGGTATACAGCCGTCTGGCACGCCGCCTGCGGGCAACCGGCATCAATAACTTCAAGGATTACCTGATATTGCTGGAAAGCAACAACGAGGCCGAATGGGAGGCATTCGTAAACTCGCTCACTACCAATCTGACCTCCTTTTTTCGTGAGCCGCACCATTTTCCGCTACTGGCCGAGCATGCTCTGAAACAAAAGGGGCGCCACCCCATTTCATTATGGTGCTCTGCAGCCTCGACCGGTGAAGAGCCGTATACAATGGCAATGACCATGGTGGATGCCTTTGGCACTTTTACTCCACCCGTTACCATCATTGCCACCGATCTGGATACCAATGTGCTGGCCAAGGCTGAAGCGGGCGTTTATCCGATTGAGCGCGTCGAGAAACTCTCCGATGATTTGGTAAAGCGTTTTTTCCTCAGGGGAACAGGCGCGCAGGCCGGCTTTGTGCGGGTAAGACCCGAGTTGCGCGCCATGATTACTTTTCGGCAGGTAAACCTGCTCAGCGATGAATGGCATATCCGCGGGCCGCTGGATGCGATTTTCTGCCGCAATGTGATGATCTATTTCGACAAGGCAACCCAACTCAAAATATTGGAACGGTTTGCGCCACTGCTACAACCGGATGGCCTGTTGTTTGCCGGGCATTCGGAGAGCTTCCATAATGCCGGGCATATATTCAGTTTGCGCGGCAAGACGGTGTATGAATTGGCGAAACATAGACCTCATGGTATTAATCATGCAAAGAAATAACCTGTTTGCCTTGTTGATGCGACAAAAATCGGCGCAACGGCAAAATGGAGTTGGGCAGCTAAATGGGGCTATCTGGCATGACTAATCATGGCTACGAAGAAGCGCTGGCACCCAATCTATATTTTGACCGACAGCATAATTCCGAAGCGGCCAAAATATTACCCGGCGAATATTACACGACAGCGCGCGATATGTTGCTGGTAACAGTGCTGGGCTCCTGCGTCAGCGCCTGCATACGCGATAAGGTAAGCGGGATCGGCGGCCTGAATCATTTCATGCTGCCCGATGGCGGACAGGACCAAAGCAATCCTTTGGGCGAGTCGGCGCGTTACGGCGTTTACGCCATGGAAATATTGATTAACCAGCTACTCAAAATGGGTGCTAACCGGAATAATTTCGAGGCAAAAGTCTTCGGTGGCGGTGCGGTATTGCGCGGTTTTACCGTCGCCAATGTCGGCGAGCGCAATGCGGAGTTTGTGCAAAAATTCCTCAAGACGGAAAAAATCCCCATCGTCGCGCAGGATTTGCTTGATATTTACCCGCGCAAAGTGTATTTCTTCCCCAGTACCGGATTGGTCAGGGTGAAGAAACTGAAGCAGGTGCATAACGATACGATTATCAGCCGTGAATCCGAGTATGTGACACGCCTGCATTACGCCAAAGTGGAAGGCGATGTGGAATTGTTCGGGTGAACCTGGATTGGGCGAGCCGGAACCAAAAATGGAAAATTGTCTTCCCGTAGGTTGGGCAAAGCGTAGCGTGCCCAACATTAAAAATGATGTCTTCGTTCGTTGGGCACGCTACGCTTTGCCCAACCTACCCGTTACGAATGCAGCAAAACCATTTGATTACGAGTGAACATGGGAAACCGAAAAATTAGAGTGCTGGTGATTGATGATTCCGCGCTGATCCGCAGCGTAATGAAGGAGATCATCGACCGGGAAAGCGACATGGAATGCGTGGGCGCGGCTCCCGACCCGATGGTGGCGCGCGAGATGATCAAGTCGCTTAATCCCGATGTGCTGACGCTGGATGTGGAAATGCCCAAGATGGACGGGATCGATTTTCTGGAACGGTTGATGCGCTTGCGCCCAATGCCGGTGGTGATGGTTTCCACCTTGACCGAACGCGGCTCCGACATCACTTTTCGCGCGCTGGCGCTGGGTGCGGTGGACTTTATTTCCAAGCCGAAAATGGACATCGCGCGCGGCATGGAAGAATACGCCATCGAGATCACCGACAAGATCAGGGCAGCGGCGCAATCGCATGTGCGTAAAACTTCCGCCGCACCCGTAATTCAGGAAAAGTTTTCTGCGGATGCGATTTTGCCCAGTATCGCAGGGCGGTTTTCTACCACGGAAAAACTGATCATCATCGGCGCTTCAACCGGCGGAACCGAGGCGATTAAAGATGTATTGACCAGGCTGCCTGCCGATGTGCCGGGTATTCTGGTAGCCCAGCATATGCCGGAAAATTTTACCAAGTCGTTTGCCGACCGCCTGAACAGCCTGTGCAAGATTGCGGTCAAGGAAGCGGAACATAATGAGCGCATCCTGCCGGGCCACGCGTATATCGCACCCGGGCATTCACACCTGCTGCTCAAGCGCAGCGGCGCAAACTATATGACCGAACTGAATCAGGGCACGCCGGTAAACCGCCATCGCCCGTCGGTAGATGTGCTGTTCCGCTCCGCAGCCAATGTGGCCGGTGCAAATGCGCTGGGCATCATTCTCACCGGTATGGGCAAGGATGGCGCGCAGGGCTTGCTGGAGATGAAACAGGTTGGCTCCCACACCATTGCGCAGGACGAGGCGAGTTGTGTGGTTTTCGGCATGCCCAAAGAGGCTATTGCGGTTGGCGGAGCATGCGAGGTGTTGCCGTTGCAGAATATCGCGCGCCGAACTTTGGAATATCTCTCATTGCACAACGGCAAGAATAACCGGGTTTAATCTATAATCCGCATATCAGGGTGGGCGTTCGGAATTTAATTCCGAACGTAACTCTTGTAAGTGAATTTAGACGGTGGCCTGAAAACAACCATTTTTCAAGGCTTAACAGATGTAGTCGGGCTATGCCCGACATGGTGGGCATAGCCCACCCTACGGTTTACTTATCCGCAACAGTCTGCGAACAACGGCTTCTCAATGCTCAATAGTTTTTAACAGGGAGTAATCATGGCTATCAATGTACAAATTTATGACCGCTCGGCACGCATTGCGATGTCTGGTCGTTTCGATTTTCAAGTGCACCGCGATTTCAAGGATGCATATACACCGCTGCTTGACAACGCAGCAGTACGCGAAATAGAGGTCGAAATGAGCAAGGTGGACTATCTGGACAGCTCTGCGCTGGGCATGTTGATGTTGCTGAATGAGCGCGCCAAAGCAGCCAACAAACCGGTCTCACTGCTGAATACTTCCGGCGTAGTGTCACAGGTACTGGAAGTCGCCAATTTCAGCAAGATTTTTGACATCAAACACAAGGCTTGATCAAGGTTTCGACGATTTCGTTTTTCCACTCAGTGCCTCCTGCCCGGGTGGGAGCACTATACGCTTGACCTTTTCTTTAGGTTCTCCAGCTTTAACAGCTTGCGACTCTTTGCTTGCTGCGGCGGGTTGCGCTTCTGGTTTGGTTTGATCTTTCTGCTCTGCCTTAATCTCTGTCGCTCCGGTTTTAATAGTTTGCTGCGCCTTGGCTTCGGCGGAAGCGCAAGCTGCCGCTTGGTTTTTGGCTTCCTGCTCCGCCTTGGCACATGACGTTTCGGTTTCGATTTTGGTTTGTTGTTTTTCTTTCAATTTAACCGATTTTGCTTTGGCAGCAGGCTGCGCTTTTGCTTTTTGCGCCGCTTTAATCCGAACGGCCAATGCGCGCGCACGCGCTTGTTGTGCCGCGCTGCCCCGTGCCGCTTTTGCTTCTTGCTGTGCCTTTAATTTTGCCGCTTTGGCTTCAGCGACTGCTTGTGCTTTTGCCTTTTTTTCCTCTTTAATTCGTGCTGCTTCCGCATGTGCGGCTTGTTCCGCCTTGACCCGCGCGGCTTCTGCCTGAGCAGCTTGCTCCGCTTTAAACCGTTCCGCTTCGGCTTTAGCTTCCTGTTGAGCTTTGGCAAGTTGCTGTTCAGCTATTTGCTTTGCGGCCAACTCTTGCTGGTCATACAAATTGGCCCTCGCGATGTTGCCAGCTTTGATTCCAAGTTTTGCTGAATCTTCGGATAATTCTCCGATGGAAATCTGCGGCTCCACCTTGGTCAATATCACCGTGTCTGCCGCGTGATCCGTAACGCCAAGCACCGAGCCATTCAGACTGACAACCGGGAGGTGCGGGGCGCTGGCATAAACGACGAGTTTGTCGCCTGGTTCCAGCAGTGAGTCGGCACCTGCATCAAGGAATACACTTCTCCCTTCGACGCGAATAATATGCGCGGAAAACGGCACATGTTCCAATGCCTCCTGAACATTTTTAACGGCAGAATCAACCAGCCGATTTGCCGCCTTGCCAAACTCTGTTTCAAGAAAAAAACTGCTGCCAAAAGGTTTGTTGTTTCCCACCGCCACATCACCCTCGGCTTGCTCATCCAAATGGCCAAAAAACAGGCGGAAACCCGTAAGCCCATCGTAGACAGAAAGTTCGACCTCAATATGCCTTTTTTTATACCCGCCGAACGGCACTTTCAAAGACCAGTCAAACGGCGTATCTACAACCCATCGTTCTTTGCTTGTTTCCGCATTGATAACCCTGCCGTAAACAAGAATTTGCGCCCCGCTATCTGCGGCAATTTGAATAATGGCGTCGCGTTGCAGCGCATCCGCCTCCATCGGGACCGAGCGCCCGGTATAGGTGGACAAAAATCTCCCGCTTGCTTCCAGGCGGCTGGCAAGTGCTGCTGGAAGTCCGTCATAAATATTGTTGATATCGTCCACATGCATCGTGTTGGCAACATCGAATTGGATAACTGCAATTTTCTTTTTCAGGAGTTTGATGAGGGTCGCACTTTCCGCGTCAAATTTACCTTTAACCATTTCCGCGCTCACCGCTACATAATATTTCCCTTGGCTCTCCCATTCCCGAAGTATCGAGTAACGATTGCCCTGCTGGATCTGTTGCCCATCCGGTTTTTTTTGGGGTGCCTGGTCAGTGCCCACAAATTTGCCCGCCATCGCGGGTATGCCTGGCGAAGCGGAGGCTTTCCGCAGTGCGTCGCTTATGGCCGCCTGGCGAGCCGCATTGCGCCCTTCAGCCCCGATTAAAGCCACCCCCTCCACCTGCACTCTCTCTGTATGAGCAGCCATGGTTTGCGGCGTTTCCGCACGAACTGCTTCCGGTTCGGCGGCAATAGTTGGCGCCACACCAAACAATGCGCTTGCGAGAAAAGCAGCGGCGAAGCAACGGCAGGCACTATTCTTACAAGCCGATGCCGCAAGCAAATTACCGAAGCAAAAATCAACATTTATCAGCATTACAGTTCCTTTTAGCTGAATTGCCCATCAGTCTCTTTAGCCGCACAATGAGCCACAGTATGAATATCAAAGCAAAGGCCGATAACGTTCGAGTTAATTGAGGGCATGCAACAATTTATGCTCCCAGGCCAGTGCGCAGTGTCTCTGTATTTCAACCCATGGTCAATATACAACCCTTGCTTGCATGCCTGCGTACAAAAAACAGAAGCTGGCAGTTGCCCATCATCCGGCATTTCAAGCCGCCTCTGGCATTTTTAACATCTGGCATGTTTAACCCCTACTTTTATAATCGGATAGGTTAAACTTCCGCGCTGTTTGCAATGCGATGCAACAGGGCATACTGCATGAAAGAATCGATAACCAATGAAAACCGCGCTCGGCTACGCACTTTGCTGGCATCAGGCTATGCGCTATTCATCGTGTATGCGAGCCTGTCGCCGTTTACCGGTTGGCGCGAGCAGGGCCTGAATTTTACCGAGGTGCTCGGCGCTCCTTTGCTGCTCACTTATACCGCATTCGACGCGATCGTCAATTTGCTGTCCTACCTGCCTTTCGGCTTCCTGGCCGGGATGTCGTTGCGCGCGCGTTTCGGCGCATTATCCAGCGTAATTCTCGGCTTGGGTTTGGGTGTGCTGTTATCGGCGAGCATGGAATATTCGCAAATGTATTTGCCCGCGCGCATCAGCTCGAATATGGATTTGCTATCCAACAGCACTGGTGCGCTGTTGGGTGCTTTGCTGGCCGTGAGCGTCACATCATGGGCATGGTTTTATACCCGCCTGACTCGCTGGCGAAGCGACTTTTTCCACCAGGGCAAGGAAATGGACTTCGGCCTGGCCCTGCTCGCGCTGTGGATGTTCGGCCAGATCAACCCATCCTTGCCGATGCTGGGTAATGTATTCATCAGTGAAGTAGCGCGCCAGCCTTTTGCCACGCTGCCGCAGACTCCGTTTGATTGGTGGGAAAGCAACGCTGTTACGCTGAACCTGTTGATGCTGGGGGCGCTGATGCTGACTTTGCTGCGCTCACCGCGCAACGTAATCACCGCACTGCTGGCAGTATTGAGTGCGGTGGCACTGGCTAAATTCATGACTGCTGCGGTATTGTTGAAGTCTTGGGCGTTGCTGTTGTGGATCAATAGCGAGGCGGTGCTGGGAATACTGCTGGGAATGCTGTTGCTGCTTTCGGTATTATGGCTACCGCGCGCCGCTGTAATCGTTTCCGGTGCGGCAGTGGCCATGACCTATTTTGTCATTGTTAATTTCGTGTTAGACAGCAACACTCCTGCCGCCGCAATGTCCGTCTATCACTGGCATTACAGGCATTTGCTCAACTACAACGGCTTGGCGCGCACTATTACACTTATCTTTCCCTTGCTGCTGATGTTGCATTTGTGGCGAGTGCGAAAAATATAATTTCGCAGGATTTAATTTTTGGGAGTCTGGCCATGGGTTTTTATGACAAGCATGTTTTTTTCTGCACCAATCAACGCGAGGATGGCAGCGATTGTTGCAATAATCATGGCGCGCAAAAGGCGCGTGATTATATGAAAAACAGGATGAAAGAACTGGATATTGACAAGCACCAGAACAATATCCGCATCAACTCGGCAGGCTGCATGAACCGTTGCGATAAAGGGCCGGTTATCGTGGTATATCCCGAAGGCACCTGGTACACCTATATCGATGAAAGCGACCTCGATGAAATCATCGAAGAGCATCTCAAGAATGGCCGCGTTGTGGAGCGGCTTAAAATTTAATCCGAAGCCTTGATGAATCAGAACTTCTGGGGCAAAGGGTGGCAACGCAAAACAAAATAATTTTTGCCGGAGCTACCGGCCAACTTGAAGGCGCGCTGCATTTACCCATAGACGCCCCGTGCGCTGTCGCCGTGGTTGCACATCCGCTGCCCGTCATGGGCGGAACAATGGATAACAAGGTTGTTACCACGCTGGCCAAGGCCTTTGTCGAACTGGGGTTTGCCGCGCTGCGCTTCAACTTTCGCGGGGTTGGGGAAAGCGGCGGCAGCTATGACAAAGGTAACGGCGAAACGCTGGATGCGATTGCCGCCGCCAATTTTATGCGCGGCAAATTTCCCGGCCTGCCGCTGGTCGGCGCGGGATTTTCTTTCGGCGGCTATGTACAGGCGCGTGCTGCCGAAGTGTTGCAGCCGCAACATCTGGTGCTGGTCGCGCCCGCTGTGGGACGATTCTCAATGCCGCCTGTGCCAGCCGACACCCTGCTGGTGCATGGCGAACTGGATGAGGTGATAGAACTCGATGCCGTGCTGCGCTGGGCGCGCCCGCAGCATCTGCCGGTCGTGGTGCTAGTGGGAGCGGGGCATTTTTTTCACGGGCACCTGACGCAGCTCAGGCAAATCGTGTTGCAGCATTTCAGGGGATAGCGTGAATGCAATAATCAGTGCCCGCAATTTGCGCAAATGCTATGGGAGCCAGGTAGTGGTGGACGGCCTGAACCTGTCGATCCGGCGCGGCGAATGCTTCGGCCTGCTGGGGCCGAATGGCGCGGGCAAAACCACCACGCTGCGCCTGATGCTGGGTCTGATCGCGCCGGATGCGGGCGAATTGCAGTTGCTGGATCATATGGTGCCCGCAGAATCCCGCGCCGCACGGCTGCGCGTTGGCGTAGTGCCGCAAATGGACAATCTTGATCCGGATTTTACCGTAGCAGAAAACCTGCTGGTTTATGGTCGCTATTTCGGCATGAGCGACGCATCCATCGAGGCGCGTTTGCCGGAGCTGTTGGAGTTCGCAAACCTCGTGCACAAGCGCGATGCCAGGGTGCCGACCCTGTCCGGCGGAATGAAACGGCGCCTGACGCTGGCACGCGCCTTGGTGAACGACCCGGAAGTCATTTTCCTCGACGAACCGACTACCGGTCTTGACCCGCAGGCGCGCCACCTGATCTGGCAACGCCTGCGCGAGTTGACCGCGCGCGGCAAGACGCTGCTGCTCACCACGCACTTCATGGACGAGGCGGAACGGCTCTGCCACCGTCTCGCGGTGATGGACAACGGGCGCATCATCAGCGAAGGATCGCCGCGCGAGTTGATCGAACGCAACATCGAACCTCAGGTGGTCGAGGTGTTCGGCGAACAGGTGGCAGAGTGGGCGCACAATCATGCGGCACATCACGCGCAGCGTTTCGAAGTGAGTGGCGAAACGGTATTCTGCTATGTGCAGAATGCGCAGCCGCTGCTGCAGGATTTGCAGCAACGCCCCCATTTGCGCTACCTGCATCGCCCGGCCAATCTGGAAGATGTGTTCCTGAAACTGACCGGGCGGGAGATGCGGGAGTGACAAAAATTATTCAAAAACCTTTGCCCACGAAAGACACAAAAATCACGAAATGAGCGCGTACCCGTCTAACCCAGATAATCCATTAGACTGTCGTTCCGGCGAAGGCCGGAATCCAGCAATCAAAAACACTCCGCGAAGCGGACAAAACCACGATGTAGCTCCACTTACGTGGGGAATTCTTAAACATCTGGATACCGGCCTGCGCCGGTATGACACAGTTTTTTCTAATGGATTATTGGGGTTGAACTTTCTTTTTCGTGCATTTCGTATCTTTCGTGGACACGCTTTCTTTGCAAGTTGAAATGAAACTCTCTTACTTTTCCCTGCCGCGCCCGAGCCTGCGCTTCGTCCCGATCTGGCGGCGCAACTTCCTGGTGTGGAAAAAAATGGCGGGCTCCTCGATACTCGGCCATCTCGCCGACCCGGTGATTTACATGCTAGGGCTGGGTTACGGGCTGGGCGGGATGCTGCCGGAAATAAACGGCATGCCCTATATTGCCTTTCTTGCCGCCGGGACGGTGTGCTACAGCGCCATGAACAGCGCCAGCTTCGAAGCGTTGTATTCCTGTTTTGCCCGTATGCATGAGCAGCGCACCTGGGATGCGATCCTCAATACGCCAGTCACGCTGGACGATATCGTGTTCTCGGAAATTGTCTGGGCGGCAAGCAAGAGCCTGCTGGCCGGCATGGCAGTGCTGGCAGTCATCTGGCTGCTCGGGCTATCGCATTCGCCGCTGACGCTGTGGCTCATCCCGCTGTCGCTGCTGGTCGGCCTGTGCTTTGCGTCGCTCGGGTTGATCGTGACTGCCCTGGCACCCGGTTATGATTTTTTCATGTATTACTTTACGCTGGTGATCACGCCGATGGTGCTCTTGTGCGGCGTGTTTTTTCCGGTCGATCAATTGCCGCCGTTGCTACAAAATATATCGTCGATCCTGCCGCTGACGCACGCGATTAGTTTGGCGCGACCGCTGTTGATTGGCGTGATTCCGGCGTATTTTCTGTGGCATATTGCGGCGCTGCTGGGTTATGCGCTGCTGGGTTTTTATGTGTCGCTGGTGCTGTTCAGAAAAAGGTTGTCACAATAACGAACCTGAAAGTGTCCGGTGAACATTCAGGGAGCGATAACACAACCGATTTTCTAAGCGGCACGAATTGAGCGCAGCTTCGAATGACCATGCCGTAAAACTGCACTTCGTGAATAACGGGGTAGTGCCATAAGCCGTTATTCGCCTGTTAACCAAATTCCCAGCCCACACTAAATAACTAGGCCGAAATATATAGATATTTCGGCATATACTAAATTTAGCGATTTCTGGATAGAGTACAGCTTGACTGTACTCAATTCTGTTTTTATGACATTTCAATTGCGTGACTGCCGAAAAACGCGGCAGCTCCTTAACTTCGCTGCAACCTAGGGACGGGGAAGTCCCTTTCATTCGTTAGGTGCCTCTATGCTCATTTTTCGCTCACCACTTTTGCTTTTTCTGTTTGCGGTTGGCTCTATGTGCCAAGTCGCATTGGCGCAAGACATAAATCTCCAACCAAAGTATGGTTTGGTGCTGAAGAACGAAACGCAAAAGGCGGCGGATGTGAAATTTCTCGCTGGTATCGATGATTACTACAAAGGTAATCGAAAGAAAGCAGCCAAAGATATTGCAGCCCGAGGCTGGCAGTTACTTCATCAGGGCAACATTCCAGATGCAATGCGGCGGTTCAATCAGGCGTGGCTTATCGACAATGCAAGCGGAAGCGCGCTTTGGGGGATGGCCGCAATCCAATCTGACGCTAGAAAAATCGCCGAATCATTGAAGCTCTTTGCCGAGGCAGAAAGCATCATTGGCGGCGACATAGATTTTTCCGTTGACTATGCGAAAGCACTTGGGGTTGCCGGTGCAGAAACAAAGAATGACGCGCTCCTAAAGGATGCGTTTGCCCGTTTTGGGCGTCTTTACGAAAGGGCTCCTCAGCACACGTTAAACTTGCAGAACTGGGCAATTACGCTGTTCTACGTTGGCAACTACGTTGAGGCGTGGAAGAGAGTTAAACTGGCTGAAGCAACACCGCGTCACGCTGAGCTTGACCCGAACTTTCTCGCTGATCTGCAAAGAAAAATGCCCCGGCCATGACTATAAAAACTTTTAATCCTACGCGCTCAAGTAGGACTGCGCAAAAGCGTGTAGCCCCTAAGCTGCACGTTGAATTCTCGCCTCGAAGAAATTTTAAAGACTGCAAAGTGTTGCGTCGATCAGTTGAACCCACAGTTGAAAGCAGCAGATCGAAACTGAAAACTGAGTGCTTTGCTGCAAGAACGTGGTCGCGAAACAATAGGCGCTGGAAATGCCCTGACGGTACAGAACTTCGCCAAGAATATCGCGATGCTGCTATTTGTGGGCGGGTATTCGTTTGCAACGCCCATTGGAACTCTAATCAATAATTAGCTATTGGATTTTTTGGGGGGTTGATGCGCGCGATTTCCGTAATTGCAGTGACACAAAAATACGTAAGGGAGTGCAAAGGGTACTGATTATTGTTGAATTCATCGCTTGGTAACTGTGCAAAATAAACGAAGGAGATATATATGTGGTTCCTCGGACTGCTGATCGGTTTGGTGCTTGGAAATATCGCTGGCGCAGGAAAAGGAGCATTCATCGGGAGTATCTTGGGGCTGTTTTGCGGTTTGATTTATGAACAGGTTCGCAACCGGAAACAGTCACTTGAAGAACGCGTGGCCGTGCTGGAAAAGTTGGTCCAGCAAGTCTCTACACAAATCGCTACGCTCAATTCTGCGCAGCAACCAGCCGCACAAGCAAAGGCAGAGAGCATGTCTTTATCGGCTACCCAGCAGCCTGAGACCGTCACTCCCATCGCATCAATGCCTATCGATTCTCCCAGTACTCCACCACTAATTGAACCAGCCAATCCATCCAATAGGCCAGCATTCAGCCATCCGATTCGGCCAATAGATTCGCTAGACAAGACGCAATATCAGCCTGATATCACATCTGCGAGAAGTTTCCTTGAAGAGCATGAGTGGCTAGCCAAACTTTTCAAGGGCAACATCCTCGCCAAGATTGGCGTCATTATTTTGTTCTTTGGTATCGCCTCCGGCTTGAAACTGGCGATAGATATGGGGCTATTCCCAATATCCGTGCGACTGATGCTAGGAGCGCTCGCTGCCATCTCAATGAGCATCTTTGGTTTTCACCATGCCCAAAAGCCTGAGCATCGCATGTTCGGTCAGACTTTGCAGGGTGGTGGTTTGGGCATCCTGTATCTGTTGGTGTATTTCATGTTGGCACGCTACCAGATCATTGGCGAGACGCTGGCCTTCATATTATTCACCTTGATTGGCGTCACTTGCGTGCTACTGGCAGCGCGCCAGAATGTCCGCTCGCTTGCCATGCTTGGAATCTCCGGCGCATTCCTATCGCCAGTCATGGCAACCAGTTCCGGCGGCAGCCAGATCACTTTGTTCAGCTATTTTCTGCTGCTAAACACTTTCATCATTAGTGTGAACTGGTTCAAAGGCTGGCGTGAACTCAACATATCCGGATTCATCTTCACTTTGGTGATCGGCATGAATTGGGCGTTTCATTCCTACCAGCCGAGCGACTTCCCCATTTCGGAAACGTTCCTCATCCTGTTCTTTTTGCTCTATTCCGCCACGCCCGTGTTGTTCAATCTGTTCAAAGCACCCGGTCGTCTCAGTTGGGGCGACGGCATGTTGCTGTACGGCACGCCACTTGCCGCCGCTACGCTGCAAAATCACCTGCTGCGAGGCCAGGACACGACGCTGGCCTGGAATGCCTGTGCCGCAGGTGCTTACTACATGATGCTGTGGTGGACGATCTGGCGCAGACCGAATGAAGAAACCATTTGGCTGGAAAAAAGCCTGCTTGGCATCGCCATCGGGTTCTTCACGCTGGCTATTCCGCTGGCATTCGACGCGCAACTAACCTCGGCTTTCTGGACACTGGAAGGGTTCGGCGTGCTGTACCTCGGTGTCAAACAGGATCGCTTCCTGGCACGCCTGTCCGGCTCCGCGCTGCAAGTATTGGCCGGGTTGTATTTCTTTGCGCATCTTCATGAATTGTCACGTGCCCTACCTGTATTGAACGACAGGTATGTGGGCTGTTTGATCGTTGTGATCGCGGCACTTGCCAGTAGCTTGCTGTTGCAGCGAACTGCGAATGAAAACGCAAATAGCGAAAAAACCGTCGCACTTGCAACACGGCTTAAAACCTCGGATTTCGCCGTCCCCTTCCTATATTGGGGATTACTCTGGTGGTTCGCTGCCGGCTTTTCAGAGATCAATCACTTCGAGTCTTCTGGCTACAAGATGGCGGTTTGGCTCGGTCCGGAAGGTGCTCATTATTTAGAAAAGGCCATTCCTTATACCTACAAAATGGCAGAGTGGCTGGCACTATGTGTTTTCAGTTTCATTTTTCTGGAATGGCTAGGCACCCGACGCGGCTGGCATGCCATGCGCCAACCGTCCGCATTGCTGTTACCTGTCATTCTGGTCGCCGCACTTGATGGATACCAGACACGAGACCATGCACTGTACGGCATCATGTCCATGCTAATACCGCTGGCAGCATTCATCCATTACTGGCTGCTGTATCGGCATGACCGCGACAGTGTTTCCGCCGCAGATCCGCTCCGCCATGCTGTTGCATATTGGATACTGATCGCCTTGGTGGGCAGCGAACTTGCCTGGGTCTCCGAGCAACTTGCAACCGACCATACCCTGTGGCCTTGGCTGGCTTGGGGGGCAGCCGGTGCGCTCGGCATCCTCGCCTCCTTGCGCGGTTTGCAACAGGATTGCTGGCCATTCGCCCAACATCGCGCGCTTTATCTCGACACCCTGCAAGCTCCTGTCTTGCTTCTGCTGTGCGTTTGGCTGATCTACGGCAATCTGACCCACTCCGGACAAGGCAGCGTATTACCCTATCTCCCGTTGCTTAACCCGTTCGATCTGATTCAGTTACTGTCGATGTTCGCTATCTGGAAATGGCTGCGCACAACCCAAAGCACTATGCTACCCATCGTGTATGGCATAGCGTTCCTGTGGATAAGCGCCGAGGCCGCGCGACTCACCCATCACTGGGGCGGTGTTCCTTTTGAAGGGCACCTCCTGCTCGTCTCTTCGACCCTGCAAGCGGGACTCTCCATGCTGTGGACTAGCATTGCAATGGGCATCATGATGTACGCTTCGCACAGCAAACAACGCGTGCTGTGGTTCAATGGATTTGGCTTGCTGGCTATAGTTGGTATAAAACTGATGGTGATTGATTTATCCAACAAGGGAACGGCACTTTGGACGTTATCCTTGATCTGCATTTCGCTGCTGATTATCGCAACCAGCTACTTTTCGCCCGCACCACCGAAAAAAGAATCGCTGAGTTAGTCGTGAAGATGCCAGTACCACAAAAATGTGTGCTTGCAGCCGCTGTTGAATACAATATTGAACGTCTGCAATGTGTCGGTTGCTGAAATCCACCCAAGGGAATCGGGGGACGCAAAGCTGCCACTCATGCAGAAGGGATAGAGCAATATGCCCTATTTTGGTTTTTAGATTCGCGGATTCCCTGATGTGCGGCGCTACCCGTATAATTCGGCCATCGCAAATTCAAGTGGCTGCAGACCATGTTATGGGTTAAATCGTTTCATATTATTTTTGTAGTGAGCTGGTTCGCCGGACTGTTCTATTTGCCGCGCATTTTCGTGAACCATGCGATGGCGACCGAGCCTGCCGAAATCGCCCGACTGAAACTGATGGAGGGCAAACTGTACCGCTTCGTCACACCGATCGCCGGTCTGGCATTGGGTTCCGGCATCTGGCTGTGGCTGGGATACGGATTCAGCGGCGGCTGGCTACATGCCAAACTCGGACTGGTACTATTGCTGGTCGGCTATCACTACTATTGCGGCAGGCTGCTGAAGCAATTCGCCACCGACCGGAATACGCGCAGTCATGTGTTTTATCGCTGGTTCAACGAGATTCCTGTATTCATCCTGATGTTTGTAGTCATTTTAGTCACCGTAAAACCCTTCTAAAATTTATGCCTGATTTTTTTGCCCCCTGTCCGCGCGGCCTGGAAGCCATCCTGCTCAGCGACCTCGAAGCGCTCGGCGCGCAGGGCG
The DNA here is from genome assembly GCA_001801055.1 of Gallionellales bacterium GWA2_55_18. Lineage (GTDB taxonomy): Bacteria > Pseudomonadota > Gammaproteobacteria > Burkholderiales > Gallionellaceae > Gallionella. The sequence goes on along the minus strand of MGWP01000041.1, from coordinate 15,901 downwards.
TGCGCAGTGCCGAGGGCGGTGTGCATTTCTCCGGTGACTGGCCGCTGTGTTACCGTGCCAATCTAGAGAGCCGCATCGCCAGCCGTATCCTGTGGCGCGTCGCGGAAACGCAATACCGCAATGAGCAAGACATTTACAAGGCGGCATTCGATCTGCAATGGCAGCGCTGGTTCGACGTGAACCACACCATCCGCGTGAATACCACGGCGATACGCTGCCCGTTGAAAAGCCTGGAATTCATCACGCTGCTGGTCAAGGATGCGGTATGCGATCGCTTCCGCGCGCACTGCAATGAACGCCCCAGCGTGGACACGCTCACACCCGATGTGCGCATCCATGTGTTCATCGAAGACAACCAACTGATGCTGTATCTGGACACATCGGGCGATGCACTGTTTAAGCGCGGCGTGCGCCAGCACACCAACATCGCGCCGATCCGCGAAAATCTGGCGGCGGGCATTCTGCGCCTGAGCGGCTGGCAACCCGGCACGCCGCTGCTCGACCCGATGTGCGGCAGCGGCACGTTCCTGATCGAGGCAGCGCAGATATCGCTGAATATTCAGCCCGGTATCGCGCGCGGCTTTGCCTTCGAGAAGCTGAAAAATCTCGATGCCGCGAAGTGGCAGGCGATGCGCGAACAGGCGATTGCCGCACAACGGCCCGCCAGGCCTCTGGAAATTTACGGCAGCGACTTGTACGGCGATGCGCTGAAAGCCTCATGGCGCAACCTGGAAGAGGCAGGGCTGGCGGAATGCGTGCAACTCAAGCAGGCCAATATCCTGGAAATCTCGGCGCCTGCAGAACACGGTGTGCTGGTGGCAAACCTGCCCTATGGAGAACGCATGGGAGAACTGGATGAACTGGCGGAGTTGTACCCGAAACTGGGCGATACGCTAAAGAAGAAATTTGGTGGCTGGACGGCGTATCTGTTCACTGCGGACAAGGCGATTTTAAAACTGATGCGCCTATCCCCATCCAAACGTACCCCGCTGTTCAACGGCGCAATCGAATGCCGCCTGCTGGAATACAAGATCGTGTCGGGCAGCAATCGCCGATAAATATCAAACTCGCGTAGCGATTCGTTTGCTCCCTCTCACGCTTGTGGGAGAGGGTTGGGGAGAGGGCGGCGGGTATGGCTGGTTTCATCAAGGACGGCCTCTTGCGCCATCCCCGCTAGGTGAGCTTCAAGCCTTCCGTACCACTCAATAGGTTCCGATCCGTCACCAGCTTGCTTTCCAGTTTGATGCGCAGACGCAAATCGTTGACCGAGTCGGCATTCTTCAACGCTTCCTCATAAGAAATTTTGTCGGCTTCATACAGATTGAATAATGCGCCATCAAAAGTTTCCATGCCAAGTTCGCGCGATTTGGCCATCACGCTCTTGATCGAATTGACCTCACCCTTGAAGATCAGATCGGCGATCAGTGGTGAGTTGAGCAAAATTTCGATTGCGGCAGCACGCCCCTTGCCGTCTTTTTTCGGGATCAGGCGCTGGGAAATAAGCGACTTGACGTTCAGCGACAAATCCATCAGCAACTGTGTGCGCCGCTCTTCCGGAAAAAAGTTGATGATACGGTCAAGCGCCTGATTGGCGCTGTTGGCGTGCAAAGTGGCCAAACATAGGTGGCCGGTTTCGGCAAAAGCCACGGCATGCTCCATGGTTTCGTGGTCACGGATTTCGCCGATCAAAATCACATCAGGCGCTTGGCGCAGGGTGTTTTTTAGCGCGTTATGCCAAGACTCGGTATCCACGCCGACTTCGCGGTGCGTGATGATGCAGTTGCCGTGGTCATGCACATACTCAACAGGATCTTCGATAGTGATGATATGGCCGTAGCTGTTTTTATTGCGATACCCGATCATCGCGGCCAGCGTGGTGGATTTGCCCGAACCGGTTCCGCCGACCAGAATCACCAGGCCACGCTTGGTCATCACGATGTCCTTGAGCACTTCCGGCAGCCCCATCTCGTCGAGATCTGGAATTTTGGTGGTAATGGTACGCAGCACCATTCCGACGCGTTGTTGCTGCATGAAAATATTGACACGAAACCGCCCGATGCCGGATGGGCTGATCGCAAAGTTGCACTCATGGGTGGCTTCGAATTCGGCGGCCTGCTTGTCGTTCATGATGCTGCGCGCCAGCTCCTGGGTATGCTGGTGAGTGAGCACCTGATTGGACATAGGCGTCATTTTTCCGTCCATCTTGAACGCAGGCGGGAAGCCCGACGTGATGAACAGATCGGAGGCTTTCTTGCTGAGCATACCGCGCAGCAAGTTGTGTATCAGCTCGGTGGCCTGGTCTCTTTCCATAATAAAAACTCCTAAGCCGGGCGAGCCGGGATCAAAAATGGGAAGTTGCCTTCTCGTAGGTTGGGCAAAGCGCAGCGTGCCCAACAAGCCAAGGCATAATTATTAATGTTGGGCACGCTGCGCTTTGCCCAACCTACGCACCTGTCCTTTGGATCAACCGGGGAACATATCCTTGTTCATCGCCTTGCCGCGCGCTTCTGCCGGGGTAATCATGTTCGATTTGACCAAACCGGACAGACATTGATCCAGCGTCTGCATGCCGAGCGCTTGGCCGGTTTGGATCGCCGAATACATCTGCGGCACTTTTGCCTCGCGGATTAGATTGCGGATGGCCGGGGTGCAAACCATGATCTCATGCGCGGCTACCCGGCCTGTTCCGTCCTTGGTCTTGAGTAGCGCCTGCGAAATTACCGCGCGCAACGATTCAGACAACATCGCGCGCACCATTTCCTTTTCATCGGCGGGAAACACGTCGATAATACGGTCGATGGTTTTTGCCGCCGAACTGGTGTGCAGCGTACCGAACACCAGATGGCCGGTTTCCGCCGCCGACATTGCCAGCCTAATGGTTTCCAGATCGCGCATTTCGCCGACCAGGATGATGTCCGGGTCTTCACGCAGAGCCGAACGCAACGCGTTCTGGAAAGACAGCGTATCTCTTCCAACTTCGCGCTGGTTGATCAGGCATTTCTTGCTTTCATGCACGAATTCGATCGGATCTTCCACCGTCAGGATATGTCCCATTTCATGTTCGTTGCGGTGATTGATCATCGCCGCCAGCGTGGTGGATTTGCCGGAGCCGGTCGGCCCGGTCACCAGCACCATGCCGCGCGGATAATCGGAGATAGTCTCGAAACTCTTCGGTGCCTTGAGATCTTCCAGCGACAAAATCTTGGATGGAATGGTGCGCATTACCGCGCCCGCTCCGCGGTTCTGGATGAACGCATTGACGCGAAAGCGCGCCAGCCCTGGAACCTCGAAGGAAAAGTCGACCTCCTTGTTCTCCTCGTAGAATTTTCGCTGCTGGTCGTTCATGATGTCATACACCAGGCCATGCACCTCTTTATGATCCATCGGCGGAAGGTTGATGCGGCGCATGTCGCCATGCACGCGGATCATCGGTGGCAAGCCGGCGGAGAGATGCAGGTCGGAGGCCTTGTTCTTGACACCAAAGGCAAGCAGTTCAGTGATATCCATTTTATAATCGTCCCTGTTTGATGATGCGGTCATGAACCGCGCGAAAAGGATTTGTGGCGCATGTGATTATGACAACAATCGCTTCCAACTTGCAAGCCGTGCGCAACGCGATAGCGAAGGCGGCTGCCGTGGCAGGTCGCGTCCCGGATGATATTGCCTTGCTGGCAGTCAGCAAAACCTTTCCACCCGCCGCGATGCGCGAAGCATATCATGCCGGGCAAACGGCTTTTGGCGAGAGTTATGCTCAGGAAGCCCTGGAGAAGATCGTAGCGCTGCATGATCTGCCGATTGAGTGGCATTTTATCGGACCGGTTCAAAGCAATAAAACGCGCGCCATCGCGGAAAATTTTGTGTGGGTACACAGCGTGGACAGATTAAAAATCGCCGAGCGCCTGTCCGCGCAGCGCCCGCAGAATTTGCCGCCGCTCAATGTGTGCATGCAGGTTAATGTGAGCGGTGAAGACAGCAAAAGCGGCGTGGCTCCCGACGAGGTTGCCGGGCTGGCTCAAGCAGTGGCGCGGTTGCCGCAGCTCAGGCTGCGCGGGCTGATGGCGATTCCAGCGCCCAGTGACGATGTCGCCACACAGCGCCTGCCCTTTGCGCAGTTGCGGCAGTTGCGCGACAAGCTCAATAGTCAAGGATTGGCTTTGGATACGCTGTCGATGGGCATGTCGCATGATTTTGCGGCAGCCATCGTAGAAGGTGCAACAATGGTGCGCGTCGGTTCGGCGATTTTCGGGTTAAGAGATTATGGAGGGAAATAAATGAATATCTGCTTCATCGGCGGCGGCAATATGGCTGCGGCACTCATCGGCGGCTTGCTGGGCAAAGGCTTTGTTGCCGGGCAGATCAGCGTGGTGGAAATCAATGCAGACAACCGCGCGCGGCTGAAACACGATTTTGCGGTACATGCCGTGGAAGACCTCGCCAAAGGTGTGCCAGGCAGCGATGTCATCGTCTGCGCGGTCAAGCCGCAGCAGTTACGCGAAGTGGCACAGCAGCTTGCTCCCCTGCTCGGCAAGCAACTGCTGATTTCCATCGCCGCCGGGATACGCGCGGCGGATCTGGCGCGCTGGTCGGGCAGCCAGGCAATCGTTCGCGCCATGCCCAACACCCCGGCGCTGATCCACAGCGGCATCACCGGCTTGTACGCCATGCCTGATGTCAATGACGCGCAACGCGAACAGGCGCAAAACATTCTGGCGGCAGTGGGCGAAATTCTGTGGCTGCAGGACGAAGCGATGCTGGATGCCGTCACGGCGATTTCCGGCAGCGGCCCGGCTTATGTTTTCTATTTTATCGAGGCGCTGCAGCAAGCGGCATTGGAACTGGGTCTGGATGCCGAAGATGCGCACCGTCTGAGCCTGGCGACTTTTCTGGGCGCCAGCAAATTGGCCGCCTACAGCGATGAGGAGGTCGGCGTGTTGCGCGCGCGCGTTACCTCCAAAAACGGCACCACCGAACGCGCCTTGCTGAGCATGGACGCCAACCATGTCGCCAAACACATCGCGCGTGCCGCACATGCCGCTGCGGCACGCTCCCGTGAAATGGGCGACGAACTGGGCGTGGACTAACGGTCATGGCAAATATGCTATCTTTAGTAATGAAATTAGCCATGCCCGTTTCCCTCTCCTCAATCCTCTCCCGCAAGCGGGAGAGGAGGCAAACGAATCGCTCCGCGAGCTTGACGTTACCATGCTGAACGAAGCCCTGCTGTTCCTGCTCGATATACTGCTGCAACCGTTCGCGGCGATCCTGCTGCTGCGCTTTCACCTGCAATGGCTGCGCGCGCCGTTGCGCAACCCGATCGGCGAATTCATTATGGTACTCACCGATTTTCTGGTGTTGCGCACGCGCCGTTTCGTTCCTGCCATACGCGGCCTGGACAGCGCGTCGCTGCTGCTCGCGCTGCTGGTCGAAATGCTCTACCTGACCGGATTTTTGTGGGCGCAGGGTTTCCCGTTGCACGGCTTCCCGCTGCCGGGTCTGTTGGCGCTGGCAGCAGTCAAGCTGCTCAAAATCAGCCTGTATCTGCTGATGACAGCCGTATTCGCGCAAGCGATCCTGTCCTGGGTGAACCCCCACTCGCCCATCGCACCGCTGTTGACCGCCGCCACCCGGCGGTTCATGCAGCCATTGAGCCGCATCGTGCCGGTGTTGGGCAGCGTGGACCTGTCGCCGTTGCTGTTGTTCATCATCTGCCAGCTTATCGTTATCGTTCCGATTGGCGCACTGGAGCGCATCGCCTCCGGCCTACTTTGAAATGGTTGACTGGTATCGCCGCAACGCAGATGTCCTTACGCTTACATTGCATGTGCAACCCGGCGCGAAGCGCAGCGAAATCGGCGGATTGCACGGTGAAGCGCTCAAGATACGGCTGGCCGCACCACCCGTTGAAGGGCGCGCCAACGACGCATTATTGAAATTCATTGCGAAATTGTTTGATGTGCCGTTGCGTCAGGTGGAACTCAGGCAAGGCGGGCAATCGCGCCACAAGGTGGTGGCGATTGTTGGCAGTAGAATCGAGCCGGAAGAGCTGCTAAAAACGGTGCTGCCAAAAACAAATTTGTTGGATATGCCAACCCAATAGCTCGAGCGCGACAGGTTTACAGGCCGGGGTTCGCGTAGCTCGCCGCCAGCCTGCATCACCATGACAATGGTGGCTCAACAGTGAAACATGATGAGCGTGCCGATTAAGCGACTGGCGGTTTCTCTTTTTTGGGTTTCTTTGCTTCCTTGGTTTTACGTTGCTGTCCTTTAGCCATGATCGTTTTCCTTATAGTGTCAACATGAAATATGCGGCAACTAGTGCGGCGCGGTTAAAGAAGTATCACTGCGATTGCATCAACCCGAATTCCGGCAAGAGGCAACCCGCGCAAATGATAATCCGTTACGGAAAAATGTGAAACTTTTTTATGGCGACTAGTATATGACTGGCATCACATACCCAGGCACTATCTAATACAACTTTTGCGCAAGTAACCGATATTTCACCAAGGTCATTTTGAATGCGCATGTGGAGAAACAATGAAAAAAGATTTTTGGCTGGAGCGTTGGGAGCGTCAAGAGATCGGTTTTCACCAGAACGGGATCAATCCTTATTTGTGCCAGTACTGGCAGGAACTGCATCTTGCCCGCGACAGCGAAGTATTTGTGCCACTGTGCGGCAAAAGCAGCGACCTGCTATGGCTGCGCCAGCAAGGGCATCCGGTGCTGGGCGTGGAATTAAGCGCCATCGCGGCGCAAGCGTTCTTCGAGGAAAATGGCTATACCCCGCACCACGCCGCCGACGGAAAATTCGAATGCTACGAAGCGGATCGCATCCGCATCCTGTGCGGCGATTTTTTTGACCTGTGCAAGGGCGACCTCGCAAATGCAGGCGCGGTGTATGACCGCGCATCGCTGGTCGCCTTACCGCCGGACATGCGCGAACGCTATGTGCGCCACCTTGTGGGCACCCTGCCGCCAGCAACACAAATTCTGCTCATCACTTTCGATTATCCCCAACCGGAAATGCCGGGGCCGCCTTTTGCGGTTTCTCCCGCCGAGGTAGAAACTCTCTACCGACCGCACGCCGAAATACGCCAGCTGGCGCAGCTGGACGTGCTGGCACAAAACCCGCGCTTTCAGGAGCGTGGCCTGAGCCGGTTACAGGAAAATATCTTCCATCTGACGCTGCACCAGCCAGCGTAAAACCGCCAGACATCATTGGCTGGTTAAACCCCCATCCGACCCGAATTGCAGCTGATTGCCGACCAAAACCAGTCGGCAGATTCACCGCGCGCAACTGCTATCACATCGCATTTTCTGCTTGCTCATCCACATATTCAAAAAACAGATAACCAATCAAGAACTAATTATTTCACGGCATAAATGATTCTCCCTAGGATGCACTCATTGCGAATTTACATTCGTGATCAATCTGAAAAATTACCAAAGGAGCTTCATCATGCAAAAGAAAATTATCGCGGTTGCTATTGCAACAGTCTTTTCCGCACCGTCCTTCGCGGACAATAGCAATATCACCGTTTACGGCAAGCTGAATGCAGATTTTGAGTCTGTCAGGAATGACAAAGCTACTCTTGCCACAAACGCAACCAGCCTGACTCGTGTCGTTTCAAACGCATCGTATCTCGGCTTCAAGGGTGGCAAGGATTTGGGTGATGATCTGCAAGCGATCTTCCAGATCGAAGCACTGGTTGACCTGAATAGCACCTCTGGAAATGGTTTTAGCGGCGCGCTTCGCAATAGCAATGTCGGCCTTAAAGGAAACCTCGGCACCGTGTTCTACGGCAACTGGGACACGCCTTACAAAGTGGTGCATAACAAGATCGAGTTGTTCGACAACACCCACGCCGCCTCTGCACTGAATATCACGGGACGAGCGCCTTATACCTCCACCACCGGCGCAAACTTCAATACCCGTCAGAAAAATGTGGTGCAGTACTGGACGCCGGATTACAGCGGTTTTCAGGCCAAGCTGGCCTACTCACCGGACAACGCCGAGAAAGGAACACTTGTTGCGGGCGGCAACAAGGCCGTCTGGTCTTTAGGCGCAATTTATGAAAATGATTTGTTCTACGGCGCTTATGGCTATGAAGCCCACAAGGATACGCTTGCCGCTGCGGGTTCCACAGTCAGCCTGACTGACACGGCTAACCGACTGGTCGGCGCGTATAAGTTCAAGGATGGGCAGATCGGGCTAACCTATGAGCACTTGTCCATCGCGCAAGCGGCTGCAAGCACACAAACCGTTTCGCGAAACGGATGGGAATTGTCCGGCAAGTACAAGTTTGGCGACAGCAACATCGGTGCGTTTTACTCGCGCGCCAACGATCTAGAAGGCGCTGCCAACGCGAATACAGGAGCGAACCAGTTTTCCTTGCGTTATGGCTATAAATTTCATAAGGACACCGAGGTATATGGTTTCTATACGGAGCTAAGAAACAAAACAGCCGGCCTCTACAACCTGTCCGCAGGCAACACCATTACCGGTGCGGTTGGCGCAAAACTGTCCGGCTTGGGTCTGGGCATCATCCATACTTTTTGATTGACGAAAATTTACTAAGGAGAAAATCACATGAACAAATTTAAAATTTCAGGCGCAGCATTAGCCTTGTCATTGGCCTTTGGCCTATCCGCCGCACATGCCGCTGAAATCAAGCTACTCAACGTATCCTACGACCCGACCCGCGAGCTGTACCAGGAATACAACGCCGCTTTTGCCAAATACTGGAAAGGCAAAACCGGCAACGACGTGGTGGTCAAACAATCGCATGGTGGCTCCGGCAAACAGGCGCGCGCCATCATCGACGGGCTGGAGGCCGACGTGGCAACGCTGGCGCTGTCCGGTGACATCGATGCGCTGGCCTCCAAAGCCTGGCTGATTCCGGATAATTGGCAAGCCCGCCTGAAGCACAACAGCTCGCCCTACACCTCGACTATCGTGTTTCTGGTGCGCAAGGGCAATCCCAAAGCCATCAAGGATTGGAACGATCTGGTCAAACCAGGCGTGCAGGTGATTACACCGAATCCCAAGACTTCCGGCGGCGCGCGCTGGAACTATCTGGCTGCTTATGGTTATGCGCTGAAGCACAACGGTAACGATGCGACCAAAGGCAGGGAATTTCTCGGCAAACTGTTTGCCAACGTGCCGGTACTGGATTCAGGTGCGCGCGGCTCTACCACTACTTTTGTCGAGCGCGGCATCGGTGATGTGCTTTTGGCTTGGGAAAACGAAGCCTTCCTCGCGGTGAAAGAACTCGGCCCAGACAAGTTCGACATCGTGATTCCGTCATTGTCCATTCTGGCCGAACCACCGGTCACCGTGGTAGACAAAAACGTGGATAAACACGGCACGCGCAAGGTGGCGGAAGCCTATCTGGAATATCTGTATTCGCCCGAAGGCCAGGACATCGCGGCACGTAATTACTACCGTCCGACCGATGCCAAGGTGGTGGCCAAGTATGCGAACCAGTTCCCCAAAGTCGAATTGATTACCATCGACAAAGTGTTCGGCGGCTGGGCCAAGGCGCAGAAGGCGCACTTTGGCGATGGCGGTACGTTCGACCAGATTTACAGCAGAAAGTAAGGGCGGTCGGCTGTTCCTGTTTTTTTGCGATCTCATAATGAATGCTGAAAGCACTTATATAGGCTATTGCTTGCCGGCAATATATTGCTAGAATGCCATATATGAAAGCGCAACTCGTCATTAAAGACAGGATACGCAAAGGCAACGCATTGATTGAGCGGGTTGTCTGGGCTGTGCCGACACCCGTAAATGGCTGTTCGCACCACTTCAAGTATCGGCTGTATTGCGGGCAGAATGGCGCAACGGTGGTGCGCTATGACAACGAATCAGGCAAGTGCGACCATCGGCATCTGGGCAAAAATGAACGTCAACAGCACTACTTGTTCATCACGCTGGAACAACTAATTATGGATTTTGAGGCGGATGTCATCCGCCTGTTAGGAGACAAAAATGAAAGCGATCATTGAACTGACCAGTTGGAAAACTTCCCAGGCACGCGCTCTACGCGCAGCCAAAAGAGCCGATGCGGGCAAGCCTGTCTCCGCAGACTACCACCTCGATTTCGATTCAATGGCAAGCCTCTTCTCGGATATCACCCCGGCGCGGATGCAAGTGATCGAAACCTCCAAACAACTCGGCGCGCTCAGTGTGTATGCCTTGGCCAAGGCAATGGGACGCAACTACTCGAATGTGCATCGCGACGTGCGCAAACTGCTGGAGCTTGAACTGTTGGCGCGCGATGAGGATGGAAAGGTTTATGTGCCGTGGAAAGATGTGGTGCTGAATGTTTCGCTGACGGGGGATTCGCTGGCGGCGTGAAGCGCGTCCACCCTCACTGCCCGCAAGCCATGCTCTTTGTAAAACTATTGTGAGGACTGACCCCAATGGCACTTATGCCTCTCAGCATCGAAGCCGAGCAAACCCTCGCAGCCACCATTGCCGGATGGTTCCAGAACTTCGGGGGTACCAGCGCCCTAGATGTCGCCCGTGACCTCTCAATCGATCATGTAGCGGTGATGCTGATCTTTGAACAGTTGGTAACGGATGGCTATGGTTCAATGAACAAAAGCGTCCAGCTTTACCAAATGAGCTTCGATCTAGACAACACCGCCGCTGGCTTCAAGCACGAGCTGGTGACTACTCATATTTTCTTTCCGTCGAAGGAGGTTCTGCGAAAAGCGTTCTTTGCCTCTGGCCTGTCACAGCAGCGATTTCCTGAGTACACGACGCGTTTATACCTCGGTGCTCATCAGATAGGGCTGGTGTACTTTAGCGAGGAAGTTTTGTCGCGTTATCTGGTTCATCCAGAGCACTACAAGATCAACGACTCGCTAGCCGGTGGTGATGTTTCGTCCTTATCGGCAGCGCCTGAAGATCGGTATTTATACGTTCGCTACGGCAAATGTCGCCTCATGTCAGATCAGATTGTCGTCACAGCTATTTACAAAGACCTCTCGGATATGAGTCCTTCGGAACAGAGCTACTGGCACTCGCACGAGATCGAGTCACCCGAACTGGATAGAACTGACCAACACTTCCACAACTTCCTCAAACGAACCTACGAGGGTAATTTCGTCAACTTCCACGACCCGATTTCTACGCTGCTGGAAGCAGTTACCGAAGTCAACAATGCGTGTGGCTCTGCCCCTCTCTTCGTCAAGATCAGCAATATCCACCTTCGGTTGCCAGTCGAACAAACGTACAAGTCGTACTGTGATTCCGCGAGTGAACTGTACAAGGTACTCGGCCCGGACAATATTTCGCAGTCACTACTGAGTGCAGTACTGATAAGCGACTTCGGACTACAAGATGACGATCTCAAACATGCTGAGTCTGGACGCCTGCTGAGTAAGCTTCAGCTCCTTGCGATTGTCGAGCAGAAACTTGGGAGCGCAGGCCTGTACACGAAACCCCTTCGCAAACTGGCGGGCCTGCGAGTTGATGCAGACCACAAGGTTTTGGAGTCGGACGTAGGCACTAAAAGCTACTCCCGGGAGTTTGCCGCCATGTGCGATGACTTAACCAGAGCGCTGCACCAACTGACCAATTTGATTGCAAAATTTAAGGCAGCACGCATTTGACGTTAACGTATCGGCGTCGAATTGTTGTTGCTACCTGTGCTAATACACCACATCATGATCGCCCACATTTACGGGAATGATCTCTTCATTCTGAATCAACAACTCCATTGTGATGCGGTAAGAAAGATTGATGGAAACCGAGTGCAACCCTTGCAATCTGCCACTCAAGGCATGCAAGCGTAGCGAGGGGTGGTGCAGGTTTAGCTCCAGCAGTTGCAGGGTCTTGAGGTACTGTTTTTCCAACTCGGGATGGCGCTTGAGAAAACGCGCGGCACGTTTCTCATATTGCGCGGTGAATATCAGTTGAAAGCTCATGCAGCGGATTTCTTCACACGCTTGATGTGCGCCGCTGGTGACTCCTTCGCAAAGCGCCCCGCTTTGATATCGGCATGCGTTTCGGCTAGCGCCGCTTCCAGTTCACATTCGCGCAGATAGTGATATTGCGCAATATCCATCACCACAAAACGATCTTTGCCGCGTACCGAGACGATGGCTTCCGGGCGTTCCGCCAGCACGGCCTCGATAGCGGCGATGCCTTTGGTTTTCAGGTCATTGGCGGTCAAATTAGACATGGGATATTTCCTTATGGGTTTGTTGCAAGCATGGTAAATAGTACGCTTTAGAGTACGATTAATCAACTATCAAAGAGTGGTCTTGGTTGGATAGAGCAAGGTTAGCCAAACCAATCCTTATTCAAAAAACAGATAATCAATGAAGAATTTATTATTTTCCTATGTAGCAATGCATCACTAGACTGCGCGCTTATCCAATCACAGGAATAAGCGATGTCTCGTTTTCGTACCCACAGCGTGCTGCCCGGTTTCAATTTGGCACTGGGTTTTACGTTACTTTATCTCTCGCTGATCGTGCTGATCCCGCTGTCCGCGCTGTTCTTCAAGACGGCGACGTTGGGCTGGGGCGGATTTTGGGAGGTCGCAACCGGCGAGCGCGTGCTGGCTTCGTTGCGCGTAACCTTTTTAACTTCCTTTGTGGCGGCGGTTATCAATGCATTTTTTGGGCTGGTGGTGGCATGGGTGCTGGTGCGTTACAGCTTCCCCGGCAAGCGCATCGTGGATGCGCTGGTGGATTTGCCGTTTGCGCTGCCGACCGCCGTCGCGGGCATTGTGCTGGCGACGCTGTATGCACCCAACGGCTGGCTCGGCCAGTATTTCGCCGCGCATGACATCAAAGTGGCGTACACGCCGTTGGGCATCGTGGTCGCGCTGACTTTCATCGGCCTGCCGTTCGTGGTGCGCACGGTGCAGCCGGTGCTGGCGGATGTCGAGGCCGAGGTGGAAGAGGCGGCTGCAAGCCTCGGCGCGGGGCGCTGGGATGTGTTCCGCCGCGTGATCTTCCCCGCCGTCTATCCGGCGCTGCTGACCGGCTTCGCATTGGCCTTTGCACGCGCCATCGGCGAATACGGCTCGGTGATTTTCATCGCGGGCAACATGCCGTACATCTCCGAAATCGCACCGCTGCTGATCGTCGCCAAACTGGAGCAATACGATTATGCGGGCGCGACGGCGATTGCGGTGCTGATGCTGCTGATCTCGTTTGCGTTGCTGTTGTCCATCAATGGTCTGCAATGGTGGAGCAGCCGCAGGGGAGTCAGGTGATGTTGCTACACTTTTTGTCATTCCCGCGTAGGCGGGAATGACGACCACTAAATTCGGATTGGAATAACGATGCCCCAAGTTTCAATAGCTAGAAGAATCTCCACCCATGAATCCAAAGGCGTGACGCTGCTGCTGATCGGTGTGGCGCTGATTTACCTGCTGCTGTTCCTCGGCCTGCCGCTGTTCGCGGTGTTCTACGAGGCATTCAGCAAGGGCTGGGGGCTGTACTGGGCGGCGTTGCAGGAGCCTGACGCGTGGTCGGCAATCGAGCTGACGCTCATCGTCGCCGCCATCGCGGTGCCCGCCAATCTGGTGTTCGGCATCGCGGCGGCCTGGGCCATCGCCAAGTTCGAGTTCAAGGGCAAGAGCCTGCTGATCACGCTGATCGACCTGCCGTTCGCGGTCAGCCCGGTGGTGTCCGGACTGGTCTACGTGCTGCTGTTCGGCGCGCAGGGCTGGTTCGGCCCGTGGTTGCAGGCACACGATATCAAGCTGATCTTCGCGGTGCCGGGCATCGTGCTTGCCACTATCTTCGTCACCTTTCCGTTCATCGCGCGAGAGCTGATCCCGCTGATGCAGGCGCAAGGCAAAGAAGAGGAGGAAGCGGCGGTGTCGCTCGGCGCATCCGGCTGGCAGACCTTCCGGCGCGTGACCTTGCCGAACATCAAGTGGGGGCTGCTGTACGGCGTGATTCTGTGCAACGCGCGGGCGATGGGCGAATTCGGCGCGGTGTCGGTGGTATCCGGCCACATTCGCGGCATGACCAATACCATGCCGCTGCATGTCGAGATACTTTACAACGAATACAACTTCGTCGCGGCCTTCGCGGTGGCCTCGCTGCTGGCCTTGCTGGCGCTGGTTACGCTGCTGGTGAAGTCGCTGGTCGAATGGCAGGCGAAGCGCAGCGGCGAGCCTTTGCATCACGGGGCGTAACAACAACCCATTTGTCCACGAAAAACACGAAAGGCACGAAAAAAACCGCACGCACCTCTTTCGTGATTTTCGTGGACATGGTTTTTAAGAAATATGGAGCACATGATGAGCATCACTATTGAAAACCTGAGCAAGCAATTCGGCAACCACAAGGCGCTGGACAACATCAGCCTGGAGGTGAACAGCGGCGAGCTGCTCGCGTTGCTCGGCCCTTCAGGTTGCGGCAAGACCACGCTGTTGCGCATTATCGGCGGCATGGAGCTGGCGGACTCCGGCAGGCTGCTGTTTCACGGCGAGAATGTCGAACAGCGCGATGCGCGCGAGCGCAACGTCGGTTTCGTGTTCCAGCATTACGCGCTGTTCCGCCACATGACGGTGTTCGAGAACGTCGCATTCGGCCTGCGCGTAAAACCTAAGAAGGAACGCCACAACGAGGCTGAGATCAGACGCCGCGTGCATGAGTTGCTGGATCTGGTGCAGCTCGACTGGTTGGAGGATCGTTATCCGGCACAGCTCTCCGGCGGGCAGCGGCAGCGCATCGCGCTGGCGCGCGCCCTCGCGGTCGAGCCGAAGATATTGCTGCTGGACGAGCCGTTCGGCGCGCTCGACGCGCAGGTGCGCAAGGAGTTGCGCCGCTGGCTGCGCCGTCTGCACGACGAGCTGCATATCACCAGCGTGTTCGTTACGCACGATCAGGAAGAGGCGCTGGAAGTGGCGGACCGCGTGGTAGTGATGAACAAGGGCCGGATCGAGCAGACCGGCACGCCGGACGAAGTGTATGCCGCGCCCGCCACGCCGTTCGTCTACCAGTTCATCGGCAACGTGAACCTGTTCCACAGCCGCGATCACGCACCGTGGTCCGAACAGCACGGCGACGCGGTGGCCTATGTGCGCCCGCACGACATCGACATCAGCCACACACCACAGGATGGCACAGCCTTGCCGGTTGAGGTTAAACTGGTGCGCGCTATCGGTTCAGTGGTGCGCGTGGAGGTGGCGGCGGACAGCAGCAGCGAACTCATCGAGATCGAGCTGAGCCGCGAACGCTTCGATGCCGCACCGTTGAGTACCGGTGATAAAGTATTCATCCGTCCACGCCAGTTCCGCGTATTTGAGATAGGAGAGCAGCATGAACTTTCAGCAGCTTAGAATTATCCGCGAGGCGGCGCGCTGCAACTTCAATCTCACCGAGGTGGGCAATGCGCTGTTTACCTCACAGTCCGGGGTATCCAAACATATCAAGGATCTCGAAGACGAGCTGGGTGTGGAGTTGTTCGTGCGCAAGGGCAAGCGTCTGCTCGGCCTGACCGATCCGGGGCGCGAATTGCTGGAGGTCATCGAGCGCATCCTGCTCGACGCAAACAACATCAAGAATCTGGTCGAGCAATACAGCAAGCGCGACGAAGGCCAGCTCACCGTGATTGCCACACATACTCAGGCGCGCTACGCGTTACCGAAAGTCATCACCGAGTTCAAGAAGGCGTTCCCCAAGGTACACCTCAAGCTGCATCAGGCCGGGCCAAACGAGATCGTCGCCATGCTGCTGAGCGGCGAAGCGGACATCGGCGTGGCGACCGAGGCATTGCATGACGTCCCCAAGCTGGATACGTTCCCGTATTACTCTTGGCATCACGCGGTGATCGTCCCTGCCGGGCATCCGCTAACGAATAGCGTTTATCTGCCGCCCCGCCCAAACTTGTTGCACCCACATCCCGTGTTGGCGGCAGATAAAC
>MGWP01000040.1 GCA_001801055.1 Gallionellales bacterium GWA2_55_18 | reverse complement strand
TGAAAGTGCAAAAAATGCAGACAAAATGCTTGCACTCGAACAGAGTATCTACGAAATAGCACTTTCAATTTAGAAACGGAATTACACCGGGGCACGGTCAAACCCATCTTTTCCGCAACCCAGGTATATTTTTCAAAAATCGCATTATTCAGCGGTCAGGGTGGTTTGAGAGCAGGACAGTTGCTATTTCATCATTGGTGAGGAACGCGCCTCCCGGAGATGAATGTAGCCCTTCAATCTTATCCCCATCCTTTTTGTAATTTACAACCTTGTTTATTACATCGATACATTCCTTTAACGCTTTTTCTGCACTTTCAAAATAGGTGCCGACAGTAAATGCAGTGATGTTCATCAAGACAAATATTTTTTGATCTTCATCGGCGCATATACTTATATAAAGCGGTGTTCCAGACTTCGTTCTGACTCTGATTAACTGGCTTTGCATTTTATCCTCTAACGGTTATTCAACTGGCGCGTCGAACTATACTATGGGTGGGCAAGCAGTGGCTAGCTGCATATAGGGTAATTAGGCCGTCATTCCGGCGAAGGCCGGAATCCAGTCATAAAAAATACACCGCAAAGCGGACAAAGCCATGATGTTGTCCCACTTGCGTGGGAATTTGCCAATCGTAAGGATACCGGCATCTGGATACTGGCCTTCTCCGGTATGACGTAGTTTTTCTTAATAAATTACCTGAGTTTAATTCCGCAACGGCTTCCCATTTTTCAACATGTATTCCACCCGATCACGGGTCTTTTGCGTCGCCAGCAATTCCATGAAGTTCTTGCGTTCCAGATCAAGCAGCCATTGTTCGTCCACCATGCTGCCCGCTTCGACGTCGCCACCGCACATGGTTTCGGCGATGCGGCAGCCGATGTTGTAGTCGTGTTCGGAGATGAAGCCGCCTTCGAGCAGGTTGATCATCGCAGCCTTCAGCGTCGCAATGCCGGTGCGTCCGGCGACGGGTATCTGGCGCTGCTGCAACGGCGGGCGGTAGGCGGTGGCGGTGAGCGCTCTTGCTTCTTCCTTGGCAACATGCAGCAATTCATACTGGTTGAGCACGATGCGATCCGACGGTTTGAGGTAGCCCATGTCGCGCGCGAGTTCGGCGCTCTTGGCGACTTCGCCCATCGCGATCTGCTGGAAGTAGCGTTTTAGATAGGGGAAGATGTCGCCGCTCTGGCCCGAATAATGGCGCGCCTCGTTTGCCGCGCGCAGCGTCATTTCCTTGCAGCCGCCGCCTGCTGGCAATACGCCGACGCCGACTTCGACCAGGCCGATGTAGGTTTCCAGCGACGCGACGATGCGCGAGCAGTGGATCGAGAATTCGCAGCCGCCGCCGAGCGCCAGGCCGTACACCGCCGCGATGGTCGGCACCTGCGCGTATCTGAGGCGCTGCGAGACCTGCTGGAATTTTGCGACCACGGCTTCCACATGCAGCACATGGCCGGTGGCGGCATTGAGTACCTCGCCCAGTCCGCCGCCGCCCGCAACGGTGTATTTCACGCGCTGCGCCGCGCCCTTGAGTTTGTCGAATAATCCTGCGGGCGGCGCTTCGCTGCTTTCCTGCACGCCCTGCATCAGTTGCAGCAGGTGCGCCCCGGCGGAGAACGGCGCTTCGGTTTGCCAGATGACCAGCGCGCGGAAGTGCGCTTCGGCCTCGTCCACGGCGCGCAGAATGCCGTCCAGCACTTCGTTGCTGATCGCGTGCATCTTGGTCTTGAAGCTCAGGATGGCGATGTCGTCGCCGGTGTGCCACAGGCGCACGTCGTCGGTCTCGAAAACGGTTTCGCTGTGACCGGCCTCTTCGCCGAGCAGCCGGTCGGGGAATAACTGGCGCTGGTAGACGGCAAGCCGGGAGCGTTGCTGATAGCTGCCTAGACCACCCCTCTCCCCCCGCCCCTCTCCCACAGGAATTAACAATTGCTTTTCTCGTTCGCCTCCTCGCCCGCTTGCGGGAGAGGATTGAGGAGAGGGCATCGGGAGAGGGGAGTTTGGTTTTCCCTCTCCCGCACGCGGGAGAGGGTGGAGCGTAGCGGAGGGAGAGGGTGCATAAGAACCCAGCGGTGTATGGACACCGGTGCGCGCCGGTTCTACCGCCCATTTCGGCAGGGCGGCACCGGACATGGTCTTGCCCTGCGTGCGCTCGTCTTCGATCCAGCCGACGATCTTTTGCCAGCCCGCCGCCTGCCAGATCTCAAACGGGCCGCTGTCCCAGCCGAAGCCCCAGCGCACCGCCAGATCGAGATCGCGCGCGTTGTCGGCGATATGTTCCAGTTGCAGCGCGCAATAATGGAACACATCGCGGAATGTCGCCCATAGGAATTGCGCCTGCGGATGCGCGCTGGCGCGCAGGTCGTGGAGTTTCTTGCCCCAGTCGCGCTCGCGCAGGATCGCCTTCACGCCGTCGTCCACCTTGCCCTCGGAAAGCCGGTAGGCGTCGGTGTGCAGATCCAGTACATGAATCTCCTGGCCGATCTTCTGGTAGATGCCACGTTTGGTCTTCTGCCCCAGCGCGCCCTGATCGACCAGCCGGTTGAACCAGTCCGGCAATTCGAAATGCTTGTGCCACGGGTCGTCGGTGAGATTCTCGCGCATGGTGTTGACCACATGCGCGAACACGTCGAGGCCGACCACATCCAGCGTGCGGAAGGTGGCGCTCTTGGGGCGGCCGAGATAGCGCCCGGTGAGCGCGTCCACGGTGTCGAAGCCGAGGTTGAATGCCGCCGCATGGTGTTTGGTCGCGAGCATCGAGAACACACCGATGCGGTTGGCGATGAAGTTCGGTGTGTCCTTGGCGCGCACTACACCCTTGCCCAGACCGGATACCAAAAAAGCTTCAAGATGATCAAGCAATGAGGCGTCGGTTTCCGAGCAGGAAATCAGCTCGACCAGATGCATGTAGCGCGGCGGGTTGAAAAAGTGGATGCCGCAGAAGCGGTGGCGCAGGTTTTCCGGAAAGGCTGCGGCGAGCTGGTTGATCGACAGGCCGGAAGTGTTGCTGGCGAAGATGGTGCACTCGCCGAGGTACGGCGCAACCTTACGGTACAGGTCGGATTTCCAGTCGATGCGCTCGGCGATGGCTTCGATCACCAGATCGCAATCGCGCAACAGGTCGAGATGCTGATCGTAATTCGCCGACTGGATAAAGGTGATTTTTGCAGGGCTGGCGACAGGTGCGGGATCGAGTTTTTTCAGGCCGTCCAGCGCCTTGTTGACGACATTGTTCGGCTCGCCTCCGCGCGCCGCCAGATCGAACAGGATGGTCGGCACGTTGGCGTTGACCAGATGCGCGGCGATCTGCGCACCCATCACTCCCGCACCGAGAACCGCGACTTTGCGAACCTGAAAATTTGTGTTCATATCATCCTCTGATAGCGTTACTACAAACCCCCTCCATCTCCCCCTTGTCAGGGGGAGAGCCAAATCACCTCCCCTGACAAGGGGAGGCCGGGAGGGGTTGAGGTTGTGGTCTACGTTGTTTCACATCAACCCACCCTACAAATCGGGCACGACGCGCGGTTTGCGATCATTATCCACCGCCACATAGGTCAGCGTCGCCTCGGTCACTTTTACACAGGTCGGGCGTTCCGGGTCGCGTTGCGCATACACCTCGACATTCACGGTGATCGAGGTACGCCCGACCTTGACGAGGTGCGCGTAAAAGCTCACCACATCGCCCATGAACAGCGGCTGCTTGAAGATGAAGGAATTCACCGCCACCGTCACTATCCTGCCCTTGGCGCGGTGCAGTGCCGGGATACTACCGGCGATATCCACCTGCCCCATGATCCAGCCGCCGAACACGTCGCCGGTATAGTTGCAGTCGGAAGGCATGGCGACCACGCGCAGGGTCGGCTCGCGCTGCGGCAGGGTGGTGGTTTGCGGCTGATTTTCACTCATGGGAACCCATCATGCTAATGCCTCTCATAAAGCTGCTTGATTTGCGTCGCGAATTGCTCCACCACCTTGTTGCGCTTGAGCTTCAGGGTGGGTGTAAGCAGGCCGTCTTCCATTGTCCACGGCTCTTGCATCAGCAGCACGCGGCGCACATTCGCATAGCCGGGAAAGCCGCGCAGATCGAGCGCGATACGCTTCAATACCTTGCCCTCCACGCGGCTATCGGTCATGGCTTCCGGCATATCGGCGCGCACGCCGACTTCCCTGGCGAAGCTCTTCCATGCCTCCGGGTTGAGCACCACCAGCGCCACCAGGTAAGGGCGCGCTTCGCCGATGATCATGACCTGGTCGAACAGGGGGTCATTCAGGATCGCCAGTTCCATGTCACTCGGCGGAATTTTTTCGCCATTCGACATGACGATGATTTCCTTGATGCGGCCGGTAATGTAGATGTGCCCGGTTTCGCTGATGCGCACCACATCGCCGGTGTTCAGCCAGCCGTCCGCGTCGATGATGGCCTTGGTTGCCTCGGGATTGTTCCAGTAGCCCATCATCACATTCGGCCCCTTCACCAGCAGCGCATTCTGCTCGCCGAGCTTGACCTGCACATCGCGGATCGGCTGGCCGACGCTATCCGGGAAATTGTTTTCCGGATGGTTGCCGCTGATCACCGGGCTGGTCTCGGTCAACCCGTAGCCCTGTATGACCGGCAGCCCCAGCCCGATGAATACCCGCGAGATTTCCGGCGACAGCGCCGCGCCGCCGCTCAGCGCAACGCGCAACCGCCCGCCAAGGTGATCGAGGACTTTTTGCGCAACCAGCTTTTGCAACACCGGCCAGAGCAGGAACGAGGCCTGCCATGTGCCGCGCCCCTGCTGGTGCAGAAAGCGTGCCCAGCCTATTTCCACGGCGAGGTTGAACAGCTTGCGTTTCAACGGTGAGCTTTCTTCCAGCTTGGCGCTTATCACACCATAGATGCGTTCATAAATGCGCGGCACCGAAATCAGGATGGTGGGGCGGATGATGTGCAAGTCTCCGGACAACTGCGCGACCGAGCGCGCAAAAGCGACTTTCGCACCGGCCATCACCGACAGGTAATAACCCACCGTGCGTTCGAAAGTGTGCGACAGCGGCAGGAAGGATAAGAACGTATCGTTTTCGTTGACCAGAAAAAATCCCAGACAGGCATGCGCATTGATCAGCATATTGGCGTGGCTCAGCATCACGCCTTTGGGCTTGCCGGTGGTGCCGGAGGTGTAAATGATGCTGGCCAGCTCGTTGGAGCAAATTCCGCGCAGCGGATCGTTTGCTCCCTCGCCCGCAGGGGTTGAAGATTGCCTTTCTCGTTCGCCTCCTCTACCGCTTGCGGGAGAGGATTGAGGAGAGGGCATCGGGAGAGGGGTGGGGAGAGGGCTGCTCACTTGCAACTGCGCTGTTTTCGGCAGGAATTCATCCATGCATTTCAGGCGCGGCTCGGCGCTATCGCGCAGCCTGTCGATACTCACAAAACGCTTCACGCTGCCGAGCTGGTCGCGCACCGTGCGCAACGCCTGCCATTGCTCGTCATTTTCAAACAGCAGCACTTTCACATCGGCATCGTTGACGATGTAAGCAACATTGTCCGGCCTGTCCACGGTATACAGCGGCACAACCACCAGCCCCAGCGACATCGCCGCTTGGTCAAACATCATCCAGTAAGGGCAGTTGCGCAGCATGATCGCCACGCGGTCGCCGCGCTGCAATTGCAAACCGGCCAGCGCCGCCTGCCAGCGCGCCACTTCGCCGAGCATCTCGCGCCAGGTGATATCGCGCCAGTCATTCTGCTGGAAATAGTGGTAGGCGACCTTGTCCGGCGAGCGGCGCGCGCGCTCCACGAACAGCCCGTGCAAAGTACCCGCCTGCTGCGGTGTGATCACATCGTCTTGCAATGCATTCATCTTGCCCTCTTGACCCCGTTTACGTTTATCCAAAAAACAGCAATTCATCCTGATGAACTAACTAGCCATCTGACTAAGCGCGGTAAAACATGCGCTAAGTCATTGGTTAACGAAAAACACGAAAGGCACGAAATAATACGAGAAGCTGTATCGGCTCAGCGACTCACCCATTGGGCATTGATCCATAGCATGAAGTTTTTCTGGATTTTTTGCGAACTCCCGTCTTGCACCTGCTTATCCTCGTTTCGTGTTTTTCGTGCCTTTCGTGGACAGCTATTTTTCCCAGGTTTATTTGTTCACCCGCAACTGCTCCGGCGCAAAGTCATCCACCATGATGACCTTGCGGCGCAACGCGTAATCCCGTTCCAGTTGCACCGCCTGTTCCGCCGTAATGATTCCCTGATCACGCGCCTCGGCGATGCGCGGCAGTTCTTCC
>MGWP01000039.1:61049-66784 GCA_001801055.1 Gallionellales bacterium GWA2_55_18 | reverse complement strand
ACGTAAAACTTTACTCAACCTCCTATACAGCATTTCATTAAATTCCATCATACAAGGGTGCGTTTCGTACCCGGGGGGCGCGGACGTCCTCGTCCGCATGCGGGCAAGATGCCCGCGATCCCGGATGAATGAATTGAATGTTTGAAAAAACGAAAGAAAGTTGAAAATGACTGCACACACCTTTACCCATCTGGATGTGCTGGAAAGCGAATCCATCCACATCATGCGCGAGGTCGCGGCGGAGTGCAAAAACCCGGCGTTGCTGTTCTCCGGCGGCAAGGATTCCATCGTGATGCTGCGCCTCGCGGAAAAGGCGTTCCGTCCGGCGAAGTTCCCGTTCCCGCTGGTGCATATCGACACCGAGCACAACTTCCCGGAAGTAATCGTCACACGCGACAAGCTGGCCGCCGATCTCGGCGAGCGGCTGATCGTGCGCTCGCTGGAAGACTCCATCAAGCGCGGCAGCATCGTCATCAAAGACCCGGATAAACCGCGCAACCCGTATCAATCCGTGACCCTGCTGGAAACCATCGCCGAATTTGGTTTCGACGCCTGCATGGGCGGCGCGCGCCGCGACGAGGAAAAAGCGCGCGCCAAGGAACGCATTTTCTCGTTCCGCGACGAGTTCGGCCAGTGGGATCCGAAGAACCAGCGCCCGGAGCTGTGGGACATCTATAACACGCGCGTGCATCCCGGAGAAAACATCCGCGTGTTCCCGATCAGCAACTGGACTGAGATGGACATCTGGGAATACATCGCCCGCGAGAAGCTGTATATCCCGGAAATCTATTACGCGCACCAGCGCGAAGTGATCCGCCGTGGCAATTCGGTGATTCCGGTGTCGCATCTGGTGCAGCCCAAGCCGGGCGAAAAAGTGGAAGTACTCTCGGTGCGCTTCCGCACCGTGGGCGACATGACCTGCACCGCGCCGGTGGAGTCACACGCAAGCAACGCACAGGAGATCATCGAGGAAACCTCGACCACGCGCATCACCGAACGCGGTGCGACGCGCATGGACGACCAGACCTCGGAAGCTTCGATGGAGCTGCGCAAGAAGGAAGGGTACTTCTGAACCGTCATTCCCGCGCAGGCGGGAATCCAGTCAGAAGAGAAAATTTCCCGCATCGCGGGACAAAACCAAAAGCATATTGAATAAAACCACTGGATTCCCGCATGCGCGGGAATGACGAAGCCGGAAAATTTGAGGTTACATTATGAGCAACGCAATACAACTACTTCGTTTTATCACTGCCGGTAGCGTGGACGACGGCAAGAGCACGCTGATCGGGCGCCTGCTGCACGACTCGAAATCCATTTTTGAGGATCAGCTCTCGGCGATTTCCAAGACCAGCGAAAAGCGCGGCATGGCCGCCGTCGATCTGTCGCTGCTCACCGACGGCCTGCAAGCCGAGCGCGAGCAGGGCATCACCATCGACGTGGCGTACCGCTACTTTGCCACACCGAAGCGCAAGTTCATCATCGGCGACACGCCGGGGCATGAACAGTACACGCGCAACATGGTCACCGCCGCCTCCACGGCGAATCTGGTGGTGATCCTGATCGATGCGCGCAAAGGCGTGCTGACCCAGACGCGCCGCCATACCTATCTCGCCAGCCTGGTCGGCGTGCCGCACATCGTGCTGGCGGTGAACAAGATGGACATGGTGGGCTACTCCGAAGACACCTTCAACGCGATCGTCGCCGAGTACCGCGCTTTTGCCGCGCAGCTCGGCATCCATGATGTGACATGCATCCCGATGTCCGCGCTGAACGGCGACATGGTGGTTGAGCACGGCGACAACCTGAGCTGGTACAAGGGCGCGCCGCTGCTGGATTTTCTGGAAAACGTGGTGATCGACTACGACGTGAACATCGCCGACTTCCGCTATCCGGTGCAATGGGTATGCCGCCCGCAAATCCAGGAGCATCACGATTTCCGTGGCTACATGGGGCGTATCGAATCGGGCGAGATCGCGGTCGGCGACGAGATTACCGTGCTGCCTTCGGGGCGCACCAGCAAGGTAAAAGAAATCGTCACCTACGATGGCAAGCTGCAACGCGCCTACGCGCCGCAATCCGTCACACTCACGCTCGAAGATGAGATCGATATCTCGCGCGGCGACATGTTCGTCAAAGCCAGCACGATGCCGCAAGTCGCCAAGGAATTTGAAGCCATGCTGTGCTGGCTGGCCGAAGCGCCGCTCGACTTGAACCGCAAATACATCATCAAGCACACCACGCGCATGGTGAAATGCCTGTTCTCACGCCTCGAATACCGCGTCGACGTGAACACTCTGGCGCACCACGAAACCGCCAAGCTGAACATGAACGACATCGCGCGCGTCGCGATGAAAGTGCAACAGCCGCTGGCGCTCGATCACTACAGCAAAAACCGCTTTACCGGCAGTTTTATCGTGATTGACGAGGCCAGTAATAATACGGTGGCGGCGGGGATGGTTGCCTGATGTAGAGCGTACCGCGCTAAGCGTACTATGGCGTAAGATACAGTCCCGCGATATTGCCATCCGAAGGGTTTTTATTCCCTGAAGTTTTGATATTGCAACGGAAAATCGGAGATCGATTTTTTGACGAATGCGATGGTGGATTGCAAGTCGTCGCGGTTTTTGCCTGTGACACGCACAGTGTCGCCTTGAATGCTGGCTTGCACTTTCATCTTGCTGTCCTTGAGCAGCCTGACTATTTTTTTCGCCAGCTCGATTTCCACGCCGATTTTCACTTCGCAGCCGCGCTTGACCTTGTTGCCGCTGACTTTCTCAATCTTCTCGCTGATCTCCAGGCATTTGATATCCACGCCGCGCTTGGCCAGCTTGGCATTCAGGATGTCCTGTACTTGGTCCAGTTGAAATTCGTTGTCTGCCCACACGGTGAGTTTGAGCTCGGCTTGCTCGACGCGCGCGTCTGAACCCTTGAAGTCGAAGCGGGTGCCAACTTCCTTGTTGGTCTGCTCGATGGCGTTCTTGACTTCGGTCTTGTCTACTTCGGAAACGATGTCGAAAGATGGCATGCTGCGCTCCTGCTCAAAAATAAAAAACAAATACTGTCCACGAAAGGCACGAAAAACACGAACAAGCCAAATATTAAAATAAAAATGAGATGTCAGGTTAATATCCAGAAAGCAACTTAGCTAACCGACATAATTGATGGTTTTTTACTTTTCGTGCCTTTCGTGTTTTTCGTGGACAAGAATTTTTTAACCAAAACTGCAAACGTAGTTCACTTCATCCTTGGCATGTATCTCAAAGCTGCTGTTCTCCGCCACTTTGAAGCTGGTACCCGCAGCATAGATCTTAAAAACAGGCTCACCGGCGATCTTTACTTCGCATGTACCGCCGGTGATTTCCATCAGCTCGGGCGCACCGACATTGAAAGTGAGCTGGCTACCTGGCATGATGACGCCGACGGTCTTGCGCGTGCCATCCGGAAAGAATACCGAATGCGACACACACTTGCCGTCGAAGAATACATTGGCCTTTTTGCCTACGCTGACGTTATCGAATCTGTCTGACATGACGCTGCTTTCCTTTGAAATGGTTTGATTATTTTGGGGGTTCGCTGGCTTTGATGCCTTTTTGGTAATTGGTATAAACATACACCGGAATGCCGAGATCGCCGACCTGTTTTTCGATCAGCGGTTTTACCTCATTCCAATCCAGTCCGGTCATGCCGCAAGCCAGCCGTGGCAGGGCGATGTTTGGAAGATGTTCTTTTTCAATCAGGCCGCGCAAGGCATGTAGCGAATGGTTTACATGGCTGATCGAGGCGTGCCCCGGTTTGCTGCCATGATCATAAGCACCGTCCTGGGTGAACAGATTGACGATGTAGCGGCCATCGGCACTCATCCATGTCCACAGGCCGCCCGATTTGGGGTGTTTGGTCTGGCAATAATGACGAAAGTCCTTGTACATCGCGGGCATGCGCTCGCGCAGTTGCAAGGCAAGGCCATGATGAAAATCATCGTTGGGCGCGACGCCCTGCACGATGGCTTTTGCGCCGCTTAACAGAATGTCGCCGCTCAGTTCATAAAGCATGGTGAGCCTCCGTTTTGGGATCGCAGGCGTCTCGCCTGCATGCGGGCAAGATGCCCGCGTTCCCATTATTTACGCTTGTGCAAATTCGCCGCGATGCGCATGCGCAACGCGTTCAGTTTGATGAAGCCCGCCGCATCCTTCTGGTCGTAGGCGCCCTTGTCGTCCTCGAAAGTGGCGATGGACGAATCGAACAAAGAATCGGTCTTGGAGTCGCGCCCGACCACGATCACGTTGCCCTTGTACAGCTTGACGCGCACCCAGCCGTTCACGCTCTGCTGGGTATGGTCGATCAGGGTCTGCAACGCCTTGCGTTCCGGCGACCACCAGTAGCCGTTGTAAATCATCGAGGCATAGCGCGGCATCAGGTCGTCTTTCAGATGCGCGACTTCGCGGTCCAGCGTGATCGACTCGATGGCGCGGTGCGCCTTGAGCATGATCGTGCCGCCGGGTGTCTCGTAGCAGCCGCGTGACTTCATGCCGACGTAGCGGTTTTCCACCAGGTCGAGGCGGCCGATGCCATGCTTGCCGCCGAGTTCATTGAGTTTGGCAAGTGTTTGCGCCGGTGTCATCTTCGTGCCGTTCAGCGCCACGATGTCGCCCTTGGCAAATTCGATGTCCAGATATTCGGCGGCATCCGGCGCCTTCTCCGGCGACACCGTCCAGCGCCACATGCTTTCCTCGGCTTCTGCTGCCGGGTCTTCCAGATGGCGCCCTTCGAAGGAGATGTGTAGCAGGTTCGCATCCATCGAATAGGGTGAGCCGCCCTGTTTGTGTTTCATGTCCACCGGGATGCCATGCTTTTCGGCGTACGCCATAAGCTTCTCGCGGCTCAATAAATCCCACTCGCGCCAAGGCGCGATCACCTTGATGTTCGGGTTCAGCGCGTAGGCACCCAACTCGAAACGCACCTGGTCGTTACCCTTGCCGGTCGCGCCGTGCGCGATGGCTTGTGCGCCAGTCTTGTCGGCAATCTCGATCTGGCGCTTGGCGATCAGCGGGCGCGCGATCGACGTGCCGAGCAGGTATTCGCCTTCGTACACGGTATTGGCGCGGAACATCGGGAACACGAAATCTCGCACAAATTCTTCGCGCAGGTCGTCGATAAAAATATTTTCCGGCTTGATGCCCATTTTCAGGGCTTTCGCGCGTGCTGGTTCGAGCTCTTCACCTTGACCGAGGTCGGCGGTGAAGGTGACGACTTCGCATTGATACGTGTCCTGCAGCCATTTCAGGATGACCGAGGTGTCGAGTCCGCCGGAATAGGCGAGGACGGCTTTTTTGATGTCGCTCATAGTTCGTTTTCTGTAATTTCCGCTAGTTTAAGCAAATGACGCTGCAAGCCCATCTTGAGCGCCTGATTCTAGTGTATCGGCACCGACAGACTGACAACGCTGCCTTGTTTGCCATAAATGTGGTGACTGCCGTTAACCCGCAATAATTCCCAGCCGCGACGCTCCAGCAGACGCGCCAAATCCTTGCCGGAAATTGCTTTCATACCGCAATTTCGAAAATGCGGTCATGCGACGAGGCAGGGATAGGCGCAATGTCCACCGAAAGACATCCTTCAACCGCCTCATATAAATTGTGCAACAACTCCTCGAAGGTTTCCCCTTGTGTCGCGCAACCGGGGATGGCTGGAACTTCTGCCCAGTAACCGCCTTCTTCAGCCTCATGCACCACCACTTT
>MGWP01000039.1:31575-60876 GCA_001801055.1 Gallionellales bacterium GWA2_55_18 | reverse complement strand
ACTCCTGCAGAAACTTCCTCGCCGCGATGCGCGGGCAGGCAGTGCATGAACAACGCGTCCTTGGCGGCAACGCGCATCATTTCTTCGTCCACCTGCCAGTCGGCAAAGTCCTTCATGCGCTCCTCGTTTTCCGCCTCGAAGCCCATGCTGGTCCACACGTCGGTGGTCACCAGATGCGCGCCGCGCGCGGCTTCCATCGGGTCGGCGAATTCCTCGTAGTGATCCTCGCCGAACAATCCGGCGCGTTCCGGCTCGACCTCGTAGCCGGGCGGTGTCGAGACATGCACGTTGAAATCCAGCACCTCTGCGGCTTGCAGCCAGGTATTGCACATGTTATTGGAATCGCCGATCCACGCCACGGTCTTGCCCTGGATGCTGCCGCGATGCTCGATATAGGTGTAGATGTCGGCGAGTACCTGGCACGGATGGTATTCATTGGTCAGGCCGTTGATCACCGGCACGCGCGAATACGCGGCGAAGCGCTCGATGATGGATTGCTCGAAGGTGCGGATCATCACGATGTCGCTCATGCGCGAGATGACCTGCCCCGCGTCTTCCACCGGTTCGCCGCGCCCCAGTTGCGAATCGCGCGTGTTCAGGTAGATCGCCGAACCGCCCAGTTGCTGCATCCCCGCCTCGAATGACAGGCGCGTACGGGTGCTGGCCTTTTCGAAAATCATCACCAGCGTGCGGTCGGTCAGCGGCCAGTACTGCTGGTAGGCCTTGAACTTCTGTTTGATGATACGGGTGCGCTCGAACAGGTATTCGAACTCCTCGCGGGTCAGGTCTTTGAACTGTAAAAAATGTTTTACCGGTGCTATTTTTTTTGCTGGCATGATTCGTTACCAATCAGGGTTGCAAAAATTCTTTTATCAGCGGGCACAGGATATCCAGCATTTGCTGCGCCTCATCTTGCGACATCGTCAATGCCGGCAACAGGCGGATCACGTTGTCTGCGGTCACGTTGGTCAACAGCCCTTTCGCGAGAGCCTGTTTGACCAGATCGCCGCAGGGCTTGTCGAGCTCGATGCCAAGCATCAGCCCCTGCCCGCGGATTTCCTTGACGCCGTTTACTCCTTGCAAGGCAGCAGCGAAACCCTGCCGTATGAAATGCCCAAGGCTTTCGGCGTGCGCCAGCAGCTTGTCCTGTTCGATAATATTCAGCGTGGCCAAGCCTGCCGTGCAAGCCAGCGGATTACCGCCGAACGTCGAGCCGTGATTGCCCGGCTTGAACAGGTCAACTGCCTTGCCCGCTGTGAGACATGCGCCGATCGGCACGCCGGAGCCGAGTCCCTTGGCCAGCGTCATCACATCGGGCTGGATGCCGGTGTGCTGGAAGGCGAACCATTTGCCGGTTCTCCCGGTGCCGCACTGCACCTCGTCCAGCATCAGCAGCCAGTTGTGTTCGTCGCAGATCTGCCGCAGTTGTTGCAGGTAATGGATGTCCAGCGTGCGGATGCCGCCTTCGCCCTGGATCGGCTCGACCAGCACCGCAACCACGTTGCTGTTGTGCTGGGCAACATGGCGGATCGCCTCCAGATCGTTATAGGGGACGCGCACGAAACCGCTGACCAGTGGCTCGAAACCGGCCTGTACCTTGCGGTTGCCGGTGGCTGAAAGGGTTGCCAGCGTGCGCCCGTGGAAGGCTTTTTCCATCACGATGATCGCGGGGGATTCGATATCCCGGTTGTGGCCGTACATGCGCGCCAGCTTGATCGCGGCCTCGTTCGCCTCGCAGCCGGAATTGCAGAAAAATACTTCCTGCATGTTCGACAGGCCGCATAGCTTGTCGGCCAGCAGTTCCTGTTCGCGTACCTGATAGATATTGGAGCAGTGAATCAGTTTGCCGATCTGCCCATTCAGCGCGGCGGTAAAGCGCGGATGCGCGTGCCCCAGCGTGTTCACGGCGATGCCGGACAGCGCATCCAGATAGCGCTTGCCGTCGGTATCCCACAGCCACGCGCCTTCGCCATGCGAAAAGGCGATGGGGATACGGGCATAAGTGTTCATCACATGCGGCATCTATCAACTCCCTAGAAACAGGCAACCCATGGAAACAGGTGACCTCTAAAAAACAAGACGGCGGACACGCCGCCGTTGAACAATTGAGCAAGGGGCATATATTGGCCCAAACTGCCCCGCAAAGCAAACAAGCCGACATTGCTGCCGGCTTGCTGGGGTAAATCAGAACGAAGCGGCGTTTATGCCATCGCCTTGATTGCCGCAGACAAGCGGCTCTTATGTCGGGCTGCCTTGTTCTTGTGGATGATCTTCTTGTCGGCGATGCTGTCCACGGTGCTGACGGAGTCTTTGTAAACGGTTTGAGCGGCGGCCTTGTCACCGGCTTCGATAGCCTTGGTGACCTTCTTGATCGCAGTGCGCAATTCCGAGCGCAGGCTGCTGTTATGGGCGTTCTGTTTAACTGCCTGACGTGCACGCTTGCGGGCTTGTGCGCTATTTGCCATGACTACTCCTCGAGAATTCGGTACAACGGAAAGGCGCGCATTCTAGTGGCTCATGCAAGCTTTTGCAAATATTTTTGCGGAAGTGCAATATCGTAGGGTGCATTCCATGCGCCAATAGCAATGGTGCATGGAATGCACCCTACGTAGTTATTGCTACCTTGAAAGAGAAATAATGACTGAATGTTACGCGGCTCGGGTGAGCGGTCAGATTATAGATACCAATAACTGCCCAAATCCGTCACTCTATTGACGATTTTACGACAAAGGTTGGCCGGGGTGAATAGCTTGTTTTTTTTGGTAACTTAAATAAAACAACATGTTGCAATATTGGCATAATTATTGCTTTATAATTCGACGACACACGACGTGTGTGTTTATTTCAAAAGGAGCTTTACATGAAAAACATACAAAAAGGCTTTACGCTGATCGAATTGATGATCGTGGTCGCGATTATCGGTATTCTGGCTGCGGTGGCCATTCCGGCTTACAGCAACTACACCAAGAAGGCCAAATTTACTGAAATTGTAAATGCTACAGGGGCAGTGAAACTTGCTGTTGAAGATTGCCTCGCCGATAATAGTGGCACTTATGCTCTTTGTATCAATGGTCAATCGGGTGTTCCGGCTGCCATTACTGACTCGTTCGGCAAGTATGGCGCAACTTTGGCTGTTGCGGGTAATGCTGTTATTACGGCTGTGGGCACAGCCCAAGTGGATAGTGCAAATTACACCTTGACTCCGACTTTTAGTACCGCCAAGGGTGTGAGCTGGGCAGGTGGTGGTAATTGCATAACCATGAACCTGTGTAAACCATAATCAATTGGCTTTAATAAGAACCCCTCTTTATGAGGGGTTTTTTTTATCCAGAAAAAACTATGTTTAAAATTGGTATGCCAAACTCTATAGCCCCCTCATTATTGCAAAAATGCTCGCGAGCATGGATTCCGGCGCTATTGCTGGTGCTGGCGACCACAGCACTGTATGGGCAATTTCTGTGGAACCCGATCATATTTGACGATGTCTCGTTCTTCACGGTGGATAGCGAGGGTAAACAGCCAGTTTCTGGCTATCGTTTTTCATTGTTCGAATTGCGCTCGTTGCCCTATGCCACGCTGGCCTGGAGCAAAGAGTGGTTTGGGTTAGAGGTATTATATTTTCGCGCGGGAAATTTGCTATTGCATGCGGCAGTGGTACTGGCTCTATTTTTCTTTCTCGCGGAGTTGTTTGCGGCGGTGTACGGCAATCATAGCGAAGATGATTTGAATTCAGGCAATCCATTAAACGTAGGTCGGGCTTTAGCCAGACCGCTTCGACAAACTCAGGACAGGCATGCCGGGTTAAAACCCGACCTACAATCCATTGATCCTCTTGGCGCCACGCAGACTCATGAACAACCCGCGTTAAATTCGCGTCTTGCCGCATTTTTTGCAGCACTGTTGTTTGCTCTTCACCCTGTAACCACTTACGCGGCGGGTTATCTGGTGCAGCGCACCATCATCATGGCTACGCTGTTTAGCTTGCTGGCAATGTTGTGTTATGTGCAAGGCTGTATCCGGCAAAAAAAACTCTGGCTGTGGATGAGCGTGCCTTTATATTATCTGGCGGTGTTCTCCAAGGAACACGCCATCATGTTGCCGGCTGCATTGCTGGCGTTGACCATTCTGCTACACGACGATTGGCGGGAAAAACTCAAGCAGAGATGGGGAATCTTTGCCGCACTCACCGTGATTGCGATATTTGTATTGCTGGCTAAAAAAAGCTTGCTTGGTTCGGTGTACGAAATCAATGCGTCGTATTTCATATGGGGAATCGAGAGCGAATTAACCTACCCGCTGAGCATCCTTACCCAAACCTGGCTGTTTTTCAAGTATGCGCTGCTGTGGGTTTTGCCCAACCCCGCCTGGATGTCTATTGATATGCGCGAACCTTTCGCAAGATCGCTGCTCTCCCCTTACCTGCTGGCATTAGTCGGCTTTGCTGGGTGGGGCGCGGGCGCATTCTGGCTGCTGCTGAAACGGGGACGTGCGGGCTTGGCAGGGTTTGCCATGTTGTTCCCGTGCGTGATGTTTTTAACCGAATTATCAACCGTACGGATTCAGGAAGTTTTTGTGTTGTATCGCAGTTATCTGTGGGCAACAGGAGCTTTTTGCCTGTTGCCGGTAATTTTCGCAAAGTGCAATGTCCGCATGGCTGCGGGAATTTTGTCAGCCATTGCACTGGCAATGTTCCCGATTTCGATGGAGCGTTTGATGACATTCTCGCACCCCGTGCTATTGTGGGATGACGCGGAAAAGCTGGTCAAGGGCCGTGCAGATTTGCCGGGAGCGCATAGAATTTACTTCAACCGGGGTACTGAACTGACCAAAATTGAAAAATATGATCAAGCCATAGCCGACTTTAAACAAGCCATCGCTTTGGCCGAAGGGTATGCAGACGTGTATGGAAACATGGGCGGAGCCTATTTAAATAAAGGGGACTGGCAGAATGCTCTTATGTCGTTCAACATTGCCATCGATCTTATGCATCAAATGGGCGAACCTCCAGTCGCTCACTTTATTTATGGGCGCGCACTGGTGTTCGAAAAAATGGGAGAAACGCAGAAAGCCCAAGCTGATTACAAGGTAAGTTGTCAACTGGCCAAAGAGGGATGTCAACGACTATCCGGGGGCAGCTAAAACCTGTGAAAAGTATCGCAAACGCAGCCCGCTGCGATCTTGGCAAGATCGCACGTATGAATCAGGCTTACTTGTTGTTAATGTTTTGGCAAGACAAATCTTATGAAACTCCGCGCACCATTTGACGAAAA
Source organism: Gallionellales bacterium GWA2_55_18 (assembly GCA_001801055.1). Classification (GTDB taxonomy): domain Bacteria; phylum Pseudomonadota; class Gammaproteobacteria; order Burkholderiales; family Gallionellaceae; genus Gallionella. Next base: position 55,606 of record MGWP01000039.1, on the reverse strand, counting down.
TACCATGAGCCGCTTGGCACTGCCTACCGCTTGGCTATGCGCTCTGGTTATAGTGATGTCTCCGATCTTTGACTGGGATATGTACTGGCATCTGGCCAATGGTCGCGAAATGATTCAGGGCGGACGGATTATCGGTGAAGAAGTTTTTTCCTTCACTCACTTCGGGGAGAAATTTGAAAACCATGAATGGCTGGCACAGATCATTTTTTACTTTATCTGGCAGTCAATTGGACCTTCTGGGCTGCTTTGCCTGAAATTACTGCTCACCGCTTTGGTTGTCTGGCTTGGCTACCGTACTGCGCGCATAGTCGGCAGTCAGCCGTGGTTAGCTGCGTTGCTGTGTGTATTCGCCGTACTGGCTGGGTGGGGGCGCTATACCGAACGTCCGGAGTTATTTTCACTGTTCAATATCGCGCTTATCAGCTTCATACTTTACAGCTATCGTGCTGGGCGGCTCACACGGGGAATGTTTTGGCTTATTCCCCTGATTATGGTGGTGTGGAACTGGCTCCATGGCGCGGTCTATGGCTTGGGATTGCTGAGCCTGTTCGTCGCTGGGGAAAATATTAAACATTTTTTTCCCAAGCTGCGCCATGATGCCATCAATGATCGTTCTGTATTAAGCACACTTAACCGCTGCTACGCCATAACCATGCTCGCCATGCTAGTCGACCCCTTAGGCCTGCGTTCCTATGGTATGTTTTTGGGACTATTGGGGGGCGAGAACAGTGTTATCACCGACAAAATCAGTGAAATGATGCCGATCACTTGGGACAATTTCAAGCCTTTTATATTCCTGCTCGCTTGTGCAACGCTGCTGGCCTTGCGCCATATTCGCCGTATCGACATCACCCAGCTCATGTTGCTCGTTGTGTTCGGCGCTATGGCGATCAGGTACTCACGTGCCGTCGGCGTGGCATCAATCGTGCTGATTCCCATCATCGCCAGCCTGATGACTATCACCATCCGGCAATCAGTAAGCAGATCGCAACAATTGTTAGTCAAAGGGGTGATGTGGGCGGCGGCTGTATTTATCGCCAGTTATGGCTACATCGTGAAATTTGTGGACAAATCACCACACCCTTTTGGTTACCACCTGAATGAGATTTTTTTGCCGGTTGGCTCGGCGCGTTTTGTCCAAGCAATGGGCCTGACTGGCAATTATTACAACACCGGTCATTTCGGCAGCTATCTGTCTTATTTCCTAGCACCCGAGCGTAAGATATTCCAATTTAATCTGCATTCTGTGTTTGGTGACACTTACCGTTTTGTAAAACAGCCTGGCGAATTGACGCGATGGAATATTAATTATGCTATCGTGGGTATTCAGGAAGAGCTGGCACTATTTCCAAACGACCAGTGGGCGTGTGTTTATCACGACCCGCTGGCAATGCTGGTAATGCGTCGGACACCACAAAATCAGGCGCTGATTCAACAGTATGAACTGCGTTTTTTCAACCCTACGATGCCGGATGATGTATTGCGCAAGCTGGAGGGGGATGACAGAATCCTACCTAGGCTGACCGAGGAAATGGGAATTTATCTGGCGTATCGCCATGACGAACATATCGCCGAGCGCTGGGCAAATATCCTTGCTGCCAATCCATATTTGCGCAATCGCCCGCGTATCCAGCAGTTGTTAAAACAGGCACTGGAATATAACGGAGGCAGACTGGCTCAATTGGCGGGTTGAGCGTTACCGGCACACCAGTCGAGTTGTCGCCTTCAACAGGACGAAATGATAGGAATAATGGGTATCAAAACCAAATTAGCCGCAGAAGATTTCTTCGCCGCGCGCAAACGCCTGCTGCAAATGCATTTCGACAGTGGTGTCGGACATATTGGCGGAAATTTGTCGGCGCTCGATGCCATGCTGATTGTTTTTCATGAGTATCTCGGTGCAGAGGATAAGTTTGTGCTGTCCAAAGGACACTCGGCAGGTGCGCTCTATACCGCACTTTGGAGTCTGGGGAGGCTCCAGGACCAGGATTTAAAGCTATTCCACAAAGACAATACTTTGCTTGCAGGCCATCCTCCAGCGAAGGGTGTTGCGGATATCCCGTTTGCTACCGGCAGCTTGGGGCACGGTTTGTCGCTGGCTGCTGGTACGGCGCTTGCCTTTCAACTAAAGGGCAATGGTGCGCAGGTGTTTTGCCTGACTTCGGATGGTGAATGGCAGGAAGGCTCGACATGGGAAGCGCTGATCTTTGCTTGCCATCACCGGCTATCCAATCTTACGGTGCTGGTGGATCATAATAATTTGCAAGGGTTTGGCTCTACATCCGAAGTCGCCTCTATGTCCCCGCTCTGGGATAGGCTGAAGGGCTTCGATGCTTATCTGCAAATAATTGACGGCCATAATCCAGATGCCATCCGCGCTGCGCTTGAAGGCGAGAGCCAACGCCTTAGGATTATTATCTTGCGCACCGTCAAGGGGCATGGTGTCAGTTTTATGGAAAACCGGATGGAATGGCATTACCTGCCGCTGTCAGAAGCCCAGTTCAAAATGGCCATTGAGGAAATCGAGGGCTCGCATAAATGCTAATCTATACACACAAGTTCCCTCTCACGCTTGCTGGAGAGAACGCAGTCACCAATTTTTTCGCCCGAATTGAGTCCCATGAACCTCACCGTAGGGTGCGCTCCGCGCACCATGGTGCATGGATGCACCCTACAAATCCATTGCCAGCATGAGGTTCATGGGTAGGGTAGCAAAAGCAATGAACTGCAAAGATGTATCCATAGATTGGCTTAAATGAGAAAACAACTTTGTGATGCTTTGGTAGCGCGAGCGACTAAATCCGAGATGGTGTTCCTTACCGGTGATTTGGGGTTCATGGCGCTGGAGCCGCTGCAGGAAACATTGGGGCAGCGCTTCATCAATGCCGGAGTTGCCGAGCAGAATATGGTTTCGGTAGCCGCCGGGTTGGCGCGCCAAGGCTTTGAAGTCTGGGTATACAGCATCGCGCCATTTTGCTACGCACGGCCATTCGAGCAAATTCGTAATGACATTACCTTCCACAATTTGCCGGTAAAACTGATCGGCAACGGCGGGGGATATGGCTATGGCGTGATGGGGCCTACCCATCACGCGATTGAAGATTATGGAGTGCTGCTGACTTTGCCTGACATGTCCGTCTTTGTTCCAGTGTTCGACGAGGATATGGAAGCGGTGATTGCGCGCGCTGGCGCTTCTTCTCGTCCAGCTTACATTCGGATGGGACGCGGTGAGCCGCCCAATGGTTACACAGTGCCCGCCTATGCGCCGTGGCGGCAACTAACCTGCGGGAGCGGGCCGGTGGTGATTGCGGTGGGGCCGCTGGCAGGAACCTATATCGATGCTTTCGAACAGTTGCCCGTGGAATATCGCCCCAACTTTTGGGTTGTCACCGAGCTTCCGATTGAGCAAAATCCCCTACCGACCGAGCTTGCAAACCAGATTGAAAAATCATCCAGCCTGTGCGTCGCCGAAGAACATGTGCGGCACGGCGGATTCGGCTCTGATCTGTTGTTGTACTTGGCCGAGAAAAACATCGCCGTGCGCCGCTTCCGGCACCTCTATGCGCGCGCACATCATTTTGAGCGGTACGGATCACAGAATTTTTTGCGGCGGCAATCCGCTCTTGATGTTGATAGTATGCTTGCGATATTAAAAAATTTTTCCACACCGGAAGGCTCACAGCATGACTGATTTGTCGGCTTATATCCGCTCACTCAGCGGGCCTGTCCTGGTCACGGGCGCATCGGGTTTTATTGGAGCCAACCTATACAAGATGCTCGCTGCCGTTCGCGGCGATGTCTACGCGGTTGTCAACCGCGAAAAGGGCTGGCGTCTTGCCGACGTTGTTGACGAGCGGGTCGTTGCGGTTGATCTCAACGACTATGCTGCCGCAAAAAATCTCGTCAACAGCGTAAATCCGCAAACGGTTTTCGATTGCGTGGCCTATGGCGCCTATTCGTTCGAGGAAGACACAAATCTGATTTACCAGACGAATTTTCAGGCTATCGTTAATTTGGTCAGTCTGCTTGCAGCCAAGCCATTTTCCGCCTTCATTCACGCGGGAAGCTCGTCCGAGTATGGAACAAATTGCGCCGCACCGTCCGAAGACAGCGTGTGCGAACCAAACAGCCCCTACGCCGTATCCAAGGTGGCGCTCGCCGGATACCTGCGTTTCATGGGCAAACAGCGCGAATTCCCCTGCGTCAACCTGAGGCTGTACGCAGTCTACGGCCCGTTGGAAGACACTTCCCGGTTGTTTCCAAACCTGTTGCGCCAGGCGCTTGCAGGGAACCTGCCGCCATTCGTCGATGCGCGTACATCACGCGATTTCATTCATGTGGACGATGTTTGCGCCGCTTTTATTATGGCGGCGGCGAAAATGCATCCTGGACTATATGGGGAGAACTTCAATATCGGCACCGGCATCAAAACCACCATCGCCGAATTGGCGGGGGTAACGCGGCGCGTGTTTGGCGTGGCGGCAGAGCCGCAGTTCGGCACCATGGAAGGGCGCGCCTGGGATCTGGCGGATTGGTATGCCGATCCGCGCAAGGCGATCGATAAACTCGGCTGGCAACCGCTGGTTAAATTGGAGGACGGCCTGCGCTCCATGTCTCTTTGGGTCGAGCAGCTCAGCGATGGTGAAATGGTTGCCGCATCCAAGAAAAATATCGGCGAGCGCAAGCGCAGTGTCTCAGCCATCATCGCCTGCTACAAGGACAGTCAGGCAATCCCCGTCATGTATCGCCGTTTGAACGACATCTTCTGCAAGCTGGAGATCGATTACGAAATCATTTTTGTCAACGATTGCAGCCCGGACGATAGCGCGCAGGTAATCCGTGACATCAGCGCGAACGATCCGCGCGTGATCGGTATTTCGCATTCGCGCAACTTTGGTTCGCAAATGGCCTTTCGCAGCGGCATGGAGCTTTCGACCAAGGACGGCATCGTGCTGCTGGACGGCGACCTGCAAGACCCGCCCGAGTTGATCGAAGCTTTTTATGCCAAGTGGGAAGAAGGATACGATGTCATATATGGTCGCCGCATCAAACGCGAGATGCCTTGGTACTGGGGTTTTATGTATAAACTTTTCTACCGTGTGTTCGCCATGTTCAGCTACGTCAATATTCCCCTTGACGCCGGCGATTTCTCGCTGATGGATCGCCGCGTGGTCGGCTGGCTGCTTAACTGTCCGGAACGCGATTTGTTTGTGCGCGGCTTGCGCGCTTATGTCGGCTTCAAGCAAACCGGTGTCGATTATGTCCGCCCGGAACGCATGTTCGGAACATCGACCAACAGCCTGATCAAAAATATCGACTGGGCGAAGAAGGGGATTTTTTCCTTCAGCAACGCGCCTCTCACCATGCTCACGACCGTTGGGGTCATTTCGCTGGTGTTATCCATACTGGCCGCTATCGTGGTTGCCCTGTTGCGACTGCTCGTGCCGGATATAGCGCCGCGCGGCGTTACCACCCTGCTGATTACGATTCTGCTATTCGGCTCATTCAACCTCTTCGCTATAGGGCTGGTAGGCGAGTATGTGGCCAAAATCATGGCCGAGGTCAAAGGTCGCCCGCGCTTGATACGATCCGCGTTGATCCGCAATGGCGAAGCCACCGAGCTTTTACCTGATGGCAAAGCTCGCTGAGTGTATTATTTGTGAAAATGGTTGCTTACTTAGGACAAAGCTATCGGTAAAGGGGCGGTTAGTGAGTAATGTGCTTGATTCAAACCAAAATGCATCGTATGTAGCGTCAATCAGCATACGGGAGGTATTGGAAGCAACACTGATCGCCACCGCTAGTGCAGGCCTGTTGTATTTCTGCTACTTGCAACTGGCTCCCTGGATATGGAGTCAGAACCTGCAGTTCAAGGCTGATGAGATCATGCCTTGGCAACTTCGTTGGCTTGACGAGAGTGAGAGAGACGGCATCGAGTTGTATGCGTTATACGCCCTGATGTTTCTTGACCTGTTTTTCGTCTATGCGCTGAGTCGTGGATGGAACAGGCTTGCTGGCAAGCCTGTTCGCTATCTGTTGGCACTTCCGCTGGCGACGGTATCGCTTGTCTTTATCCATTCCATCGGCTTTCATCCTCCCATGAGTACTCTGGAAGGTCATGCCGTCGCGGATATTCTTGCGCGGTCATTCACGGTAATGGCTGTAATCCTGCCCATTATCGTTGCGCTGTGTTATCTGCAAAAGCATTCGGCCAGATGGGCTCTGATAGTGGCCGCGTACCTGCTGATCCCGGTCTGTTTCATTAGCACCAAGCCGCTTTCCTGGTTTGATTATCAATATATTTTCGCTCCCGCCTTGCGATTGTTTCACGGAGCTAATATCTCGGAAACCTACTTTCAGTATGATCTCCTGCTCTCCTTGATCGCATTGACATGGATGAAGCTACAGCTTGACCTGAATCTGTTTCAGATGGTTGCTCAATGGGCCTATTACCTGCTGCTGTTGGGGCTCTTTGCCTTCTCAAAAAAATGGCTTCTTGACAAGCGCCTCCCGGTATTCTTGCTGGTCGCATTGGTTCTGGTGCGTATTTATGCCGGGCCGGACGATGCCGCCCGTATCTTCCAGGTGACACCACTTCGCCTTGACCTGTGGTTGATCCTGCTGGTGCTGGTGTATTTCAAGGGACCGTACCATTGGAGCGCAGGCCTGTTTTGCGGACTGATGCTGCTGCTGCATAAGAATTTTGGCATTATTTACAGTGCCGCCTATATTCAACTGTTGCTGACACTCTGTGTACTCGATGCGGTTGCGCTGCCCGGCAAGGCAATCAAGACCGCATCAATAGCATTGCGCATATTTTTCAAAAAAAATTATCCTAACCTTGTCTTTATTCTGGCGGGTGCACTGGCGCATTATCTGATCTTCAGTAATGCTGATGGACAGAACGACTTTTATTACCAGCGACTGGGAATAGGCTTTATGAAAATAGCAACCAATTCTTTTTACTGGTATGTGGTGGTGATGTCCGGATTGGCATTTGTGCTCCTGCTCAGGTTGCGCACCAATGTTCCCAGAAAATACCTGGCGGCGGGCTTCTGCTTGATTTATCTGGTGATCGGAAATTCGCTCTACTTTTTTGGCAGGAGCCATGAGAACAATATCATTAACATTTCGGTCATTCTGGTGCTGCTGTTTTTTCTTTTGTTGGACCTTGGCGGACATGCTCTGGACAAGAATTCCGGCAAACCGGCAACATCGTTCATTCGTCGTAATTTGGTGACCATCATCTCTTTCACCTTCATCGCATCAATAGCCATATGGTACGGAGACAACATCACCAACAAAACCGCAATTCAGGCGCGCAATGCGGGAAAATGGCAATTCATCTACCCATCGGAATATTCAGCACAGGATGTCATGAGTGTTATCGCCGAGGTTAAATCGGTCACCGGTGACAACCCAAAAGTCTATTTTGTCAGTGACCATGATTTTTTATTAAATTATTACGGCGGCTATGCTCCTGTCGGTTATTACAACCCGCTGTCCTCATGGGTATCCAGGCGTGAATTCGCCAATTTTTTGCAAGCGCTGGTGGATCATGGATATTTTTTGGTTATAGATGAGGGTCTTGCCAGAACTGTGCTTCCCTTCATACAGATTTATAACTACAAAGTTATAGGAAGACGCTTGGTAGCATGGAAATAGAACACCCGAATTCCAACAGAACCGAGTCGCTTCTGCTTGATTGGCTAAAATCGACATGAGTCCAACTGGTTATAGTTTGGGCATTGATCGCATCAAGGGGTAACAAATAATGCTGAAGTCCCGCCCGTGTCCGGTCTGCCACACCAGTTTTGAGAAAACAAAACTGGTTATCGAAAAAAACATCGATCCTGCCAAGCTATCTGGATTTAGCTTTGCCTCGCGCAAAGAACCGGAGTTCATGTGCCACCGACTGGTGCAATGCCCCAACTGCGACTTAATCTATGCTGATCAGCCACCTGACGAGGGCGAACTAGCACGCGCCTACCATACGGCTGACTATGATAGCTCGGAGGAGGCAAACGATGCGGCAGCTGCCTACATTAAAGCCATTCAGCCAACATTAAGCCTGCTTGTGCGGCATCAAAGCGCACTGGAAATTGGCGCAGGAAATGGTGTTTTTCTGGATTACTTGTCTCGTAAAAGCTTTACAGAACTCGTCGGCATTGAACCATCGTCCGCAGCGATAGCTGCGGCTCCAGAATATCGGCGAGCGTGGTTACGTGAGGGGATATTTGAAGAAAAGGACTTCGCCCCCGATTCATTCGATTTGATTTGCTGCTTCATGACCATGGAGCATGTGCGAGACCCGAATATTGTCGCCAATGCGGCATTCCGTCTGCTTCGTCCGGGTGGTGCTTTTGTCACTGTGACGCACGATTATCGCAGCCTGGTCAACCGGCTGCTCGGCAAGCGTTCCCCTATTATCGACATCGAACATATGCAACTATTTTCCGGGCGCAGTGTGCGCTATCTTTTTGAAAGCGCCGGTTACACTGACATCACGGTAAACGCCTTCGTCAATACTTACCCGCTCCGCTACTGGATGCGTCTGCTGCCATTGCCTCGCGGCATTAAATCGGCGATGCCCAACCTGATGACATCGCTGGGAATGGCTAATACCAAGCTGGGGGTGAACGTGGGCAATCTCATCACTACCGGGTTTAAACGTGATTAACCGACTCTGCCAATTTGTCGCTGAAATTGTCGGCTGCAATCGTTTTGTGCATAGTGCTGATTCCAGTTTACGCAGAAACAGATTCATACGCTTCCTGATCGCCGGCGCAGTTAATACTCTTTTCGGTTTCGCGGTCTACAGTGCTTTCATTATCGCCGGTATGCCGGTATGGTTCGCCCTGTTAGCCGGTACGCTTCTCGGGACAATATTCAACTTTATTACCACAGGTGGTTACGCATTCCGTGAGCTTTCACTTGCTCGCTTCCCCCGTTTTGTCATTTGCTACCTGCTTATCTATGGAATTAATTTCATGTTGATTGAGTTAATTTCCGGCTTGCTGAGCGACAAAATATTATCTCAGGCCATCCTTATCTTCCCGATGGCGTTGCTTTCCTATGTGCTGATGGTGCGATTCGTATTTTTTACCAAATGACTCACACCCATTAATCGATGCCCAGAATGAAATACTTCCCCCTCCATCACCGCATATGGAAACTTGCACCATTGATGCTTGTATTGATCAGCACCTCGATAGCGGTTGCAGCCTACCTGCAGGCGCTGGACTACTCGTTCGTTTCTGACGATATATCTCAAATAAAAGACAACACCAGACTGGCAAGGCTCCATCTGGGCGAGCTGTGGCGTCTCTTTACCGAGCCATACAACGTAGCGTCAGAATTTCTGCCGCTACGCGAGCTTTCCTATTGGTTTGACATTACGCTGTTCGGATTAAACCCGCCCGCGTTTCGTCTGCACAATATCATTTTGTATCTGCTTTGTTTGCCGCTGGTCTATGGCACCACTTTAGGGTTGTGGCGATATTTTCGCCCAGCAGACGCTGCGAGCGCGCCATGGGCCGCCGCAACAGTCACAGCATTATTCGCGCTGCATCCTGCCCTTGTTGAATCGGTCGTGTATATCACCGGACGCAAGTATGTGCTTCCTAATTTATTTTCAATGCTTGCTCTATGGTTCGCAGTGAATGTTCAACGGGAGCGAAGATTTTCCACGCCGCATGCCGCATCAGCGCTGCTTGCATTTGTGGCGGTAATGCTGTCGAAAGCTTCGTATGTTGCCGTTGCGCCAGCCATCGCCATGCTTTGGGTAATTTTCTGGCGCGATATTCCGGAACCGGACAGGCATCGCTCCCTGTTGTTGTGGCCTCTCGCAATATTGTTTCTGGCAGGATTGCTGATTCTGATCTTTATTTCCAGCAGCTTTGGAGCTGCTCCCGCTTATTTTGGCGTTGAGACATTTACACGAACGCTGGCAGTGCTAGGGTGGTTGACCCGTCTTGCTGCCAGCCCGGAAAGTCGCCATTTATTTTACCCGGTGGGTGATCCATACCTCCCGGCCATGATTGCCATTGGGGTAGCGGTTCTGGCATTTGCAGCGGTCGGAGCGACAATACTTCTGCGCAAACGGTCACTAGAGAGTTTTGCTTTGGTCGTTTTTTTTCTGCTCTGTATACCCCATCTGCAAATAATCCCCTATGGCGCGCCATCACTCGTTCAAGACCGGTTTTTGGCTCTCGCGGTATGGCCTGTCGTGCTGCTGATTGTTGCCTTGGCATGGAGCTTGAAGCCCATGCCACGCACGGCGTTATTATTTATCATTGCAATTTCATGGGGTTTCCAAACCACGGAACGGCCTCGCGACTGGCGCAGTTTTGAAACATTATTGGATGTCGATTTGCGCGCCACCCCCGGATACTATATGCCAACCGTGTATAAGATACTCGCTTTTCAGCTGCCGCAAGGGCTGTATCAGGAAGCAAGCGAGACCGCCAGCAGCATAACAATTCCTGAGTATCGAGACGTCATGATTAAGCTGATTAAGGTTGTCCATGCGGTCAATGTCGATGCCGTTTTAACCGGCAAACCTGATGAGGCTATGGCCCTCCTGCAAAATTTGGGGCCTATACTGAATCAACTCCCTATTGAAGCCAAATGGAATTCTCCTGTGCAGGTTGTCTGGGAGAAGTGCCAACTTATACATTTAAGGCAATGGTCGTCATTGTCCAAACAATTCCCTGACGATGTGCAGGTGCACTACAACGCCGGATTATGGATGTCGGATGCCGGCTACTATAGTAACGCCATAGTTCATTTTCGCGCGGCAATCGAGTCGCCGCACCTCCCGGAATCCTTGCGCAGCTCAGCCTTCAAAAATCTCGGACTGGCATTGGTCGGGCTCGGGCGTGCCGCCGAAGCAGAGGCTCCGCTACAGGCAGCACTGGCGCAACCGCAACCGGACATGCAGGCGGAATGCCTGCTTTCAGTAGTGTATAAACTGACAAACCGGCTCAAAGAAGCTGCGCGCGCAGAAGCCAGCTGCCCCAAGCATGCATCAAATGGAGGGAAGATGCCGTGAGGCCATTTCAATGCTCGACAAGCACCAAATCTTGTCATATTGCAAGATCATTTGATTGATAAGATACCAATAGGAAATATAATCAGGCCATGATCCACAGCGATAATCTCACCGCCGAACCGCGCCCGGAGCCCAGCAGGGTGATCGCATCCTCGCCTGTGTCAAAGCAGGAGGAAATTCTGGAGCGCGCGTTGCGTCCCAAACAGCTTGACGAGTATGTCGGGCAGGAAAAAATTCGCGGCCAGATAGAAATATTCATCGAAGCGGCGCGGTTGCGCAAGGAGCCGCTCGACCATGTGCTGCTGTTCGGCCCGCCCGGCCTGGGCAAGACTACCCTGGCGCAGATCATCGCGCGCGAGATGGGCGTGAACCTGCGCCACACTTCCGGCCCGGTGCTGGAGCGCGCGGGCGACCTTGCCGCGTTGCTGACTAATCTCGAACCGAACGATGTGCTGTTTATCGATGAAATACATCGCCTGTCGCCGGTGGTGGAGGAAATCCTCTATCCCGCGCTGGAGGACTACCAGATCGACATCATGATCGGCGAAGGCCCGGCGGCGCGCTCGGTGAAGCTGGATCTGCCGCCGTTTACGCTGGTGGGCGCGACCACACGCGCGGGGATGCTGACCAATCCGCTGCGCGACCGCTTCGGGATTGTTGCAAGGCTGGAGTTTTACACGCCGGAAGAATTGCAGCGCATCGTGATGCGTTCGGCGGTGCTGCTGGAGATGAACCTGTCGCATGACGGCGCGCTGGAAATCGCCACCCGTTCGCGCGGCACACCGCGTATCGCCAACCGCCTGCTGCGCCGCGTGCGCGACTTCGCCGATGTGAAGGCAGGCGGCGATGCAAGCCGCAAAGTGGCGGATGCCGCGTTGACCATGCTGGATGTGGACTCGCGCGGGCTGGATGTGATGGACAGGAAATTGCTGCTCACCGTGATCGAGAAATTTCTCGGCGGGCCAGTCGGCGTGGATAATCTTGCCGCCGCCATCGGCGAGGAGCGCGACACCATCGAGGATGTGCTGGAACCGTACTTGATCCAGCAGGGTTATCTGCAGCGCACGCCGCGCGGGCGCATGGCCACCGCGAATGCCTATCGCCATTTTGGGCTGGTGGTATCGAATAGCCCGGTCAATGGGGATTTGCCGTTGGGTGGCGATTGATCCTAAAAACGGCAATTTATCCACGAAGCGGGTTAAGCAGGGATGGGCGTCTTTTGCCCAACTCGCAAAAACACGAAAGGCACGAAATAAAACAAGAGGTTGCATTAGCTTGGCGACTCACCCGTCGGGTTTTGTTTCGCAACATGGATCCTTTTGAATTTGTTCGTGTTTTTCGTGAATTTCGTGGACAAATGCTTCTTCTAGGTTGATTCAAACGCAACTGTTTTTTAGCAGGAGTTAAATATGACAAACAAACAAGCCATTCAAACCCCCGATGCGCCCGCCGCAATCGGCACTTATTCCCAGGCGGTGCGCGTCGGCGATACGGTGTACTTGTCCGGGCAGATCGGACTCGACCCGGACACTATGCAGATGGTGGAAGGTATCGACGCGCAAATCCATCGCGTATTCCGGAATCTGCGCGCGGTAGCGAGCGCCTCCGGCAGCAGTTTTGACGACATGGTGAAACTGAACGTGTACCTTACCGATCTCGCCCATTTCGCCAGGGTGAATGAGATCATGGCGGGCTATTTTCACCAGCCGTATCCGGCACGCGCCGCAGTGGGTGTGGCGGCGTTGCCGCGCGCGGCGCTGGTGGAGATGGATGGCGTGCTGGTGGTTCAGGATTAGCGGTGCATTCCAGAATAGTTATACAAAACGAAATATCGTAGGGGCGAGATTTATCGCGCCCTTTTTTGATATGGAAATAAACCATGGCGCGATAAATCTCGCCCCTACGAAATCAATGCCGTGAAGAACACGAATTGAACGCGCCCGCAAAAATTTCGCCTGCCACGCTAAGCAAGCTCGCCAAGCTCGGCATTCATCACCGCACCGACCTGCTGCTGCACCTGCCGTTGCGCTACGAGGATGAGACCCATCTTGCGCCGATTGCCACGGTACAGCCGGGTATGAATGCGCAGGTGCAGGGCGTCATCGCGCACAGCGAAGTGGTCTTCCGCCCGCGCCGCACGCTGGTTTGCCGTTTGCAGGACAACGGCGGCGAGCTGTATTTGCGCTTCCTGAATTTCTATCCCAGCCAGCAGAAACAGCTTGCCGAAGGCAGGCAGATACGCGCCGTCGGCGAAGTGCGCATGGGCTATTACGGGCTGGAGATGGTGCATCCGAAATGTCGCGCGGTGGACGACGATACGCCGCTGCAACCAAGCCTCACGCCCATCTATCCGACTACTGCCGGATTGTCGCAAATCGTGTTGCGCAAGCTGATCGCCAACGCGCTGGACACGTTGCCGCTGGGTGATACTCTGCCGGATGCGCTGTTGCAAAGGATGAAGCTGGCCGGCTTTGCCGACAGTGTGCGGTTGCTGCACAATCCGCCGCCGGACATCTCTGCGGCCAGCCTTGAGCAGCGCAGCCATGCGGCATGGCGGCGCATCAAGTTTGACGAGTTGCTGGCGCAGCAACTGTCGATGCGCGCGCATCACCGCGAGCGCGGCAAGCGCACCGCACCCGGACTCACACCGCAGCACCGGCTCACTGTACAGTTGATAAAAGGCTTGCCGTTCGCGCTGACTGGCGCGCAACAAAAAGTGTGCGGCGAAATCAGCCGCGATCTCGCGCAGCCACACCCGATGCAGCGCCTGCTGCTCGGCGATGTCGGCAGCGGCAAGACCATCGTTGCGGCGCTTGCCGCATTGCAGGCCATCGAGAACGGCTACCAGGCCGCATTCATGGCACCGACCGAGATCCTCGCCGAACAGCATTATTTAAAACTGCGCGACTGGCTCGCGCCGCTGGGCATTTCGCCGGTGTGGCTATCCGGCAGCCTGAAGAAAAAGGAAAAACAGGCCGCCGCCGAACGCATCGCCAGCGGTGAAATGCTGCTGGCTATTGGCACGCACGCGTTATTTCAGGAGCAGGTCGAGTTTCACAAACTCGGTTTGGCGATCGTGGACGAGCAGCACAAATTCGGTGTGCAGCAGCGGCTTGCGCTGCGCAACAAAGGCAAATATGGCGCAGGTCGGGCAGCTTCGACAGGCTCAGGACAGGCTTCAGCCAGGCAGGAAAGCGTCGGGTTAAAACCAGACCTACAGGAGCCGCACCAGTTGATGATGAGCGCCACGCCGATCCCGCGCACTCTGGCGATGAGCTATTACGCCGACCTGGATGTGTCGGTGATCGACGAATTGCCGCCGGGGCGCACACCAGTGATTACTAAACTGGTCAGCGATGAACGCCGCGACGAGGTGATCGACAGGGTGCGAGCCGCTTGCATGGAAGGAAAACAGGCCTATTGGGTCTGCCCGCTGATCGACGAATCCGAAGCGTTGCAGTTGCAGACTGTGCTGGAGACCTTCCAGTTGCTCACGCAAACTTTCCCGGAACTGCGTGTCGGGCTGGCGCATGGTAAATTGGATAGTGCCGAGAAGGCGCGCGTGATGACGGCGTTCAAGGCGGGCGAATTGCAATTGCTGGTCGCCACTACGGTGATCGAAGTCGGCGTGGATGTGCCGAATGCCAGCCTGATGGTGATCGATCATGCCGAACGTATGGGATTGGCGCAACTGCACCAATTGCGCGGACGGGTGGGGCGTGGCGTGGCGCAGAGCCTGTGCATCTTGCTGTACCAACAACCGCTTTCCGAGCTGGCGCGGGCGCGCCTGAAAATCATTTTCGAGAATAATGATGGTTTCGTCATCGCCCAGCAGGATTTACAATTGCGCGGGCCGGGAGAGCTGCTCGGTGCGCGGCAAAGCGGCGTGGCGATGCTGCGCTTCGCCGACATCGGCGCGGATGAAGATTTGTTGAATGAGGCGCGGCAAGCCGCCGACGAATTGCTGCGCGATTTTCCCGAAGCGGCGCGAGGGCATTTGCAACGCTGGATGGCAAACAAACATGACTACTTGCACGTCTGATTTTAAATATTGCAGGGGTGCGATTCATCACTCTCTGTCTGTTTATGCATCATAAAAAGGGCGCGATAAATCGCGCCCCTACCGACATGACTGATAAATTCTGGAATGGTGTATCGTTAGGTTGTCCTGCCGGTCTTGCGCACTGGCTGCGCGACCGCGGGTCGCTGACGCAGCGCATCCAGCAGCGCTGCACCCGCTTCGCGGTGCGCGGCGTGCGTAGCGGCTTGGCGCGCATCGCGCTGGACGAGGCTGCCCTGCTGGGTGTCGCACCGCAGCATCTCGCCTATTCGCGTGAAGTGTTCCTGTACGCCGACGGCATGCCGGTCGTGTTTGCGCATAGCGCATGTGCGCGGCAACACTTGCACGGCGCTTGGTCTGCGGTGTGCGGATTGGGCAACAAGCCGCTTGGCGCACTGTTGTTTGCGCATCCGCTGGTGGAGCGCAAGCCGCTGCATTACAAGGTGTTGCGTAGCGCACACCCGCTGTATCGGCGCGCTACTGTAATGCTGGGTAATCCTCCGGGCAGGCTATGGGCGCGCCGTTCGTTGTTTTATCTGCATGGGGTGCCGCTACTGGTGACGGAGGTTTTTTTGCCGGAAATTCTGTACCTGGTTAAATCGGCATGAAAAATTATTGCCAATCTGCCGAAATAGGCTTCTATTCCAATCCCATTTCAAGGGTCAAGTAAACCAGTAGGGGCGAGATTGCGCTATTTGATGTGGAAATGGAATTATTCTTTTGCTTTGGTCAGCTTTGTCAGCGCAAGCTTGAGCGGCGAGTCCTCCAATGTCTGACTGAGTCCGTTCAGCGCGTCCTTGGCCGCTTTGCCGAGCTTGCGGGGTCTGGGTTCGGGCTGGCTTGGGCTAAAGGAAACTTGCACCTTTACGCGGATTCCGTTAACCTCGCACCCGCTGTTTCGCAGCATAATAATAATATCCGGAACAAGCTGGCGCAGCTTGGCGGCGATGGTGGCATTGGCAACGGCGATGCTGAGAACACCCGATTGCAGCCCCAATACTTGGCTGGATTGTGCAAGATTGGGGGGGGCAGCGTCGGAAAAATGGCGCTGCAAGGCCGACAAGGCTTGTGCTTTGACCAATAGCGGGCGTAATTCCGAATCGTCGCTCAGTAATGATTTGAATCGCTGTGCCACAAATTTACGACCAGAAGGGATGGGGGAGGCATGAATGTTATTCTAGTTTCCAATAACTTGGCAAAAACTCGCAGCATTACGTTGAATGGCATGCATATTTCATTGACGGTGCTGTTGCTGCTCGGGCTGATGCTGGGCGCGTCATTTACCCTGCAATACACGCTGGTGCGGTTTGCTCCGGAAAGCTTGGGGGATGGAGTGCGCGCTTTTCTGTCCAAGTTGCAGAGTGCCGAGCAGCAAAAACAGCAGTCTTATCTGCATAGCAGCCTTGATGCCATGGCCGCAAGGGTCGGGCAGATGCAGGCCCAGATGCAGCGCTTGGACACGCTTGGCGCGCGCCTGGCCAAATTGACCGGCATGAAACCGGAAGAATTCAGGTTTGACCAACCACCCGCACAAGGCGGGCCTTTGGTGACTTTGCCCGCGCAGGAAATGTCCGTGGGCAGCCTGGACCAGCAGTTGAGCAGACTGACGCAAGTGGTCAATGACCGTAGCGACAAGTTGATGGCGCTGGAAACCATGCTGCTACAGAATCAACTGAGCAATAAGATGTTGCTTTCTATCGAACCTATTAACGACGGCTGGTATTCATCCAATTTCGGTTGGCGCATAGACCCTTTTACTGGCGCAAATGCCATGCATGAAGGTGTCGATTACATGGTTCCGACGGGAACGCTGGTTCATGCATCGGCTGGCGGTGTGGTGGCCTATTCGAGTTACCATGCCCAGTATGGTAATATGGTCGAAATCGACCACGGCAATGACATCATAACGCGCTACGCACATGCTTCCAAGCTGCTGGTAAAAGTAGGCCAAGTGGTGCGGCGCGGTGAAAAAATCGCAGTAGTCGGTAGCACCGGGCGTTCCACAGGAAGCCACTTGCATTTTGAAATACGCTATAAAGGAATCGCCCAGAATCCCGTGCGTTTCCTGCAAAAAACGGCCAGTTAACAGGGTGTAGTGGATATTGGTGAGGGTGAGGTGTTGAATAGCCTCACCCTTTATTATTTGTTGTTGAATACTTTATTATTTTGCAGTTTGGAACAACATGATTTCCAGTGTATTGAAAAAAGTCTTTGGTAGCCGCAATGACCGTCTGCTCAAGCAATATCGCGCTACCGCGCAAACCATCAACAAGCTGGAAGCCGGTATCGCCAAGCTAAGCGATGATGAATTACGCCAGAAAACCGACAGTTTCAAGCAGCGTTTTGCGCAGGGCGAAACGCTCGACGCGCTGCTGCCGGAAGCGTTCGCAGTGGTGCGCGAGGCAAGCACCCGCGCGCTGGGGATGCGCCATTACGACGTGCAGTTGATCGGCGGGATGGTGTTGCATTACGGCAAGATCGCCGAAATGCGCACCGGCGAAGGTAAAACCCTGATGGCCACCCTGCCGGTCTATCTGAATGCGATTTCCGGCAAGGGCGTGCATGTCGTTACGGTGAACGATTATCTGGCCGCACGGGATGCCGAGTGGATGGGCAGGTTATATCGCTTCCTCGGCTTGTCGGTCGGTGTGATCCTGTCGCAGATGCCGCATGCCGACAAGCAGGCCGCTTACGCCGCAGATGTCACTTACGGCACCAACAACGAATTCGGTTTCGACTACCTGCGCGACAACATGGCGAACCATGCCTCCGAACGCTACCAGCGCCCGCTCAATTACGCCATCGTGGATGAGGTGGACTCGATCCTGATCGACGAGGCGCGCACCCCGCTGATCATCTCCGGCCAGGCCGAAGACAACGTGGATATTTATGTGCGCATCAATCAGTTGGCTCCACAGCTGTTGCGCAAAGCTGGTGAGGCCGATGAAGATGGGCCGGGCGACTTCAGCGTCGATGAAAAGAACCAACAGATATTGCTCACCGAGGCTGGCCACGAACGCGCGGAAAGCATTCTCACCGAGGCGGGCTTATTGCCGCCCGGCGGCAGCCTGTACGACCCCGCCAACATCACCCTGATCCACCACCTGTACGCGGCATTACGCGCGCATAACCTGTATCACCGCGACCAGCAGTATGTCGTGCAGGGCGGCGAAGTCATCATCGTGGACGAATTCACCGGGCGCCTGATGTCCGGGCGGCGCTGGTCGGACGGCCTGCATCAGGCGGTGGAAGCCAAAGAAGGCGTGGCGATCCAGAAGGAAAACCAGACGCTGGCCTCGATCACTTTCCAGAATTATTTCCGCATGTACCACAAGCTGGCCGGCATGACCGGCACGGCGGATACCGAGGCCTACGAATTTCAGCAAATCTACAACCTGGAAACCGTGATCATCCCGCCGCATCGTCCGACCATCCGCAAGGATATGATGGACAAAGTGTATATTTCCGCCAAGGAAAAGTACCATGCGGTGATCGACGATATCAAGGATTGCTACGGGCGCGGCCAACCGGTGCTGGTGGGCACGACCTCGATCGAAAATTCCGAACTGCTGTCGCAGTTGCTGGAAAATGACAAGTTGCCGCACCAGGTGCTGAATGCCAAACAGCATGAGCGCGAGGCGCAGATTATTGCGCAGGCCGGGCGCCCCAAAATGGTTACCATCGCCACCAACATGGCAGGCCGGGGCACGGACATCGTGCTGGGCGGCAATGTTGAAAAGCAAATCGAGCACATACTCGCCGACGAAAGCCTGGAAGAAACCGCCAGAGAGCCGCTCATCGCCCAGTTGAAATCCGAGTGGCAACAACTGCACCAGCAAGTGCTGGATAGCGGCGGGCTGCATATCATCGGCACCGAACGCCACGAGTCGCGCCGCGTGGATAACCAGTTGCGCGGTCGTTCGGGCCGCCAGGGCGACCCCGGTTCGAGCCGCTTCTTCCTGTCCTTGGAAGACCCGCTGCTGCGCATTTTCGCTTCCGACCGGGTCACGGCGATCATGAACCGGTTCAAGCTGCCGGAGGGTGAAGCCATCGAGCATAGTTGGGTGACGCGCGCCATCGAGAATGCACAGCGCAAGGTCGAGGCGCGCAACTTCGACATGCGCAAGCAGATTCTCGAATACGACGATGTTGCCAACGACCAGCGCAAGGTGATCTACCAGCAGCGCAACGAATTGCTGGAAAGCTCGGATATTTCCGAAACCATCCGGGCGATGCGCGATGGTGTGCTGGAAGACACCATCAGCCAGCACATTCCGCCACACAGCATGGAGGAGCAATGGGATGTGCCCGCGCTGGAAAAGGCGCTGGTTGCCGAATTCCGCCTGGAATTACCGCTGGTGCACTGGCTGGAGGAAGACAAGCAATTGAACGAAGCGGGTTTGCGCGCCCGCGTCATCGAACATGCGCAGCAGCAATATCAGGCAAAAGTGGAGCTGGTGGGCGGCGAGGCCATGCACCACTACGAGCGGATGATTATGCTGCAAAGCCTGGATTCGGACTGGCGCGAGCATCTCTCCGCTCTGGATCATTTGCGCCAGGGCATCCATTTGCGCGGTTATGCGCAAAAGAACCCCAAGCAGGAATACAAACGCGAGGCTTTCGAGTTGTTTTCCTTGATGCTGGACGCGATCAAACGCGAAGTGACGCAGATATTGATGACCGTGCAGGTGAGAAGCGAAGAGGATGTAGAGTCCGTAGAAACTCCAGCCGCGCCGGAAAATGTGCAGTATCATCACGCCGATTACGACGAGGCGCTGGCCCAATCGGGCGAGGCACAGCCAACCAGCGCCGGGTCAACCGGCGAAGAGCATCAAACGTTTGTGCGCGGCGGGCAAAAGGTGGGGCGCAACGATCCATGCCCATGCGGGTCGGGCAAGAAATACAAGCAGTGCCACGGTAAATTGAGTTAACACGCGAAAGGGGAAGAAAATGTCATTAGTGATCGATACGCTGCGCACCTCAACGATTACAGAGGAATTGAGCGACGCCGAGATTAGCATCATCGCGGGGTTGTTCGAGATTCAGGACTACAAGGCAGGCCAAGCAATCATCCGCCCGGGATTCGACCAGCCGGATAACCTGTATATCCTTGCGCATGGTGAGATACAGGTGAAAATCCAGAGCAGCGAAGGAGAAGCGGCGATACATGTGCTCAAGCCGGGCGACTTGGCCGGGATCATCACGTTTGCGGGCGGCACTTCCGAACATATCAGCGCGACGCTTAGCGCGGTCGGCGATACCAAACTGCTGAGCCTGCCAAAAGCCAAGTTCGAGACGCTGATCAACACCCACCCGATGATCGTCTATAAGGTAATGCGCGGCGTAGTGCGCGATGTGCATGGCATCGTGCGCCGCATGAACGCCCAATCGGTGGAGTTGAGCAATTACATCTATCGCATCCACGGTCGTTATTAAAAATCCAGATTTCATCCCAACTGATGGAACTACTAACCATTCCACTAGGCCGCCAAAGAACGGCGACCAAGTGGCTGATAATGCTGCGTTGCGGAAAAAATTTCTTGCTTGCATATAATACATATGCAGCGCGGCGAAATTTTTTTCGCGCCTTGCATTTGGGCGAACTCTGAATTTTGAGGAGCGGCCTACAGTTAAAGGAAACCTAATGCCCGTCAATCTGACACCGCCCGTTGCGGCACAACTGTTGCCCGTTGCGGGCGTTTTTCTGGGCGTCACCGAAGCCAATATCAAGCGCGAAAAGCGCAAGGACTTGCTGGTGATGCAGTTGAGCGAAGGCGCTCGGGTCGCGGGTGTGTTCACCCAGAACCGCTTTTGTGCTGCGCCGGTGATCGTGGCGCGCGAACACCTCGCGCAACCGGGCGGCATCCGCGCGCTGGTGGTCAACACCGGCAACGCCAATGCCGGAACCGGCGAACAGGGCATGCAGGATGCGCGCACCACCTGCGCGGCGCTGGCGGGTTTGCTGGGCTGCCAGACCACACAGATACTGCCGTTCTCCACCGGAGTGATCATGGAGCCGCTGCCGGTAAACAAGATCGCCGCAGGCCTGCCCGGCTGCCTGGCAAACATGCGTGCCGACAACTGGTTTGATGCCGCACACGCGATCATGACCACCGACATCGTCGCCAAGGCGATTTCCAAACAACTAACCATAGATGGCGCGACCATCACCATCACTGGTATCGCCAAAGGCTCCGGCATGATCCACCCGAACATGGCAACCATGCTCGGCTATATCGCCACCGATGCGGCAGTCGCGCAACCGCTGCTGCAACGCATGGTCACCGATGCCGCCAACCGCTCGTTCAACTGCATCACCGTGGATGGCGACACCTCCACCAACGACGCGTTGATGCTGATCGCCACCGGCCAGGCCGCCCTGCCGGAAATCAACTCAGCCAACAGCGCGGAGTTTGCCGCACTGCAAGTCGCCGTCAGCGAAGTCGCGATCTACCTTGCGCAAGCCATCGTGCGCGACGGCGAAGGCGCGACCAAGTTCATCAGCGTGCAGGTCGAGGGTGGCAAAAACGAAGCCGAATGCAAACAGATCGGCTACGCCATCGCCCGCTCCCCGCTGGTCAAAACCGCGTTCTTTGCCTCCGACCCCAACCTCGGGCGCATCCTCGCCGCGATCGGTTATGCGGGTGTTACAGATATAGATGTCGATGTGCTCAAGCTGTATCTCGATGATGTATTGGTCGCTGAGAACGGCGGGCGCGCGGGCAGCTACCGGGAGGAGGATGGGCAACGGGTGATGCAGCAGAGTGATATCACGATTCGGGTGGTGTTGGGGCGTGGTTCGGCTAACGCTACGTTGTGGACTTGTGATTTTTCTTACGATTATGTGAAGATCAACGCGAGTTATCGCAGCTAGCGCGTCATTCCATTAACCGTTCGCCCTGAGCCTGTCGAAGGGTGCCGACCTATCCCCTCTCCCTTGCAGGGAGAGGCTAGGGAGAGGGTAGAAACTCCATTCTTCAACCTCAAAATCAACACCGCCGGGGGTAGCCCGGCAGCTAGTCACCTTCTTTTGCTTCGCCAAAAGAAGGTAACCGAAGAAAAGGCGACCCCGGTTTGCCGCCCTTCGGGTTCCCTGCATTGCTCGTCTGGTCAGGCGGCTGCGGAACTCGCGCTGCGCGCTCAGACATAACCAGCGACTCGGCTGGCGTCTTTTGCCAGCTTAGTCGAATGGCTAGTTGTTTCATCAGTCCTCGCCTACCCCTCCCGCCTGCTTGCGCCTGATCGAGGCGGCGCTCAGGGGAAATAGGCGGTACGCAAAGAGTGCATCACCAAAAGCTATTCTGCTTCATCCCTATTTCCCTTGGTACAGAGTAAAATTTAGTCATACTGTGAAAATCATTTTGGGGTAGAGACCTTGTTCCAACACGAAAAATTCGACAATTACACATTTGAAGAAGTGCCGCTAAATCAAGATTTGTATTTGGTGGATGAATGTTACCTCCGTGAATACGAGCAGGCGATGTTGGGGTTTTTCAACGGAGAGGAAGACCAAAATGTTGGTTACGTAAGTTATGTTGCAGCAAAAAAAGTAAACGAGTATTCAATCGAGCTGTCTTGGTACACAAATATTTATGATCGTTTTCACGTCATTTCAATAACTCTGCCAAGGGATCAGTTCGTTGCCTGTGTTGGGTGTTGGCGATGCGACGAAAAGCCACGCATCTTTGTCAAAAGCGCATGGCTAGAAAATATTTATTTACGCTCCTATTCTGTATTTGCGCTCATTGATGCAGACTATTTCAAGAAAGCACTTGAGTGTGGCGAGATCACAAGAGACAAGCTTATTAGATTAAGGTCTGAAATTGATTCTGTGTCAGCGAAGCACCCAAATATCTTATTCATCTCGTTTGCAGATAGTCTCTTACTGAAAAGTAATTGGTCAGTTGGATATTTCAAAAATAGCATCAAATGCAACTATGAGCCCGAGGTGTTTATTGATCTCGCCAGTGAGATCAATACCATTTACCAAGCTACGCTTGGAGTTAGTACTCATGCTGTGATAACACAAGGAAGCAACGAATATTACGATGATTCTCTTCGGCATATTTCTAAATCTGAAAACCACATTTCACTCAACAGCCTTGGGATTCCGTTTGCTCAGCTTATGGAGATTGAAGAAACGGCAAAGAAGGCTAGTAAGGCAGAAGAACATCCACGATCAGAGCTTTATATGGACGGGCAATACTATCACTCCCTAAAATACAAACACGGATTTGATAAAAATGCCGGAGCTTGCTATACATATCAATCAAAAATGGTAGGGACACCTTGCAAGTATTTCTACTCATCGCTGAATAACATATTCTCAAATTTAGAGCGTGCGTAAGCCCAGTAGCGTGGGCACGAAGTGCCCGTGCGGTGGGGCTCGGACTTTTTCTATCCCCTGAGCAACGCAGGGAACCCGAAGGGCGGCAAACCGGGGTCGCCTTTTCTTTGGTTACTTTCTTTTTGGCGAGGCAAAAGAAAGTAACCAGCTGCCGGGCTGCCCCCGGCGGTGTTGATTTTGATGTTGGTATTAAATGGTGGAGTTTCTACCCTCTCCCTAGCCCTCTCCCTGCAAGGGAGAGGGGATATTAGCCAGCGCACGCTACCCCCTTCGACAGGCTCAGGGCGAACGGCCAAATAAAAATGAGGTTTCATTGAACAACCCAATTAACAAAACAAAAATCGTCGAAGTCGCTGCCGCCGTGCTGCAACGCCCCGACGGCTCTTTCCTGCTCGCGCAACGACCAGCAGACAAAATCTGGGCAGGCTACTGGGAATTCCCCGGCGGCAAGATCGAGGCGGGCGAGACACCTTATCATGCGCTGGTGCGCGAGTTGCGCGAGGAGCTGGGGATCGAGGTCGAGACCGCGTATCCGTGGATCACCCGCGTGTTCACCTATCCCCACGCGACG
>MGWP01000039.1:0-31410 GCA_001801055.1 Gallionellales bacterium GWA2_55_18 | reverse complement strand
GTATGGAGCCATTTATGACAAGGCTGGAAGCCAGGCTGAGCGAGGGTTTGAAACTGGTGCAATTGCGGGAAAAGAACCTCGCGCGCGACGAGTTGCGCGAGTTGGCGCGGCGGGTGGTGGTGCTGGTTCACGCTCATGGCGCGAGGGTGTTGCTTAACGGCGATGTCGCGCTGGCGCAGGAGGTCGGGGCGGATGGCGTGCAGTTGACGGCTGTGCAGCTCGCCGGATTGCGCGAGCGTCCGGCGGTGGATTGGTGCGCGGCATCGTGCCACAACGCGGAGGAGTTGCGCCGTGCCGAGGCGCTGGGTTGCGACTTTGTGTTGTTGAGTCCGGTGCTGCCGACACTATCCCATCCCGGCGCGCCGCATATGGGCTGGGAGAACTTCGCGGTCATGGCGGCTGGTTCATCCATTCCGGTGTATGCGCTGGGCGGGCTGACGCGCGACAACATGCAGGCCGCGTGGCAGCACGGTGCACACGGGATCGGCTTGCTGCGTCAGGCTTGGTGAGATGGGTCAAAACCGCAGTTGGAGTTTGGAGCTGGACATGTCTGATTACTCTTGTTGTTTCGGTAACCTTTAGCTTGAGGCAACGATCCATTCTTGCGACTACTCCCGGCAGCTTTTATCTTGAGTTAATCAGGTTAAATAATTCTGCTTGCTTCTTTTATTAAATTGCATATAATGCGCGGCTTCGTTGCAGACGGCCATCGCCTTGATCCTCTCCTGAGGTGGGTGGCGTGGTTGTACTTTCTCCATCCGGGGAATGAAGCAGGATGAGGATGGCTTACCCGCCGCTTGCGGCGACCTAACCCGAACGGGTTCCAAAACTGGCCGCCGTTAGCGGAAAAAGTTGGAGATTAAATAATGATACAAATGCAGTCTGTTTTGGATGTGGCTGACAATACTGGTGCGCGCTCCGTGATGTGTATCAAGGTGCTGGGCGGTTCCAGGCGCCGTTACGCTTCCGTTGGTGATGTTATCAAGGTCAGCATCAGGGATGCGGCTCCGCGTGGTCGCGTCAAAAAGGGCGAAGTGTACAACGCCGTAGTGGTGCGCACTGCCAAGGGTGTGCGTCGCTCCGATGGATCTTTGGTCAAGTTTGATGGCAATGCCGCGGTATTGTTGAATGCCAAGCTGGAGCCGATCGGCACACGCATCTTCGGGCCGGTCACGCGCGAATTGCGTAACGAGAAATTCATGAAGATCGTTTCGCTGGCACCTGAGGTGCTGTAAGCCCGGAAGTGTGTAAGCAGAGACAGGTCGAGTAAAGGGAAATCATGCGCAAGATCAAGAAAAACGATGACGTTATCGTAATCGCCGGCAAAGACAAGGGCAGCCGCGGCAATGTGCTGCATGTGCTGGGTGACTACCTGCTGGTGAGCGGCATCAATAAAGTCAAGAAGCACCAGAAGCCTAACCCGGCAAAAGGTTTGACCGGCGGGATCGTGGAAAAGGAATTGCCAATTCATATTTCGAATGTGGCGGTTTACAACGCGGCGGCAAAGAAGGGCGACCGGGTCGGAAGTAAAACGCTGGAAGATGGACGCAAGGTTCGTGTGTTCAAGTCCAACGGCGAAATGATTGACGCTTAAGGGGTATAGGGTATGGCTCGTTTGTATGAGTTTTACAAGGATAAGGTCTCCAAGGATCTGATGAAGCAATTCGGCTACAAGTCCGTCATGGAAGTGCCGCGCATCGAGAAGATCACCCTGAATATGGGTGTCGGTGAAGCTGTGGCTGACAAGAAAGTGATGGAGTTCGCGGTTGGCGATATGCAAAAGATTGCCGGACAGAAGCCGGTGGTCACGATGTCCAAGAAATCCATTGCCGGTTTCAAGATTCGCGAAGGCTATCCGGTAGGTTGCAAAGTGACATTGCGCAAAGAGCGCATGTATGAGTTCCTGGATCGCCTGATTTCTGTCGCAATTCCGCGTATCCGCGATTTTCGCGGCATTTCCGGCAAGTCGTTCGATGGTCGCGGTAACTACAATATGGGCGTGAAAGAGCAGATTATTTTTCCGGAAATCGAATACGAAAAGATTGATGCGTTGCGTGGCATGAACATTACCATCACCACCTCCGCGAAGACCGACGAAGAAGCCAAGGCTCTCCTGTTGGCATTCAAACTCCCATTAAAGAAATGAGGAACTACTAATGGCTAAGATGGCATTGATTAACCGCGAGCAAAAACGCCGTGACACCGTGAAGAAGTTTGCGGCCAAACGCGCAGAATTGCTGGCAACGATCTCTAACATGAAGCTCGGCGATGAAGAGCGCATGGCAGCGCGTTTGAAGTTGCAGGCATTGCCGCGCAACGCCAGCCCGGTTCGTCTGCGCAACCGTTGCGCATTGACAGGTCGCCCACGCGGCACTTTCAGAAAATTCGGTTTGGGGCGTATCAAGGTGCGTGAATTCGCGATGCGCGGTGAGATACCCGGTATCGTCAAGGCCAGCTGGTAGGAGAAATTATATGAGTATGAGTGATCCGATCTCCGACATGCTGACGCGCATCCGCAATGCGCAGCTTGCGGAAAAAGTCACAGTGGTTATGCCTTCTTCGAAGTTGAAGGTGGCAATTGCCGAGGTGTTGAAAGACGAAGGTTATGTGGATGGCTTCAGTGTCATCAAGGGCGAAGGCGGCAAAGCCACGCTGGAAATCGGCCTGAAGTATTACAGCGGTCGTCCGGTAATCGAAAAGATCCAGCGTATCAGCCGCCCCGGTCTGCGTATTTACAAGGGTTCCGATGACATTCCCAAGGTGATGAACGGTTTGGGTATCGCCATTGTGTCCACTTCCAAAGGTTTGATGACCGACCGCAAAGCACGCGCCAATGGTATTGGCGGCGAAGTGTTGTGCGTTGTCGCGTAGCGAGGTAGATATGTCCAGAGTTGCCAAGAATCCTGTTGTTGTGCCTAGCGGTGTTGAAGTCGTGCTGGCTGCGGGTGAAGTTTCGATAAAGGGGCCGTTGGGCACCCTTAAGCAAGCCTTGTCGGGTGATGTGAGTGTGGTGCGTGAGGGCGATAGCCTGTTGTGCAAGGCGCAAAACGACTCTACCCAGGCTGATGCGATGTCCGGCACGATTCGCGCGTTGCTGGCAAATATGGTGCAGGGTGTGAGCAAGGGCTTCGAGCGCAAGCTGAACCTGGTCGGTGTGGGTTATCGCGCGCAGGCCGCCGGTGATACTCTGAACCTGACTTTGGGATTTTCCCATCCGGTTGCTTACAAAATGCCTGCCGGCATCAAGGTTGAAACGCCGACGCAAACCGAGATTGTGCTGAAAGGTGTAGATAAGCAACGGGTCGGGCAAGTTGCCGCTGAAATCCGCGCTTTCCGTGAACCTGAGCCATACAAGGGCAAGGGTGTGCGCTACAGCGATGAAGTGGTGATCCTGAAAGAAACCAAGAAGAAATAATTAAGGCAGAAATAATTGAGGCGGATATGTTGATCAAAAAAGAAGCGCGTCAGCGCAGAGCACGCAAAACCCGTGCTCGTATTGCTGAAAAAAAATCGGTTCGTCTTGCGATAAGCCGCACTAATTTCCATATTTATGCGCAAGTGATTTCCGCTTGTGGCAGCAAAGTGCTGGCCAGCGCGTCCAGCGCCGAAGCGGATGTCCGCAAGGAGTTGGCGAATGGCGGCAACAAAGCCGCAGCGGTTGTGGTGGGCAAGCGTATCGCCGAAAAGGCAAAGAGCGCGGGCATCACCCAAGTGGCGTTTGACCGTTCCGGCAACCGGTACCATGGCCGTGTCAAGGCGTTAGCCGAAGCCGCACGCGAACATGGTCTACAGTTCTGATTGGAGTTGAGTGATGGCTAAGCCGCAAGGAAAAATGCAACAACAGGAAGCGCGCGATGACGGCATGATCGAAAAAATGATCTCCGTGAACCGCGTCACCAAGGTAGTTAAAGGTGGCCGTATCATGGGTTTCGCCGCTTTGACCGTGGTCGGCGATGGCGATGGCCGCGTGGCGATGGGCAAAGGCAAATCCAAGGAAGTGCCGGTCGCCGTGCAAAAAGCGATGGAAGAGGCGCGCCGCAATCTGGCAAAAGTAAGTCTGAAGAATGGCACACTGCATCACACCGTGATCGGCAAGCATGGCGCGGCAAAAGTGCTGATGCAACCGGCCTCCGAGGGTACCGGCATTATTGCCGGCGGCGCGATGCGCGCGGTGTTCGAGGCGGTCGGGGTACGCGACGTGCTGGCCAAATGTATCGGCTCAAGCAATCCTTACAATGTAGTGCGTGCCACATTAAACGGTTTGAAGGCATTGAATTCGCCGTCCGAAATTGCAGCCAAGCGCGGCAAAAGCGTTGACGAGATTCTGGGGTAAGACATGACTGAAGCTAAAGCAGCCGCTAAAACAATCAAAGTGACTCAGGTCAAGGGCCTGATCGGAACCAAGCAATCGCATCGTGACACGATTCGCGGCTTGGGTCTGCGTCGCATCAACCATACCGTGCAACTGGAAGATACTCCTTGCGTGCGCGGCATGATCAACAAAGTGTTCTATCTGGTTAAGTGCGAGGCATAAGATGCGTCTAAATAATATTCAACCTGCACAGGGAGCCAAGCACGCCAAGCGTCGCGTTGGCCGTGGCATAGGTTCCGGTCTGGGCAAGACTGCCGGTCGCGGGCATAAGGGGCAAAAATCCCGTGCTGGCGGCTTTCATAAGGTCGGTTTTGAAGGCGGTCAAATGCCGCTGCAACGCCGTTTGCCAAAGCGTGGTTTTGTTTCGCTGACCCGTAATGACACGGCGCAAGTGCGTTTGTCCGACCTGCAAAAAATGCCGGTCGACAGTATCGATCTATTGGCGCTCAAGCAGGCTGGCATTGTTCATGCCAATGCTTTGACTGCAAAAGTTATCTTGTGCGGAGAAATTTCCCGCGCGGTGAAGCTGCAAGGTTTGTTGGCAACTAAGGGTGCACGCGCAGCGATTGAAGCAGCTGGCGGAAGCCTCGCCGAGTAGGCAGTACGTGAGTACATTGGTCAAGGGCGCAAGCAAGAGCAAGTATGGCGATTTGAGCCAACGCCTTTGGTTTTTGCTGGGCGCACTGGTGGTGTTTCGTGTCGGTGCACACATCCCGGTGCCGGGCATCGATCCGACGGTATTGGCGGATTTGTTCAAATCGCAGAAGGACGGCATTCTGGGCATGTTCAACATGTTTTCGGGTGGCGCGCTGGAACGCTTTACGATTTTCGCGCTGGGTATCATGCCGTATATCTCCGCGTCGATCATCATGCAGTTGGCTGCGATAGCGGTGCCGCATATCGAACAGTTAAAGAAGGAAGGCGAAGCAGGTCGCCGCAAGATTACGCAGTACACCCGCTATGGCACATTGGCTTTGGCGCTGTTTCAGGCATTCGGCATCTCGGTAGCGTTGCAATCGCAGCCGGGGTTGGTGCCGAACCCGGGCGCAATGTTCCAGTTGACTTCGGTGATTACCTTGGTGACCGGCACGATGTTCCTGATGTGGCTGGGCGAGCAGATTACCGAACGCGGCTTGGGTAATGGTATTTCGCTGATTATTTTTGCCGGTATCGCGGCGGGATTGCCCAGCGCGATTGGCAGCACACTGGAATTGACGCGCACCGGAGCATTCTCCATCCCGCTGGTGCTGTTGCTGTTCTTTGGGGCGATAGCGGTCACGGCTTTGGTGGTGTATGTTGAGCGCGGCCAGCGCAAAATTCTGGTGAACTATGCCAAGCGGCAAGTGGGTAACAAGGTATATGGCGGGCAAAGTTCGCACTTGCCACTGAAACTGAATATGGCCGGTGTGATACCGCCGATTTTTGCTTCCAGCATCATCCTGTTTCCGGCAACGATTGCGGGCTGGTTTGGTAGCGGGCAAGGCATGAATTGGCTGAAGGATATCAGCGGCATGCTATCTCCCGGCCAGCCGGTTTATGTGCTGACGTATGCGGCGGCGATTATATTTTTCTGTTTCTTTTATACGGCGCTGGTATTCAGCCCGAAAGAAACGGCGGACAACCTGAAGAAAAGTGGCGCGTTTTTGCCCGGTATCCGCCCCGGCGACCAAACTGCTCGTTACGTCGAAAAAATTATGCTGCGCCTGACCATGGTTGGTGCGGTGTACATCACGCTGGTGTGTTTATTGCCGGAGTTCCTGGTGGTTAAGTGGAACGTGCCGTTTTACTTTGGCGGGACTTCGCTGTTGATTCTGGTGGTGGTGACGATGGATTTTATGGCGCAAGTGCAGTCTTATCTGATGACGCATCAGTATGAAAGCTTGCTGAAAAAGGCCAATTTCAAGGGTGGGTTAACGCGCTAATGGCCAAAGAAGATGTGATTCAGATGCAGGGCGAGATAGAGGAGTCGTTGCCGAATGCGACATTCCGGATCAAGCTGGAAAATGGTCATGTGGTGCTGGGTCATATCTCGGGAAAAATGCGCATGCATTACATTCGCATCCTGCCCGGCGACAAGGTGACCGTGGAGTTGACACCATATGATTTAAGCAAGGCGCGGATTGTGTTCCGCGCAAAATAGGAAGTGGGAAGTAGGGGGTGGAAAGTGGGAAGTAGGAAGTAGGTTTTCCCACTCCCCACTGAGGCACAAAGTGCCGCTCCACTCACCACTCCCCAATTTAGGAGAAGCAAATGAGAGTACAAGCATCGGTAAAAAAGATCTGCCGTAACTGCAAGATCGTTATTCGCAAACGCGTGGTGCGCGTGATATGCAAAGAACCGCGCCACAAACAACGCCAAGGCTGATTGAACAAACAGGCCCGTGGGTGTTATAATTTTCGACTTTCAAAGATAGGGTAGCTGCATGGCACGTATTGCAGGGGTCAATATCCCCAACCATCAACACGCTGTGATTGCCTTGACTGCAATCTACGGTATCGGACGTATGCGTTCGAAAGACATTTGCGCGCTGGCTGGCGTAAACGCCGCCACCAAGATGAAAGATCTGACTGACGCGGAAGTGGAAAAGCTGCGCGAGCAGGTTGCCAAGTTCTCTGTCGAAGGCGACTTGCGCCGTGAAACGACAATGAATATCAAGCGCCTGATGGATCTGGGATGTTATCGCGGTGTGCGCCACCGTCGCGGGTTGCCATGCCGCGGCCAACGCACCCGCACCAATGCGCGCACCCGCAAGGGGCCGCGCAAGGCAATTGCCGGCGCCAAGAAGTAATTTTTAGAGGATTAGATAATGGTTAAGCCAAGCACGAAAGTGCGCAAGAAAGTCAAAAAGAACGTAGCCGAAGGGATCGCGCACGTTCATGCTTCTTTTAACAACACTATCGTTACCATTACTGACCGCCAAGGCAATACTCTGGCATGGTCCACCAGTGGCGCGCAAGGCTTTAAGGGCTCACGCAAGAGCACGCCGTTTGCGGCGCAGGTTGCGGCAGAGACAGTGGGCAAGGCTGCGGTCGAATGCGGTGTCAAAAATCTTGAAGTGCGCATCAAGGGCCCCGGCCCGGGCCGCGAATCCGCAGTGCGCGCATTGAATGCGGCTGGTTTTAAAATCACCAGTATTTCCGATATTACGCCGGTGCCGCACAACGGTTGCCGTCCGCCGAAAAAGCGCCGTATCTAATCCTATCTAAATTCTTGGGGAGAGCCGATCTTGGCTAGAAATCTCGATGCAAAGTGCCGTCAGTGCCGCCGTGAAGGCGAAAAGCTGTTCCTGAAAGGCGAAAAATGTTTTACCGACAAGTGCGCTGTCGAGCGCAGGGCTTATCCGCCTGGCCAGCACGGGCAAAAGAAGAATACCCGTTTGTCCGAATATGGCGGTCAGTTGCGTGAAAAACAAAAAGTACGCCGCATCTACGGTGTGCTGGAGAAACAATTTCGCCTGACCTACAAGCAAGCGGAAAGCCAGCGCGGCATTACCGGCGAGAGCTTGTTGCAAATCCTGGAATCTCGTCTGGATAACGTTTCCTACCGCATGGGTTTTGGCGCGTCGCGTGCCGAGGCGCGTCAAACGGTGCGCCACAATGGGTTGCTGGTAAACGGCAAGCGCGTAAACATTCCTTCCTATCAAGTACGCCCCGGCGACGTGGTTGAGGTGGCCGAGAAATCCAGGGCGCAACTGCGCATCAAGGCGGCATTGGCTGCGGCTGAACAGCGCGGTTTCCCGGAATGGATCGAAATGGATACCAAGGCATTCAAGGGGATATACAAAGCTAAGCCGCAACGCGCCGAACTGCCTCCAACCATTAACGAGCATCTCGTGGTTGAGTTGTATTCCAAGTAATCCACACGGAGTAGCGTATGCCTAAGAATGAATTTTTGAAACCCCGTATCATTGATGTGCAAAAGATTTCCGCCACTCAAGCCAAGGTGGTGATGGAGCCTTTTGAGCGCGGCTATGGTCACACATTGGGCAACGCATTGCGCCGTATCCTGTTGTCTTCGATGGACGGTGCGGCGCCGACAGAAGTGAAGATGGCAGGTGTACTGCACGAATATGCGACCATCGACGGTGTGCAGGAAGATGTCGTGGACATCCTGTTAAACCTGAAGGGCGTGGTGTTGCGGCTGCACAACATTCCGGAAGTCGTGCTGAGCATCAAAAAAGAAGGTCATGGCGTGGTGACTGCTGCCGATATCAGCGGCAATGCCGATGTCGAAGTGGTCAACCCCGATCACGTGATCGCGCATCTGACTGCCGGCGGCAAGCTGGACATGCAGATCAAGGTTGAGCGGGGGCGCGGCTATGTGTCGGCAATTTCGCGCCAGGCTTCGAGCGAAACGCGCGCGGTAGGCCATATTGCGTTGGACGCATCGTTCAGCCCGGTTAGCCGTGTCAGCTACGCTGTCGAAAGCGCGCGTGTGGAACAACGCACCGACCTCGACAAGCTGGTGCTGCATATCGAAACCAATGGCGCTATCGACCCCGAACAGGCGATCCGCAATGCGGCGCGTATCCTGGTTGACCAATTCTCCGTATTTGCCGCGTTGGAAGGTACCGAACCGATAGTCGAGAAGGTGCAAGCGCCCAAGGTTGATCCGATTCTGCTGCGTCCGGTGGACGATCTTGAGTTGACGCCGCGCTCATCCAACTGCCTCAAGGCACAAAGCATTCACTACATCGGCGACCTGATCCAGTACACCGAGAATGACCTGCTACGCACACCGAATCTGGGCCGCAAGTCCTTGAACGAAATCAAACAGGTTCTTGCCGAGCACAACTTGTCGCTGGGTATGAAGCTGGAAAACTGGCCTGTTGCCGCCGCATAAAGCGGCAAAATATACAGCATCGCAAAATTTAGAAGCACAGAAATCAAGAAGTATTAGAGAGGCAAATCATGCGTCACCGTTCAGGATTAAGAAAACTCAACCGTACCAGCAGCCACCGTCTGGCGATGTTTCGCAACATGACCGTATCGCTGTTGCGCCACGAAGTCATCAAGACCACACTACCCAAGGCCAAGGAATTGCGCCGCGTTGCGGAGCCTATCCTGACCATGGGCAAGACTCCGAGCCTAGCAAATCGCCGCTTGGCATTTGCCCGGCTGCGCGACCGCGAAATGGTCGTCAAGCTGTTCGATGAACTCGGCCCGCGCTATGCGGCACGCAACGGCGGCTACTTGCGCATCCTCAAATTCGGCTTCCGCCAGGGCGACAATGCCCCGATGGCGCTGATCGAACTGATGGATCGCCCGGCAGATGCAATAGCGGTCGATGCCGAGTAAATAGTTGTGATGCATATCAAGAGTTAAACAAAAAGCCGGATTCGTTCCGGCTTTTTTGTGTTTTGGACATACTTAACGGGAGAAAGACTCATGGCAAACTGGTTCGCAGACAACTCACAATCGATCGGGCGCACACCGCTGGTGCGTCTCAACCGCATTACCGACGACGCCCCTGCTATCATCCTCGCCAAGATCGAAGGCCGCAATCCGGCCTATTCGGTCAAATGCCGCATCGGCGCGGCGATGGTCAATGATGCCGAGAAACGCGGCCTGCTTGGCCCGGGCAAACATCTCGTCGAGCCGACCAGCGGCAACACCGGCATTGCGCTGGCTTTTGTCGCCGCCGCGCGCGGTATCCCGCTCACCCTGACCATGCCGGAAACCATGAGCATCGAACGGCGCAAACTGCTGGTCGCTTTCGGCGCCACGCTGGTGCTGACCGAAGGAGCCAAAGGCATGAACGGCGCGATTGCCAAGGCCGAAGAGATCGCGGCTTCGGACCCAAAATATGTGCTGCTGCAACAGTTCAAGAACTCCGCCAACCCCGCTATCCACGAAGCAACCACCGGCCCGGAAGTCTGGAACGACACCGACGGCAAGGTCGATATTTTTGTCTCCGGAGTCGGTACCGGCGGCACGATTACCGGCGTATCGCGCTACATCAAACACACCAAGGGAAAAGCCATCATCTCGGTTGCGGTCGAACCGACCGCCAGCCCCGTTCTTACCCAGACGCGCGCCGGTGAGCCGCTGAAACCCGGCCCGCACAAGATCCAGGGACTCGGCGCGGGCTTTGTGCCGGACACCCTCGATCTGTCGCTGGTGGACGAGATCGAGCAAGTGACCAACGAAGATGCAGTGCTGTATGCGCGCCGTCTGGCGCATGAAGAAGGCATCCTGTCCGGTATCTCCAGCGGCGCGGCGGTTGCCGCCGCCGTGCGCCAAGCCAAACGCCCGGAGAACGCCGGTAAGACCATCGTCGTCATTCTGCCCGACTCCGGCGAACGCTACCTCAGCTCGATATTGTTCGAGGGAATGTTCGATGAAAAGGGTGTTGCTGTTTAGTTTGCTATGACTCAATTCTTGGAGTTTTCTGAGTACGTAGGTTGGGCAAAGCGTAGCGTGCCCAACGAACAAAGGTGTCGTAAATTAATGTTGGGCACGCTACGCTTTGCCCAACCTACGAGAAGGGAATCCCTCATTTTGGTTTCGACTCACCTGGCTTAGGTGAGCTGCGCATATTCATAGTATCTCAGCCTGGAAGGATAGCCTTCATGCCCTTTGTGAGCCTCAACCCAACCACTAATCAGGTGATCCAGACTTACACCAGTTGGGATATTGATCGCCTGAAACCAACACTGGAAAAGACCCACAGCGCACAGCAAGCATGGGCGCAAATATCTTTTGCCCAGCGCGCCGAAGTGCTGCGCAAAGTGGCGTTGCAGTTGCGCACGCAGCGTGACCGGTACGCGTCCCTCATCACGCAGGAAATGGGCAAGCCGCTACGCGAAGCGCGCGCCGAGGTCGAAAAGTGCGCCGGTGTTTGCGACTACTATGCGCAGCATGGCGAGGAATTCATGCGCCGCGAGCCGGTGGCATCGGATGCCGGAAACAGCTATGTCGCGTATTACCCGCTTGGCGTGGTGCTGGCCATCATGCCGTGGAACTTTCCTTTCTGGCAGGTATTCCGCGCTGCTGCACCGGCCCTGATGGCGGGCAACGCACTGGCGCTGAAGCATGCACCGAATGTACCTCAATGCGCGCTGGCAATCGAAGTCATGTTTCGTGATTGTGGTTTGCCTGAGGGCGTGTTCGCCAACCTGATAATTGAAGTCGATCAAGTGGCCGAGGTCATTGCCAGCCCGCATGTGCATGCGGTCACGCTCACCGGATCGGAAGCTGCGGGGCGCAAAGTGGCGGCATGCGCCGGGCAGCACTTGAAAAAATGCGTGCTGGAACTGGGCGGCTCCGACCCATTCGTCGTGCTGCACGATGCGGATATGGAATACACCGTCAACATGGCGGTGGCCTCGCGTTTCCTCAATTGCGGGCAGTCGTGCATCGCCGCCAAGCGCTTCATCGTCGTGCCGCAAATCGTCGACGAATTTCTGCATAAGTTCAAAGCTAAAGTGGAAGCACTCAGGCTCGGCGACCCGCTGGACGATGCCACGCAAATTGGCCCGATGGCGCGCCTCGATCTGCGCGATGAATTGCATCGGCAAGTCAGCGATTCCATCGCACAAGGCGCAGTAGCAATGACCGGATGCAAGCCGGTCGAGCGGGCAGGATTTTTTTACCAGCCATCGATTCTTGACCGTGTCACCGACAAAACTCTTGCTTACCGCGAAGAATTATTCGGCCCGGTGGCAGCCATCATCCGCGCCGCAAACGAAGAAGATGCGCTGCATATTGCCAACGAAACCCGCTTCGGTCTGGGCTCGTCGATCTGGAGCAAGGACGCGGCGCGCGCCGAGCAATTGGCGGCGCGCATCCAGGCTGGCTGCATCTTCATCAACGGCATGGTCAAATCCGATCCGCGCCTGCCGTTCGGCGGCGTGAAGGCCTCGGGATACGGGCGCGAACTGTCAAAATTGGGAATGCATGAATTCGTGAATGCAAAGACGGTGTGGATCAACGCAAAATTTGTGTAGCGAGACCGAGCCCTTGCTTTCCGCAAACAGGAAATAACTATCGACTTGGCTGGCATTATGGCCATGCTTAATGGAATGGCTAGCCGCTTCAACAGAACCGGGGAAGATGGAAACTGGCATGGCGAATTTCATCATCTGGCAAGCTTGTTTTGACATGTTTGTTTTGACAGGCACGGGAGGCATACTTTCGATTAGTATGCAACCTTACTGAGGATAGGCAATTAACGATTGGCCTTGATAGAACGGGTAGGGAGTTTGACATGCATGTTGGATTCATCGTCGGTGTGGTTTCCATTCTGGTAATGGGCTGCGCCGCGTCGCCTAAATCGAACAAGCCCGATCGCAGCTTCAATGCCATCACACTATCCGTCGATTGGACCAGCAATGCCCGCCAGGTTTTTGAATCCGTACCGGCTGAATCGGCAATGGATCGTTTCGAAATGATCGATTCGCAAGGGCGCATAATCTCATATGTGGCATTTACCGATACGGATACTGGCGCTTTGGTTTTTGTGGATCAGAAGCTGTATGGCACGCTTTCCCACCGCGAGGCACAGGCCTTTTACAGTTGCCGCGGATATGCAACTGCTACTTCCACACACTGGGCGCGCGAGGCGGCAGACTGGGCAGCTAGTCTCATCGAAAACAGCAAGCCGACGATTATGGTGAATTTGGAATTTTCAGGTAAATCGACGTTTCAGAGCATCAGGGATGTTGCAGAAAATTCTTTTTTTAAACAGATAAAGTCTTTATTCGGCATGGGTTCAAGCCCACTCGGTATTTTAAAATCCCTGAACTCGGCGCGAAGCGATATGGAAACGAGCGGACAGTTCGATAAAGTGATGAAGGGGCTAAGTCTCATCAGAGCAGGCATGAGTGAATCCAGCGTGGCTGGGGTCATGAAACCGGAAGATGTATCTTTTGTGAACGGCGGGATGGTGATGGCTTACCCGGGTTATCTGATCGAATACTATGTCTCGGAGGGCGTAGTCAAAGTAATTCAGCAGCCCTCGTTTTCCCACCTTTCCAGAACCCGTGCCTCCTTGTTCTATGCACCCAGCACCCAATGGTCGCTTTGCACACCACCCCGCTGGAAGGATGCATTGCCCGTAGCGCCTTAGCGGTTTGTTCTGCGTCGCCTCATGAGTTGATATACTCCGCAATCGATGCATGAAGGACTCTAAAAATGACTATTCAGCCTGTGCCCAGGAAAACACTCCGCCTCGTGATTCATGGTCGCGTACAGGGTGTGTACTTTCGCGATTCGATGCGCCGCGAAGCGCAAAGGTTGGGGATTGCTGGCTGGGTGCGCAACCGCAGCGACGGCACGGTGGAAGCTGCGGTGCAGGGCGAGTCTGCAGATGTGGATGCCATCGTGCGCTGGGCGCATCGCGGCCCGGAGTATGCGCATGTGGAGCGCGTCGAAATCGAGCCGGATGAGGGTAGTTATAGCAACTTCGAGGTCATTGGGTAGCCATGTGGATTATTATCGAAGCTGCACCGTTTAATCTCTGTGGGTTTAATTCCCCGCTCCTCGGGGCGAAGGCTGGTTGAAAACCAGCGGATTGAAAAGCGCAGTTAATACCGCAGTTAATACCCCGCAGCACAAGCTACGGGGATTCCCTAGCGCAGGCTGATGATCTGCCAGCCATGCTGTTCGGCATGGGCGCGTAGTGTTTCGTCGGGATTGGCCGCGACCGGGTGTTTCACTTTGCACAGCAGTGGCAAGTCGTTCAGTGAATCGCTGTAGAACACGCTGTCGGCGAAACTTTCCAGATTCCAGCCGTGCGCTCCCAACCAGTTTTCTAGGCGGGTGATCTTGCCCTCGCGGAAGCATGGCACATCGGTCACGCCGCCAGTAAATTCGCCCCCCCTGTGCTCCGGCTCGGTGGCGATCAGGTACTCTACGCCGAATTCGCGGGCGATCGGCGCGGTGACGAAGCTGTTGGTGGCAGTGATGATGGCGCATATATCGCCTGCATTGCGGTGCTGTTGCACCAGATCGCGCGCCGGTTGTGCGATCATCGGCAACACGCTTTCCCGCATGAATTGCCGGTGCCATTCATCCAGTGTCTTGCGTGAATGGCGCGACAGCGGCTTTAACTGAAAATCCAGGAACTCGTGGATGTCCAGCGTCCCGGCCTTGTACTGTTCGTAGAAGGCGAGGTTCTTCACCTCGAATAATTCGCGGTCGAGCACGCCGATGCGGATCAGGAATTGCGACCACTCGAAATCGCTGTCGCCGTTGAGCAAGGTATTGTCCAGATCGAATAAGGCCAGGTTCACTGCAACTCCAAATTTTTTACTGAAAGAAAAAACAAACTAAACTGGGCGAGCCGGAACCCCAAAGGGGGTCTTCCCGTAGGTTGGGCAAAGCGCAGCGTGCCCAACGAACAAAGGCACCATGTTTAATGTTGGGCACGCTGCGCTTTGCCCAACCTACGCACTTACTTTTTTATCGTAGGCATGACCCGTTCCAATTGATTTAGCGCCGCCAGAAATGCGGCGTAAACAGGATCAGCACGGTGAAGATTTCCAGCCGCCCGACCAGCATGGCAAACGTGCATATCCAGGTCTGAAAATCATTCAGCCCCTGATAGTTGCTGGCAGGCCCGACTGCGCCCAGACCCGGGCCAAAATTATTGACGCAGGCCACTACCGCCGAAAAAGCTGATATAAAATCCATGCCGCTGATCAGCAGCACAAAAGTCAGCGTGGCGATGGTCATAAAATACAGAAAAATAAAACCCAACACGGCGAACACAATGCTGTTCGGTATCACTTGGCCGCCAATTTTCATCGGATTTACTACGGACGGGTGCAACAGCTTAAGGAATTCTCTCCCGGCCTGTTTCACTAGTACCAGTGTACGGATCATCTTAATACCACCGCCGGTCGAGCCGGAACTCGCGGCGATACAACCGACGAACAGCATCCACATCGGCGCGAAAATTGGCCATTTACCATAATCCACACTGGCAAATCCGGAGCTTGCGCCGATAGATACTACGTTAAAACTGGCATGTCGTAACGCTGTCAAAAATTCCGGGTAGGTGCCATTCCACCACAAAAATACGGCAATGCCGAAGCAACTGACCAGAATTAATCCAATTGCAGCTTTTGCTTCCGTATCGTGCCAATAAATCCCAAGCGTTTTTCCGTGCCACGCAAGAAAATGGGTAGCGAAGTTAATTACCGCGAACAGCATGAACACAATCAAGACGAATTCAATCAGCGGTGAATTGAAATAACCAACGCTGTCGTCGTGTGTGGAGAAACCACCCAACCCCATGGCCGAAAAACCGTGGCATACCGCATCCAGCCAGCCCATGCCTGCCCATTTCAATGCACCGATACAGACCAGCGTGATCGCCACATAGACCACCCACAGGTTGCGCGCGGTATCGGCGATGCGCGGTGTTAATCCGGCACTTTTCATCGGGCCAGGCATCTCGGCTTTGAATAGCTGCCGTCCGCCGATGCCTAGCAATGGCAGCACCGCCACCGCCAGCACGATGATGCCCAGTCCGCCCAGCCATTGGAGTTCGTGGCGCCATACGTTGATCGCGGGCGGCAGGGTATCCAGTCCGGTTAGTACCGTCGCGCCGGTTGTCGACAACCCCGACATGGTCTCGAAATAAGCATCGGTAAACGACAAGCCGGGGAGCATCATCAGCAACGGGATCGTGGCAAATGCGGGCATCGCCATCCACATCGCAACCACCAGCAGGTAACCATGACGGATCGATAACTCGCCTTTGTGGCGGCGGGTCAGCAACCACATCAATACGCCTGCGGCAAATGTCCACGCCATCGCCAGCAGGAAATCCAGCAGCATGGTGCGATCGCCGTAGATCAGCGAGGTGGTCACGGGTATGACGTAGGCCGCGCTGAATACCACTAGCATTAAACCCAGGGCGTGGATAACGGTCAGCGCGCGATGCATTTGGTTTCCATCAGAAAAACCCGATACTTACCTGAAACAGCTTTTCGATCTTGCGCACCATGGCTTTGTTGATCACAAACACGATGACGTGATCTTCGGCTTCAATGCTCACATCGCGATGTCCCATGATAACCTGGTCGCCGCGCACAACCGCGCCGATGGTTGCACCCTCGGGCAGGTCGATTTCGTCGATGCGCCGCCCTACCACGCGCGAGGATTGGCGGTCACCGTGCGCCACCAGTTCGAGCGCTTCCGCCGCGCCGCGCCGCAACGAGTGCACTACCGCCACATCGCCTTGCCGCACATAGGCGAGCAACGAACCGATGGTGACGTAGGCCGGGGAAAGCGCGATATCAATCTTGCCGCCTTGCACCAGCCCGACATACGCGCTACGGTTGATCAGCGCAATTACTTTGCGCGCGCCGCCTTGCTTGGCAAGCAGCGAGGACATGATGTTGTTTTCATCGTCGTTGGTGAGCGCGCAGAACACGTCCACATCGCCGACATGTTCCTGTTGCATCAGTTTCTCATCCGTGCCGTCGCCGTACAGCACCAGCGTATTGGCCAGTTCACCGGCTAATTTTTCGCAGGATTTTTTGTTGTGTTCGATCAACTTGACCTGATAATCGCGTTCCAGAGCCTTTGCCAGACGGCGGCCTATGTTGCCGCCGCCGACGATCATCACACGCTTGGCGGGTTTGTCCATGCGGCGCATTTCGCTGAGCACGCTGCGGATATTGCCGGTCGCGGCAATGAAAAATATTTCATCTCCATCCTCGACCACGGTATCGCCTTTTGGAATGAGCGATCTATCCTTGCGAAAAATCGCCGCCACGCGCGTTTCTACCTGGGGCATATGGGTGCGCAAAAAACTCAGCGGCTTGCCCACCAACGGCCCGCCCTCAAAGGCGCGCACCGCCACCAGCGATGCTTTGCCATCCGCAAATTCCAGCACCTGCAAGGCCTCGGGAAACTCGATCAGTTTGGTAATGTACTCGGTAAGTATTTGCTCCGGGCATATCGAGAAGTCCACGCAAAAATTATCCGCGTTGAACACTTCTGACCGCGCGAGATAATCGGCGGAGCGAATCCGGGCGATGCGCGTCGGCGTGTTGTAGAGGCTGGCCGCCAGCTTGCAGGCCACCAGATTAACCTCGTCGCTTTGCGTGACAGCCAGCAGGATGTCGGTGTCGGCGATGCCCGCCTGTTCAAGCGTGGAAGGGTGCGCCGCATTGCCGGTCAGGGTACGCAAGTCCAGCCGATCCTGCAATACGCGCAGCTTGTCGCCGTCGGAATCCACAACGGTGATGTCGTTGGCTTCGCTGACCAGGCTTTCCGCCACTGTAGAGCCGACCTGACCCGCGCCGAGTATCAATATTTTCACGATGATTCCCTTAATCCTAGAAAAAGCAGTTGTCCACGAAAAACACGAAATGGAGTAAGCAGGTATTTCGCCGTAAGGCGAAAACTCGCAAAAAATTCAAAAGACTCCATGCTACGAATTGATGCCCAATGGGTGAGCCTCAGAACCAATGCAATCTCTTGTTTTATTTCGTGCCTTTCGTGTTTCTCGTGGATGAATTGCCATTTTTAGGTTAATTGCACAGGTGCAAGGGCTTACACCCCTACTGCGCCCGTATCCAACTTTTCCATTCGTCGAACAGCTTTTTATTGCTGGCCGCGATCACCGAGCGTTGCCAGATATCGCCCTGCATGAAATCGTCGTTCTCGATACAACAGGCATGGCCGCCCGACTCCCACAAAATCAGCGTACCCGCAGCGTAATCCCAGAGTTTTTGCCCGCCATGCAAATACAGGTCATAGCGCCCGGCGGCGGTATAGCACCAGTCCAAGGTGCTTGCGCCAAAATTGCGCTGTGAGCCATACGGCGGGTTGGCTGCCAGTTGCCCGACCAGTTTTGTGCCCAAACGTTTCAGATCGACATTGGCCAATGCCTGCTCCAGTAACCCAGCCGGTTCGCGTCCGATCAGCTTTTCGCCGTTCAGGAATGCACCCTTGCCCGATTCGGCGGCAAATACTTCATCAGCCACCGGGTCGTACACGACACCCAGCACGCTCTTGCCTTCGCGCAGCAGCGCGACAGATACCGCAAAATAGGGCAGGCCGCGCACGAAGTTGGAGGTGCCATCTATTGGGTCAACGCACCACAGGCCGTCATGGCCGGATTGCCATATCGCGTGCTGCTCCTTGGCGGGCATTTCCTCGCCCAGCACCGGCACATGGAGTATGGCTTGCAGTTTTTTGGTCAGCGCGGTTTGTGCGGCGACATCCGCCTCGGTGCACAGGCTGCCGTCGCTCTTGCGCTGATGCGCCACCTTGAGATAACGCGGCATGATTTCTTCGGCCGCGACCAGCTTGACTGCCGCGACCACCGCCTTGAGCATTGCACCCATGCCGCGCGCGTCGTTACGTGTCATGCCGCACCTTTCCATTTGCCGCTCATGCTTCTTCCTTCCATTTGATGGAGCAGCCCATGCTGGCAATCTGCTCGCGCGGCCCCTGCCCGGTTTTGGCAATTTGCAGCATCGCATCGAACAGGTCGCGCGGCGCATCGGTGATGGCTTCCTTGCGCGACGCGTCCAGCCTGCCGCGGTATTGCAATTCCAGATTGGCGTTGAAACCGAAAAAATCCGGCGTGCATACCGCGCCGTAATTCTTCGCGACCTGCTGGGTCTCGTCACACACATAGGGAAAAGGGTAGCGGTATTGTTGCGCCGCAAGCTTCATGTTGTCGAACGAGTCTTCCGCATATTCTGCCGGGTCGTTGGACATGATGGCGATGCTGTTGATGCCATGCTGCTGCAACTCGCGCGTGTCGCGCACGATGCGTTCGCGGATGGATTTCACATAAGGGCAATGGTTGCAGATGAACATCACCAGCAGGCCGTTCTTGCCGCGTGCACTGGTGAGGTTATGGCGTTTGCCGTCCGTGCCGGGAAGGTCGAAATCACGGGCTTTCCAGCCAAAATCGCACAACGGTGGTTGCAGGCTGACCATTTGATATCCCTGACAAAATTTTCCGAGACATTATATCATCACGCCGACGCCCTTTATTCATTTGTAGCCAGACCATGCCGCGCTTCTACTGCCCTCCCCCGTTGCCATTCGATGACAGGTTCGATCTGCCACCAGATGCGGTGCACCATGCCGCG
The DNA here is from genome assembly GCA_001801055.1 of Gallionellales bacterium GWA2_55_18. Lineage (GTDB taxonomy): Bacteria > Pseudomonadota > Gammaproteobacteria > Burkholderiales > Gallionellaceae > Gallionella. The sequence goes on along the minus strand of MGWP01000039.1, from coordinate 11,971 downwards.
CGCGTATTGCGCTTGCGCGAAGGAGATCGCGTGGAAATATTCGACGGCATCGGCAATGAATGCCATGGGGTAATTGCCGAAATTGGCGGCAAGCGCGTGGTTGTCGGCGAGATTACCGCCAGCAATGTTGATCGCGAATCGCCGTTGCGGGTGTTGCTGGCGCAAGCCCTGTCGAGCAGCGAAAAAATGGATTGGGTGATCCAGAAAGCCACCGAACTGGGTGTCACCGAGATACAACCGCTCAATACCGAGCGTAGCGTGGCACGGCTGTCAGTCGAACGTACCGCCAAGCGCCTCGAACACTGGCGGCAAGTCGCCATCTCCGCCTGCGAGCAATGCGGGCGCAACAGGCTGCCGGAGATACATACGCCGCTGGACATTATGGCGTGGCTGCAACAAATGCGCGCCACATCGGACAGCAAATTCATCCTGCTGCCTGAAGGTGCGGCCTCGCTGCATGCACAAGCCAAACCGCAAGATGGAGTTGTGCTGCTGATCGGCGCGGAGGGCGGCTTTACCGGGGCGGAGAGCGATAGCGCGCTGCGTTGCGGCTTTACGCCGATCCGCATGGGCGCGCGCGTGCTGCGCACCGAAACTGCGGCGGTCGTCGGACTGGCCGCGCTGCAAACGCTGTGGGGAGATTTCAACTTATAAAAACCATTGTCCTGATGGACTAACTAGCCATCTGACTAAGCGCGATGAAACATACGCTAAGTCATTGGTTAACGAAATACACGAAAGGCACGAACAAAAACAGACATAACAAATAATGCTGTCACTCGGTGGGTGTGCCGTTTTTTCGTGTCTTTCGTGTGTTTCGTGGACTACGATCTGTTTTTGTTTGAACCAAGGAGAAAAATAATATGCCTTACGTCAACATCCGCATTGCGGGAACGCTGAGCCGCGAACAGAAAGCCAGGATCGCCGCCGAGATCACCGACACGCTGGAGCGCATCGCGCTCAAACCGAAATCCTACACATAGCCGCCCTGACACGGTGTTGCGAAGCATCCGGTGCGGGAAGGGCGGCTACGGTTGCTTCCGCGCCAGAGGACTCCGCCCCACCGTGTCGCAACCGCAACATCGCCTTCGACGAATTGCCCGACGAAAACTGGGCCATCGCCGGACAGTTGCTAGATGAGGCATAGCGCGGCATGATATACACCTTACAAAGGTCTTGATATAAAGGAGCCGCTCATGCCCATTATCACCACGTCAGCCGATTTCGTTGCCTGGTTCCGTTCTGTTGCGCCCTACATCAACGCGTTCCGCAGCAAGACTTTCGTCATCGCGTTCGGTGGGGAGGTGGTCGCCGACGGGAAATTTGTCGAGCTGACGCATGATTTCAACCTGCTGGCCGCGCTCGGCATCCGGCTGGTGTTGGTGCATGGCGCGCGCCCGCAGATCGAACAGCACCTGGCGAAAAGCAATCTCGGCGATGCGTATTACCAAGGCATCCGTATGACCGATGCAGAGACCATGCAGTGCGTGAAGGAAGCTGTTGGCCGGGTGCGCGTGGAGATCGAGGCGCTGCTGTCGATGGGGCTGGCAAATTCGCCGATGGCCAATGCCGATATCCGCGTGGCGGGCGGCAATTTCATCACCGCACAACCCATCGGTGTGATCAACGGTGTGGATCTGATGCACACCGGCAGCGTGCGCAAGGTGGATGTCGCGGCGCTGAACGACCGCATGGATTTCGGCGAGGTGGTGCTGCTCTCGCCGCTCGGCTATTCGCCCACCGGCGAAGTGTTCAACGTCACGCTGGAAGACATCGCCACCTCTACCGCCGTCGCGCTGGATGCCGACAAGCTGGTGTTTCTGATGGACACCGACGGTGTGCAGGACAAGAAAGGCAAACTGCTCAAGGAACTCACCATCGCCGAGGCGCAGGGGGTGTTATCCGGCAAACGCAAACTGCCGGACGACGTGGGCATGTATTTGCCCTGCGCGATACGCGCCTGCGAAGCCGGCGTGGCGCGCACCCACCTGATCAGCCGTCACACCGACGGCGCGGTGTTGCAGGAACTGTTCAGCGACGAAGGCATCGGCACGATGGTGGTGGAAAGCACACTCAACACCCTGCGCGCCGCATCAATCGAAGATGTCGGCGGCATCCTGCACCTGCTGCGCCCGCTGGAAGCGGAGGGAATCCTGGTGCGGCGCAACCGTGAATTGCTGGAACGTGAAATCGCGCGCTTCGTGGTGCTGGAGCATGACCACCGCATTGTTGGCTGTGCCGCGCTGTACCCGTTCCCCGACGAGGTCGCCGCCGAACTGGCCTGCCTCGCAGTGGACGCGCAATGCCGTGACCGCGGCTACGGCCAGGTTATCCTCGACCACATGATCGGCGTCGCCAAGGCGCAGGGGCTAAAGAAACTGTTCGTGCTCACCACGCGCACCGCGCACTGGTTCATCGAGCGCGGCTTCAGCGAGGCCGATATTTCTGCGTTGCCCGCACAGAAAAAGTCGCTGTATAACTATCATCGGAAGTCCAAGGTGTTTGTGCGGAAAATATAATGCGCTGCAAGCGCAGTGCCAGACTGGTTGGAGCGATAACCCAGGCTGGCATTAAACGTCAGCGAGGATGCCGGTTAGATTTGTAAAAGATTAACCGAACTGTGCTAAAATTCCCGCAGAATGTGGTGGGGTGCTGCGATGCCGATATACAGAGGTTTTTCTTTGGTCGCCACTCCACCACCAGTATTAACAGAATAAATGCCCGACCAGATCGGGCATTTGTTTTTCACGGCATTTAAATATTCATGAGCAATCTTGCTGGCGACGATTTGATAGTTACTCAAGGCACGGGCGTATACGATGCGGAAATTGTTCGCGAAGTCAGGCGCCGCCGCACGTTTGCGATCATCTCACACCCGGACGCGGGCAAGACCACGCTGACCGAAAAGCTGTTGCTGTTCGGTGGCGCGATCCAGATGGCGGGAACGGTGAAGGCGCGCAAAAGCGGTCGCCATGCGACATCCGACTGGCTGGAGATCGAAAAACAACGCGGCATCTCGGTGGCCAGCTCGGTGATGCAGTTTACCTATGACGATTGCGTGATCAACCTGCTCGATACTCCAGGCCACCAGGATTTTTCCGAAGACACTTATCGTGTGCTGACCGCCGTGGATGCGGCGGTGATGGTGGTGGACGCGGCCAAGGGTGTGGAAGAGCAGACCATCAAACTGCTCGAAGTGTGTCGCCTGCGCAGCACACCGATCATCACCTTTATCAACAAAATGGATCGCGAGGTGCGCGACCCGCTGGAAGTGCTGGACGAAATCGAGTCGGTGCTGAAGATCAAATGCGCGCCGGTGACCTGGCCTATCGGAATGGGCAAACGTTTTCAGGGCGTGTACCACTTGCTGAATGACGAAGTGCTGCGCTTTACGCCGGGCGAAGCGAAGGCAGGTCAGGAGGTGGAGGTATTGAAGGGTTCGCAGATCGACCAACTGGCGCAGCAATGTCCGAGCGAGATGCAGATCATGCGCGACGAGACCGAGCTGGTCAGCGGTGCAGGGGCATCGTTCGACTTGCAGGAATTCCTTCTGGGCCACCAGACCCCGGTATTCTTTGGCTCCGGTATCAACAACTTCGGTGTGCGCGAGGTGTTGCGCGCCTTGGTGGACTGGGCGCCCCCGCCGTTGCCGCGCGAGACCGATGTGCGCGTGGTGCAACCAACCGAAGCCGCGTTCACCGGTTTCGTGTTCAAGATTCAGGCCAACATGGACCCGAACCACCGCGACCGGATCGCTTTTCTGCGCGTATGCTCCGGCCGCTATAGCTCCGGCATGAAGGTCAGGCACCGCCGCACCGGCAAGGAAATGAAGCTGGCCAACGCGGTGACCTTCATGGCCAACGAGCGCACGCGCATGGACGAAGCTTACGCGGGCGACATCATCGGGGTACATAATCACGGCCAGCTGCAAATCGGCGATGTGCTCACCGAGGGCGAAGCGCTCACCTTCAAGGGCATCCCCTATTTCGCGCCGGAGCTATTCAGCCGCGCAAGGCTGCGCGATCCGATGAAGGCCAAACAACTGGAAAAAGGATTGCGCCAGCTCGGCGAAGAAGGGGCGGTACAAGTATTCTCGCCACTGGTGGACAATACGCCGCTGATCGGCGCGGTAGGCCAGTTGCAGTTCGAAGTGGTCGAGCATCGTTTGAAATCCGAATACGGTGTGGACGCGGTGTTCGAGCGTGCCGGCATCCACACCGCGCGCTGGGTGGCTTGCACTGATACCGCGCACCTTAACGAATTCGTCAAGGCTAACCAGAGCCGTTTGGCGCGCGATGTGGACGGCAATTATGCCTACCTCGCCGACACCGGCGTAAACCTGCGCCTGGCGATGGAGCGCTGGCCGAAAGTGCAGTTCCATGCCACGCGCGAACACGGGCAACGATTGTAGCGAACAGTTTTGAATATCAAAAGCTGGTATTTTTCAAGCCAGGCGTTGCGTTTTAATTTGAATCTGCGAGGTTCTTTTAATGATGAACACTCGCGCAATCGCGCTAATCTCATGAAGTAAATGCTAGAATCGGCAGTGTCTATAGGCGGCAAGCGGATGCTTTGTGCAGCGCGGTACCATTTATTTGAGCGAACCTTACCAAGGATATTAAGCAGAATCGAAAATAAGCGCTTAAGCGGTCGCGCGGGAAATGCGCAAAACCGGAGCGGTTCAGCCGCAAATCAGCTAAGGCGGCAATGCAATATGGGAGAAGTTCCATGAACCTGATGTTCTGGAAAAAAAAAGCCGACACCGGGGAAGACGCGGAATCCACGCAGAAAAGTCCTGCCGAAGAAACCGTGGTGCGCGAATCGAACGACTCCGAATCACACGACACAGAGGCATCAGATCAGGATGCCGCGACAAAACCGAGGCTGGGTGCAAGGATAAAATCGCGACTCGCCGCGTTTATCCGGCGCTTCAAGAAGCCTCCTGTATTTCAGGCGGAAGAAGAGTCGGCGCAGGATGATTCCGGCCATTCAAAATCTACTCCTGAGAATATATCGCCCCCCAAGCCGGTAAGCTTAAAAAAACGCCTGATTTTTGGCGGTGCTATCGTGCTGGTGGTTTTACTGCTGATTGGCGTTGGGTTTGCCGTCTGGAAAATCTTTCTGTCAACACCAGAAAAGGATGACGATATATCTGCCACAGTTGAGCCACCCCGCAATGTCCGCCCTGCACCGCATGCCGTAATACCCCGTGCCGAAATCGAAGCGCTCAAGAAGAAAAACGAAGAATTGCAGGCGCAAGTAGAGGCATATAAAAAAGAACCGCAGCAGCTACGACCTATCGAATCGACGGTTTCGCAGGCAAGCGATAATATTCGCTCACAATCCGCCAGCGGTGAAATAACAATTGACAACAAGGATCCCAAAACCACGGCCATGTCGCTGAAAGAAGCCATTGATGCCATGAATGAAGGCTCGGATTGACTATGCAAAAACTGCTAGATGAACTTTGCCGGCCTATGGTGCAAGTTGTTTGCCGATCAATATTTTCAACACGTTGCCGCCGCAGTGCCTCGGAGACTGCGGTTTATTCTCAATAGACACTTGTCGTATTTATCGAAAAAAGGAGCAACACCATGGCAAATATTCAAGCATTGACCTATCCGGTGATCCATGATCGGGAGGCGTTGGGCGAGTTCGCTGATTCTTTGGCAGATCATGCGCCCAGCATTGAGCGGGATATGTCCAGGTTGAGCAGGGAGCCTAACAACCGGGTGGTGGTCGCGGATATTTTCCGCGCGCTGCATAACATCAAAGGCGATGCGGCATTATGCAGAGTGGAAGTTGCGGGCCTGATCGCGCATCCGATCGAGTCGCTTCTGACGCGCTTGCGCTCTGGAGAGGTAAGATACACGCCATTGCTTGGCGAGGTGATACTGCTCGCGGTAGACCGGCTTGAGCTTGCAATCGAAGCGTTGGTGGCGGGTAAACCTGTAGATCACCTCAAGCTGGCGCCTCTGGTAGATGGGCTGGAGCGGATGAGCCGTGCATTCCAAGCAGATCTTGATCCTACCGCAGCGCAGCTGATTAAATCTGTTACGGGGTTTCAGCCTCAATCCACCCTGCGTGATTCAATCGGCAAGCAGCCCGTTCATGATGTGCCAGAATTACCAGATGTGCCGGATGTACCTTTTGTGCCAAAAGGCAGCATGACTCCCGATATTCTGTTTTTTCAATCCCTTGCCATGCAGTTCGAAACACGCTCGCCGTTATTCAAGGGGCGTACCGGGCGCATACGCCAACTGGCTTTGGATGCTAACCGGGTTGCGGGCTCCCCGGTGGATGCAGCGCAACTGGAGGCGGCAGTCTATATGCATGATGTGGGGATGATGTTCTTGCCGGAGGAGGTGTGGCTCAATGCTGGTAATTTGAGCGAAGAAAAACGGAGCATTCTGCGAACGCATCCGGGTTTAGGTGCCGGGCTACTGGATCGGATGGAGGGCTGGAAGGAAGCGGCAGAAATGGTGCGGCATCACCACGAAATGCTGGATGGTGCGGGTTATCCCGGCAAGCTAAAAGGGAATGAGATTTGTCCGGGAGCCAAAATTCTTGCCATTGTGGATGCATTCGAGGCCGTTATGCTCAAACACAGTACCCGTGGACATAATCGTTCCATACTGCGCGCCATTGCCGAAGTGAATGCCTGCAACAACCAGTTCGCGCCGGAGTGGATCGAGCCATTTAATACCGTTATACGGCGCATGGTCGAGCAGTAAGCAGGAGGTGCGTCGCATCATAACAAAGGGATGCAGAAGGTCAGGACAGTGAAGTGATGGAATGTTTGATTTTGCCGTGAGATAATGACAGGATGAAAGCAGAAACGCATAATTCACCATGCCCAGGTTAATTTTGGACGATTAATACTATGGATGACAATAAACAGGAAGCAACCCCCGATATATCGGCTTTTCTTGCGTCGGCGATACACGACATGAAAAACTCGATCAGTATCCTGATCAAGTTTCTGAATTCCAGTATCACCGAGCTCGAACCGGAGGCGCAGCGGCGAGCGGCACCGATGCTGTATGAGGCACAGCGGGTGAACGACAATTTAATCCAGATGCTGGCGATTTACAAAGTTGGTAACCAATTTTATCCGTTCGACCTGACGGAAAATTCAATTGACGATTTTGTTCATGGAATTGTCGAACAAAACGAGAGCCTTTTGAGTTATTTGGGCATCGAATTAAATTTGGATTTTGATGATGAACTGACTTGGTATTTCGACCGTGAATTGGTTACCGGCGTTATTTCCCACGCATTGGGCAACGCATCGCGCTATAACAAGGGCAAGCTGAAACTTTCCGTGAAGGAGGAGGAGGGAGAGTTGGTAATCCGGGTTGAGGATAATGGCGGCGGTTTTCCCGCCAGCGTGATCGAGGCAGGGGACGCTGTCAGAAAAGGGGTAAATTTCTCCTCCGGTGGCACAGGGCTCGGGCTGTATTTTTCTTCCATGGTGGCCAAACTCCACAAAAATCGCGACAAAACCGGCTCCATGTCCTTGGAAAACGGCGGCGAATATGGTGGCGGTTGCTTTATTTTGCGTCTTCCATAAGCTGAAAAGAGAAATTTAATGTTCGTTTCAGACGATATCAATGCCGCATTTATCGGTAAATACTTTTTGATTGTTGATGATTTTCAGGGCATGCGCACGCTGATGCGGGAAATGCTCAAAACATTCGGCGTCAAAAACATCGACACGGTTACCAATGGACTTGAGGCCATTGCCTCTCTGGAAAAAAACAAATACGACGTTGTGTTGTGCGATTTCAATTTGGGCACTGGCAAAAACGGACAGCAGATACTTGAAGAAGCGAAGCATCGCGACCTTGTAGGTTTGTCTACAGCCTGGGTCATTATTACTGCCGAAAAAACCGCTGATATGGTTTTTGGCGCTGCCGAATACATGCCTGATGACTACATCCTCAAGCCGGTCAACGAGGCCACAATGAGGAGCAGGCTGGAAAAAGTAATCGCCAGAAAAGCGGTGCTCGCCAATATAGAAAAAGCGATGCGCGCCAAAAATCATGCCCGTGTCGTTGCTCTTTGCGATGAGCTGATGGTATCGAGCAAAACCAGCGCTACCGAATTGCTGCGCATCAAGACCGGCACGCTGCTGGCTATGGGCCAATACGACCAGGCCAAGCAAGTGTTCGAGCAAATACTTGCCAAGCGCGATATCCCTTGGGCCAAGACCGGGCTTGGCAAAGTGGCCTATTATAAAAATGACATGGACAGGTCGCGGCAATTGTTCCGTGAAGTCATCAACCAGAATCCCGCCTATCTGGAAGCGCACGACTGGCTTGCCAAATGCCACGAAGCTGCCGGAGAGTTGGAAGAAGCGCAACGTGTACTGGTGCGATCCACGGAATTGTCGCCGCATTCGGTTCTCCGCCAAAAGAACCTTGGAGAGCTCGCGCACAAGCGGGGCGATATGGAGACTGCCGAAAAGGCGTTTCGGAGAACCATCAAGCTCGGAGAGTTTTCCGTTCATAAATCACCCGGTGCCTATCTCGGCTTGGCCAAAGTATGCTCGAGCAAGAATAACCCCGCCGAAGCGTTGCAAATCCTGAAGAATGTCACCAAGGAATTTGAAAGCTCCGAAACCGCTATGCACGCCAAGGTAGTGGAGGGGCTGGTTTACCGTGAAGCTGGCGACCATATCAATGCGGGAAAAATTTCCAAGGAAGTGGCAGAGCTTGTCCGGGCAGATGACAATAAAGGCAACCCCGGCATGATGCTTGAAGCCGCCCAGCTATTTCTGGCGACAGGAAACAAGGAGGCAGCCGAGAATCTGGCGAAATCAGTTGTCAGAAATAACCATGAAAACACCGAACTGCTGGCGCAGGTCAGCGAGCTGTACAACCAGGCCGGCTTTCAGGATATAGGGCAGGCACTCGTCAATAAATCGAAGCAAGAGGTTATTGAACTCAATAACCGCGGTGTGGTCATGGCCAAGGAAGGTAAGCTGGATGAAGCAATCAAGCTGCTTAGCGATGCACGCACCATGCTTCCGAACAACAAGCGGATCATGATCAATCTGGTCAATATGGCCATCCTGTCGATGCGACAAAGCGGAAGAAACGATTACCTGATGCAGTTGTCGAGAGAATGCGTGGAGCAGGTCGCAAAATTGGATCGGCAGGAAGAATGGTGCGCTCAGGTGCGGGCTGCGCTGGATGCCATTCCCGCGACGGAGTAGCGCGACGCTTTCAATGTCCTGACAAATTACCTTGCCAAATTGCCCCGATTATTGGCGGGAGTATCAGGGAGTTTCTTTCCTCGGGACATGGTTCGATACAATCGAAAACTCGACCAGCTCGGCAGGATTCTCGGCATAAGATTGCCCCATGCTGATTGAACCTGCACCTTGCAGGATCATTTCCTCGCGGGCGATGCGCACCACGCTACCGTCGCCGAAACGGATATAAGTCCCGTTGGTGCTCTGATCCACGATAAAAAATTTGCCGAAGCGCAATTCGATGCGGGCATGCTGGCGCGATGCAAAGCTGTTTTGTACGACAAAATCGCAGGTATCTCCGCGCCCGAACACCACGCTCCTGCGCTCCTTGTTGATCTTGATCGCGCGGTCGCGGTAACTCAGGGTCAGCTCGTCGATATTCTCCGGGGATTTGCGGAATGCCGGTGTGCCGATGCGGGTGCTCAGCATGTCGTCCATTTCCCAGATCACGATAAAAATATCGAATTGTTCCTGCTTGCCCTTGAACTCGGCGCGCATGACCTGGCGCGTCCTCTCATGCAGGCTGGGCGGCAGCGCATCCACCACGGCCTTGGATGTCATGATCTGGCTTGCCCTGGCTGTCGCGGCGACACGCGCGGCGACATTGACGGTGTCGCCGAATACGTCGCCGGACTCCCTGATCACATCGCCATAATGAAAGCCGACGCGGATGTGCATCTGCTGGTTGTCCTCGGCCTTGCCGTGTTCCACCGCGTGTTGCATCGCGCAAGCGGCGTTGAAAGCGGCTTCGGCGCTGGGGAAGGTACACATAATTTCGTCGCCGATGGTCTTGACCAGCACACCCTGATAGGCGGGGATTTCACCGGTCATCGTGGCGATGCACCGTGCAATCAGGCGGCGCGCCATGTCATCCCCGAGGTTGTCGTAGAGCGCGGTGCTGCCGCAGATATCGGCAAACAGGACTGCTAGTTTTTCGGTGTGTTGTGGCATGACTGATGATTGACCGGTAATTTAAAAACTGCCCCAAGGCGAACGGTATTTTGCAGTATCCCGTTAAATTATTCCAACCCTATTTCAAGGTCACATAACCCGGCGAGGCGTGATTTATCGCGCCGTTTAGCGCGATACGCGCAGGTTGCTAAAACGGCGGATCGCTTGCCAGAGACAGCGGTTCACCGCCGAGCGGGTGAATGAAGCACAGCATGCTGGCATGCAGCAGCAACCGTTCCGCGCTGTCGCCATTCTTTTCCCCATACAACGCATCGCCCAGGATCGGATGCCCGATGGCCGCCAGATGCACCCGCAACTGATGGGTGCGCCCGGTGACCGGCTCCAGCTCCACGCGAGTAGTGTCAGTGGCCGCATCATGCGCCAATATTCGATAGCGCGTCAGCGAGGGCTTACCCGACTCATGATCGACTTTCTGCCGTGGTCGGTTTGGCCAGTCGGCAATCAGTGGCAGATCAATCTCACCGGTCGGTGATTTCAAGCTGCCCGCCACCACCGCCACATAGCGTTTTTGCACTGCGCGTTCGCGGAACCTGCGCGAAAGGAGGCGCTGCATCTCCGCGCCGCGCGCAAACAGCAGCAGGCCGGAAGTCGCCATGTCCAGGCGATGCACCACCAGAGCATCGGGGAACTCGGCCTGCACGCGGCTTGCCACGCAGTCCTGCTTGTCTGCCCCGCGCCCCGGCACCGCCAGCAGACCGGCGGGCTTGTTCACCACAATAAGGGATGCGTCCCGGTAGATCAGATCGAGGCCGGGAGGCGGAGCGTGAGTGGGTTTCAAAGAGGACTGCAAGTTGATCTCAGGAAAAAACATTGTCCACGAAAGGCACGAAAAACACGAAATGGGGTAAGCAGGCATTTCGCCGCAAGGCGGAAGCTCGCAAAAATTCAAACGACTACACTCTTGCAGCTTCTTGTTTTATTTCGTGCCTTTCGTGTTTTTCGTGGATGAATTGCCGTTTTCAGTGTGGTCGATATTTTCTGGCGGCTGCTCGCTACTGCCCCATCCACCTGCGGGACGGTTCTTGCTCTGATCCCCCCAGACGAAGCGGCCGAACAGCACACAGCCCTTCATCGCCGGATCACAGGGCAGGTTATTCACTTTCTGGCATTTGCCGTCAGCTTCGTGCGGACAACCCCAGCCACTCATATTCAAACTCCATTAAGCTTTTTTCACGAACTCGGTCTTCAACTGCATCGCGCCGATGCCGTCGATCTTGCAGTCGATGTCATGGTCGCCATCGGTCAGACGGATGTTCTTCACCTTGGTTCCCACCTTGACCACCGAGGACGAACCCTTGACCTTCAAGTCCTTGAGCACCGTCACCGAGTCGCCGTCAACCAGCACGTTGCCGAACGCATCCTTGTACACGCGCTGCTGCTCGCCGCTCTCGCTGGGTGCGTCTTTCGGCCACTCATGCGCGCACTCGGGGCAGACATAGTTGCTGCCGTCTTCGTAGGTGAATTCGGAATTGCATTTGGGACATTTGGGTAAAGCGCTCATGGTGACCCCTGTATTTGAATGAATAGTGCTAATGATAATCGTCTTCGCGTTGATGACGCACTGCAACGATGGTCACGGTTTGGTCGTCTTCAATTTCGAATAGTGCGACATAGCCAGCGCCGCCAAACGAAATCACCAGTTCGCGCAGAAAAGTATTTTCTGGAATGGCCTTGCGGCAAGTGAACGGAAATTGTTGCAGCAACTGAACGCTTGCGGCGATGGTCTTGCGCGCGTGCTTC
>MGWP01000038.1:363-28253 GCA_001801055.1 Gallionellales bacterium GWA2_55_18 | reverse complement strand
TTGCAGCAAGATGAATCGGGAGTTTAAAGCAGGGTTCGGTGGCCGGAGTACCACCGCGTAGCGGTTTAGTTCAACGTAAAGTACAGCCCAATAAACGACCTAACCTTTTATCGGGGCAGGTGGATATTCTGTTTCTCGAAAATAAATCTTTATTCATATCAGTAGGTAGCGTATTTACACGCACCTTCAAATAGCCTATTGAAACTGACAAACACGCCAGACCGCAACAAAAACTCAGGCGCAAGCCTGCCAAATCGGCGCAAAGAAACAGATGGAGGGTTTGACGTCATGCTGAATCCCCTTTGAACAAGTGTGCGGCTGGCGATAATTTTCACGCGTTGCTCCATCCCGTCCGGGATGCGCTTGCGCCAGCTCCTGTTCTGGGGAATCCGCCGGTTGCCCCGTACCGTGCGTGCGGTGCGGTGTGCGTTGCGGCGGATGTGCAAGTGGGGCGAACTTTATTTGAGTCGCGGGGTGGGTGTCAAGGGCGATGTGGGCGTTCGCCCGGAAAGGGCTAGGGAAACGATCAATTGGTACCGCTAACCCTTCGACAAACTCAGGGCGAACGGGTGATTTAATCTGCGCTTCCCCAGAAAACTTCTACGCTTTCGCGGGCAGCGCGATCTTGTTGTCGGTGCTGAACTGATAATCGTGGAAGATTTGCTCGGCAGTCAATATCTGGTAGCTGCCGTCCGCGTTGCGGTGGGTGGTATCCTTGAGGCGATAGGTGTAATGTCCGCAAGTCCAGCAATCGTAGTTACGCATGTGTGTGCACAAACATATCTTATCCTGGACGGAAATCTTTCTGGCTCCGGGATGTGCCGCCAATTCACGGTTATACGCGTCGATGTACGAGCAATTGCCGTTGGCATCGAGGATATAACCGAATGCCTCGCAGTTGGGCCGTATGCCGGAGCCGATCGCCGGGCAGTTCTTCAGCATGCGCATCGGATAGCCGGTCGGCGACAGCATATTCACCTCGATATCATCTTCGCTGGCCTTGAAATATTCCTGCTGCACCTTCTTGGGAATCCCGCATTCATCGGCAACGGTAAAACGCGTTGCCACTTGCACTGCCGCAGAGCCGGTTTCCAGATAGCTCACCGCATCGCTGCCGGTAAAAATCCCGCCTGCCGGGATCAGCGGAATATCCAGTTTTTCGGCCTGAAGATACCGCTGAATTTCGGCGACGATAGTACGCAAATCATACTGGGTCCAATCCATTCCAAAACCCAAGTGCCCGCCTGCCAACGGGCCTTCCACCACGATAAAATCGGGTAGCCGGTTCAATTTGGCATTTTTGCGCAGGAATAACTGCAAGGCGCGTAGCGAAGAAACGATGATGCCCAGTTTGGCATCGCGGAAACGCGGATGGTCTTCAATCAGCGCGAATGAACCGAGGTGCAAACCGGCAGCCAGCGTAATGCCATCTATACCCTCGTCCAGCGCGCCCCTCAGGCGAACGCGCAAAGTCTCGCGCGGCGCATTCATGGTCAGTTTTTCCATGCAGTTGATGAAAATCATCCCCTCGCCGCGCTTTGCCTGCATGGTTCTGCTGACATGCAGGCGCGTCGCCTCGGCGAGATGCCCAAGATCGAATTGAACTTTGGATTTATCCGGGTTTTCGACGTTATACTTGTATTGCTGGAGCTTTTCCTTGACGAAGCGCGTCTTGTAAAGGCGGTCGGTAACCGACGGCAACATCGCATCCGAGATATGCCCGACTCCGCCCAGCCGTGCAGCTTCCAACGCCAACTCGGCTGTCGAAATATCCACACCCATCCCGCCGATCATGATTGGTACCAACTCGCGCCCGCCAAATCGCAGGCGAAAATCATCCACACACTTCATTACTGCAATCCCCCAACTGTCGCCCTAAGTTACAAAGCAAGATCGACAGTCCTAATTGTTATATGCATATTTGAGGTGCGAAGAATGCCACAGATAGCGCAATACTGAAAGCAAAGCCGGTTTTGCAATACTCCCAATAGGTGCCCGATCAAGGAAGTCGGCATGATTTACACACTGACCTATCGACCGAGAAATTGCACCCAAAATGCCGCTCGGACGGCGGCATAATGTATCTTGGGCAACCTACATCAATCATTCAACTTGCGATTGGCGCTGATATTGAATCAACCCGCAAATCGGCAGATAATTCACAGCAGGTTTCATAAAGTGCATAATTGGCTAAGGTGTGCGATGGGCGCGGCCAGCATTGCTTGCCAGACCGCACCAGTACGCCGACAAGAAATTGTCGTTTTTCTCAGACCAAAGAATATTTAAATTATGCAAAATTCAGTCTCATCCGCTCCAATCACATTTCTACCCGCCCGGCCCAAGGAAATGGCTCCTGCCAATAATGCCGTTTCGGTATCGCCCATCGCAGGCGACCGCGTCGAACTGCAACTGCTCACCACGCTGAAGTGCAACCTGAAATGCACTTATTGTTCACTCGGTGTCGGTGACGTGGTGGGCTCCCAAGACAAAGTTTCCTACGATCTGGATACGCTGGGCGCTTTCATCGAGAAACACCTTTCCCGGCACGAGGTGTATGTCACTTTCTATGGCGGCGAACCAACCCTGAATCTCGATTTCATAAAAGAGATCATGGAGCGTTATCCCACGTTCCGTTTCCAGCTCCAAACCAACGGCACGTTGCTGGACGGTTTGCCGGACAGCGTTCTGGCAAATCTTTCCAACATCCTGCTTTCCATAGACGGCGGCGAGGCGATTACCGACGGCTTCAGGGGGCGTGGCGTATACCGGCAGGTGGTAAAGAATACCCAGGCGGTGCGCGACCGGATGGCGGGCACTTTCACGGCACGGGTGACTTGGAGCAGCGAGGATACCTCGTTCGAGGAACTGGACGAATTGGCGAGCACTTTTGATTACGTGTATTTCCAGTTTGTCGCCGGGGAAGGCACTTACACACCCGCCGCGATGGAGAAGAAAAAAGCGGTGATCACGCAACTGGTGGACAGGTTCTTCTCCAGCGAGACGCTCTATCCGCTCATCCCGATCATGGGGGTCGTGCGCAACAAGGTGCTGCCCACGCGGGCGACCGAGCTCTATCACGGCAAGACCCAGTGCCGGGTGTCCACGCATATCCTCAACGTGATGCCGGACGGCAAAATTTACCCGTGCCCGGACATGATGTACGTGCCCGAGATGCTGCAAGGCGATGTGATCGCGAACTGGCTCAAACCCAGCCCGTTGCAGCCGCACCCGAACATGCCTTGCGAAAAGTGCGAGGCCTATGCCTGGTGCCGGGGCAATTGCATGAAGAATCTCTATCTCGCTTACGTGAAGGGCGACAAGGAATACCGCGATAAAGTCGTCGAGCCGATCTGCGACCTGGTCAGGTTTCTCGGGAGGGAAATAGACCGTCACGACCCGCAAGCCTGGTACGCAAAAGCGCCGTTGGACGTGCGCAAGACCCTGCGCGATTGCGAGGTCTACGAGTATGTGGAAATCATGCCCTGATGCTGCGATGACGCTCATTGGCGAAATATGCCCCGCCAAATAACCTCGTCAAATCGCGCCGCGCGTCAAAACCATGCCCAATTCTCCCGCAACCAACGCCGACCTTCTCGCGCGCAGCCTGTCCGCCGTCTGGCATCCGTGTTCGCAGATGAAGCATTACGAAAATTTTCCGCTGGTGCCGATAGCGCGCGGGGCAGGCATATGGCTGTACGACTACGACGGCAAACGCTATCTCGATGCGGTCAGCTCCTGGTGGGTGAACCTGTTCGGCCATTGCAACCCGCGCATCAACGCCGCGTTGCGCGACCAGTTTGAGACACTGGAACATGTGATGCTGGCGGGTTTTACCCATGAGCCGGTGGTGCGACTTTCCGAGCGATTGCGCACCTTGGCTCCGGTCGGGCTGGGGCACTGTTTCTACGGCTCGGATGGCGCAGCGGCAGTAGAAATCGCGCTAAAAATGAGCGCCCACTACTGGCGCAACGTCGGCAAGCCGGACAAGACACAATTCATCAGCCTGAAAAACAGTTACCACGGCGAAACATTGGGCGCATTGTCGGTAACAGATGTCGCGTTGTTCCGCGATGCGTATGGTGCACTGATCCGGCAGCAGGCCACCGTGCCCAGCCCGGATTGGCGCAACGCCGTTGCCGGGGAAAGCGCCGAAGCTTACGCGCTACGCTGTGCCGCCGCGCTCGAACAACACTTGCAGCAACACCACGCGCAGCTTGCCGCCTTCATTGTCGAGCCGCTGGTGCAGGGCGCGGCAGGCATGGCGATGTATCACCCGGTATATTTGCAGCGCGCGCGCCAGCTGTGCGACACATACGGGGTGCATTTGATTGCCGACGAGATCGCCGTCGGCATGGGGCGGACGGGGACGATGTTCGCGTGCGAGCAGGCACCCCCTCCCCAACCCCTCCCCCGGGGGGAGAGGGGCTATGGAATCACGCCGGACTTTCTGCTGCTTTCCAAAGGCATCACCGGCGGTTATTTGCCGCTGTCCGTGGTGATGACACGCGATGATATATACCAGGCGTTCTATGCCGACGAAACGGCGCGTGGTTTTCTGCATTCGCATTCTTACACCGGAAATCCGCTGGCTTGCCGCGCCGCGCTGGCCACGCTGGACATTTTTGCGCAGGACGATGTGCTCGCCGCAAATCGCCACAAGGCGGCCTACCTGAATAGGATCGCACGATCGTTGCGCGAACATCGCGCGGTGCGCAATTGGCGCAACACCGGCATGATCTGGGCGTTCGAAGTGGGCAGTCCGCACCGCGATTTTGCACAGCGCTGCTTCGCGCTTGCACTGCAAAATGAACTGCTGCTGCGCCCCATCGGCAATACCATTTACTTCATGCCGCCGTATATCATCGGCGAAGAAGAAATAGATTTGCTGGTCAACCGCACGCTGCAAATTGTCGATCAATTGGGTTAACGGGCATGACAAGAATACCTCCCATGATAAAAAACCCGCCATGCCCGTTTCCCTCACCCCAACCCTCTCCCGCAAGCGGGCGAGGGTGCAAACGAATCGCTACGCGAGGTTCACGTTGATGCCATGAAACAGATTTTTACCACCCTGCTGTTGCTTGGTGCCATCGTCAATGCTGCCACCGCAGCCAATCTGCCAGACCCCGTCAGCGAGGCACTTAAGCGCGCGCATATTCCGCTCAACAGCGTCGGGATCGTGGTACAGCAAACCCATGCCCGCCAGCCTGTCATCAGTCAGAACGCCAAGCTGGCGGTCAATCCGGCTTCCACGATAAAACTGCTCACCACGCTGGTCGGGCTGGAAACACTCGGCCCGGCGTATCGCTGGAAGACCGAGGCGTATCTGGATGGCAAGCTGGAAAACGGCGTGCTGCAGGGCAATCTGGTGTTCAAGGGTTATGGCGACCCGAAGCTGACCATCGAACAATTTTGGCTGTGGCTGCATGAATTACGCCAGCGCGGGTTGCGCGAGATTCGCGGCGACGTGGTGCTGGACCGCAGCTTCTTTGAGCCCGTCAGTCACGATCCGGCGGCATTCGACAACGACCCGGTACGCGCTTATAACGTTGGCGCGGACGCGTTATTGCTCAATTTCAACGCGCTGCGTTTGCGCCTAATACCGAATGGTAGTGCGGCCCCCGCGCTACTCGAACCAGACCTGGCTGGCTATACGCTCGACAATCGCATCACCACCTCCGCGACCCTACCCTGCCACGGCGACGACGCCTACAAGGTGCGCCTGGAAGGGCGCAGCATCGTACTGGAAGGCACCATCCCGGCGAATTGCGGCGAAGCGGAGGATTATGTTTCGCTGCTACCGCACAACGATTATTTCTTCGCGGTATTCAGCGCGCTGTGGAAAGAATTGGGCGGCACGCTGCAAGGCAAGTTACGCGAGGGCAACGCGCCGTCCAACCGCACACCGTTTGCCGTGCGCCACTCACCGCCGTTGGCGGAAGTGATCCGCGACATCAACAAATTCAGCAACAACACCATGGCACGACAACTATTTCTGACACTGGGTGCAACAGATGGCAACCCCGGAAACGTCTCCGGCGGTAGCGCAGCCGTACAGCAGTGGCTGAACAAGCAGCAACTGCAATTCCCCGAGTTGGTGCTGGAAAACGGCGCGGGCCTGTCGCGTACGGAACGCATCAGCGCGCAACATCTCGCCGACATTTTGCAGCGCGCTGCGCGCAGCCCGTTCTCCGCCGAACTGGAGGCATCGCTGCCGATCCTAGGCATGGACGGCACGGTAAAAAAACGCTTCAAGAACAGCGAGATCGCCGGTCATGCACACCTCAAAACCGGCACGCTGGAAGGGGTGAAATCCATCGCCGGTTACGTGCATGCGCAGAGTGGCAAGCAATGGGTTGTGGTGTTTATCATCAACCATCCGAATGCCAAATACGGGCAAGCGGCACAGGATGCGCTGATCGAATGGCTAGAAAAGTGGTATTAGCTGTATTGATCCGGCAGGCAGTATCTGGCTCAGTTTTACATATGCCCTGAAGCAATGAAAACTCCCGCCGTGCAACCTACTTACCAGTCAGCTCCTTATAGCGTGCCTTGTCGGAATCATAACGCGCTTCTATGACTGTTTTTTCGGTATTGGCTTTCTCCAAATCCTGTTTCAGTTTATTCAACCTGGCCTGCGACTCTTGCAAATCATCCTTTAATGTCTGTGGGATCGGCTTGCCAGCCTTGGTCAGTGCACCGGACTCTTTTTGAAAAGCCAGAAAATTGTCATTAGCCGTCTTTACTTGTGAGTTGATGCTGTTGACACGCGCTTCTATCTGCTGCAGATTGCGGCTGCGCGCCAGATCGATTTCCTTTTCGTTGCTGTAAGTATTGACTAAAGCCTTGTCGCGGCGCTTCGATTCAAACACGGCTTCTTCGTCAGTGCGTTTCTTGGCTTCTGCCTGTTCATTGGCGCGGCGCTCTTCGGGGGTCAGCACCTCCTTTTTCTCCACCACGCGCCCGGCCTTGCCCAGCTCGGTACGGTTTTTGTTGGCAAATTCCGGTGGAATGGTTTCGCCATAGTGGGTCGTACCCTTGTCATCCACCCATTTGTACATCTTCGCCGCTACGGGCAAGCTGAAAGTGATGCCGATGGCAAGCACAACAAGCAATTTAAGTTTAGTCATTTTTTACTCCATAACGATTACGATAAGATTGAACGGCGACCAGATTCTGCACCAACATCGCCTCATCCTGCAAATAGCCGAGCAAATCGTCCAGCGTGACAATGGACACCACCGGAATGCCAAAGTTGCGCTGCACTTCCTGCACTGCTGATAGCTCTCCTTGCCCGCGTTCCATGCGATCCAGCGCGATGGCCACGCCGCACGGTTCCGCTCCCGCCGCGCGAATCAGTTCGATGGATTCACGCACCGAGGTTCCGGCGGAAATCACGTCATCGATGATCAGTACCCGGCCTCGTAGCGGCGCGCCTACTACCATTCCGCCTTCGCCGTGGTCTTTCGCCTCCTTGCGGTTGTAGCAGAATGGCACATTGCGCCCCTGTTCATCCAGGGCGATAGCCGTACCGGCAGCCAGCGTGATACCTTTGTAGGCTGGGCCAAACAGCATATCGAAAGGCAAGCCTGAAGCAAGTATTGCCTGCGCATAAAACCGCGACAGGTTTCTCAGCGACGCACCATCGTTGAATAATCCGGCATTGAAGAAATACGGCGACAAGCGCCCCGCCTTGGTCTGGAATTCGCCAAAACGCAGCACATTTTGCTGCACGGCGAAGCGGATGAAATCCTGTCTGAAATTGGGCATGGCAATTTTGGTAGGTTGTGACAATGGCTGTCATTATAATGGCACACTAGACATCCCTGAAGCGATCACCCCCTTCTTTATCTATAAAATGGAAATCAGAATAAGTGCTGCCCAAAATGACAGGCAGGTTTAACTAAATGCCATATGCAGAATTACAGCGCGATCTCAACGAGCGCACCGCGCTTGGGTTGCTGCGTCAGCGGCAAATGCTGCAAAGCCCGCAATCTCCGTATATCGTTGTCGGAGAAAAGCCCTATCTGGCATTTTGCAGCAACGATTACCTCGGCTTGTCCAACCATCCGCAGCTCATTGCCGCGCTGCAACAGGGCGCGGCGCAATATGGCGTGGGCGCTGGCGCGGCACATCTGGTGAGTGGGCACGGTGTCGCGCATCATCAGCTCGAACAAGCACTGGCGGTATTTGCCGACAAGCCTGCCGCGCTGCTGTTTTCTACCGGCTACATGGCCAACCTCGGCACGGTACAGGCGCTGGTCGGCAAGGGCGATACGGTATTTGCCGACAAACTCAACCACGCCTCATTGAACGATGCGATGCTGCTGTCGCGCGCCACGGTGAAACGCTATCGCCATAACGACATGGCGCAACTGGCACAATTACTGGAACAGGCCGAAAGCAGCAGCCCCGACACGGAGGGGTGTAACCCTTTGGCGCGGGAGGGGCAGCTTGACGAGCAATCCCGCACCGGAGGCTATCGCCCACCGTGTCATGCTCGTCGCCGCAAGCTCGTCATCACCGACGCAGTATTCAGCATGGACGGAAACCTCGCGCCATTGCCGGAGTTGCTGGCATTATGCGAACGGCACGATGCATGGCTACTGATCGACGATGCACATGGCTTCGGTGTGCTCGGCGAACAGGGGCGCGGATCGCTGGCGCATTTCGGCATCGCATCGGAGCGCATCATTTATATGGCGACGCTGGGCAAGGCGACCGGGGTATTCGGCGCATTCGTCGCGGCGGAACAGGTGGTGACCGACACGCTCATCAACCATGCGCGCAGCTATGTCTACACCACGGCCACACCGCCCGCGTTGGCCAGTGCAGTACTGGAAAGTTTGAAGCTTATCGGGCAGGGCGACGCATTGCGCGAACATCTGCGCAAGCTGATCGCGCAGTTGCGCAACGGGCTGGCCGGTTTGCCGTGGAAATTAATGCCGTCCGACACGGCGATCCAGCCGTTGCTGATCGGCGACAACCAAGCGGCGCTGGCGTTGAGCGAGGCGCTACGCAAACGCGGCATCTGGGTCGCGGCGATCCGCCCCCCCACCATACCGCAGGGAACGGCGCGCCTGCGCATCACCCTGTCCGCCGCACACAGCGCCGATGATGTGGCACGACTGGTCGAAGCATTGCATGAGCTTGCACAGTAACAAAAAATTCGCGCAGCGATTCGTTTGCTCCCTGCCCTCTATCCATCTTTCCCCCGGAGGGGGAAAGGGCAATCGACCCCTCCCCCTCGGGGGGAGGGATTTGGTGGGGGTTGCCCGCAGGCGGGGGAGGGATGGGGAGGGGGAAGCGTGCATGGCAGGTTTTATTATTGAAAATGCAAGTGACTGCCATGCACGTTGACAGTTTGGGCAGCGGCACACCGCTGCTGCTGATCCACGGCTGGGGGATGCACGGCGGTATGTGGGGCGAAATCGCAAAACGATTGGCGGAGCATTTCCGCGTGCTTGCTGTGGATTTGCCGGGGCATGGGCACAGCCTAGGGAGTAGGGAGTGGGGAGTAGGGAGTGAAAAACAAGGGACAAGTCACCTACCCCCCACCCCCCACTTTCCACCTCCTAACATGTTGGATTCCATCGTCGACCGACTGTCGGCGCAATTCGACCAACCCCTCACCGTGTGCGGCTGGTCGCTGGGTGGGCAGATCGCGTTGCGCTGGGCGATGCATTATCCGCAACAAGTAAGCCGTCTGGCGCTGGTGGCGAGCACGCCATGCTTCGTGCGCCGCACTGGATGGGAATGCGCGATGGCGGCAGAGACGCTGGCAGAATTTGCTGCCGCGCTGCAACAGGATTATGCGCTGACGCTGCGGCGCTTCATCGCACTGCAAGTACGCGGCAGCGAGAAGGAGCGTGAATTGCTGACGATATTGCGCAGTGCATTATCGAGCCGGGGTGAGCCAAACCTGGATTCATTGCAATCCGGATTGGAAATCCTGCGCAACTGCGATTTGCGCAACGAATTACCCGGCATCATGCAACCCACGCTGGTGATCGCAGGCGAACGTGATACGCTCACACCTCCGCAGGCATCGCACTACCTGGCAGAGCAATTGCCAAATGCACGATTGGCGACGATCAAGGGGGCGGCACATGCGCCGTTCCTGTCGCACCCGGATGAATTTATGAAACACCTGTTGAGTTTCTTGCATGAATGATTTTTTAATTGATAAACGCCGGTTGCGTCGCGCCTTTAACCGTGCGGCGCCAGACTACGATGCTGCGGCGGTATTGCAGCGCGAGGTATGCATGCGCATGCTGGAACGGCTCGACTACATCAAATTGCAGCCCGCGCACATTCTCGATGCAGGCAGCGGAACCGGCTGGGGAACGCGCCAGTTGGCGGAGAAATATCCGGCCACCCGGATCATCTCGCTGGATATCGCCATCGGCATGTTGCAAACCGCGCGCAGCCATTCCGGCTGGTGGCGAAAACTGTTCGGCGGCGCACAGCAAATGCAGGTATGCGGCGATATCGAAACCTTGCCGCTGGCTGCAAACAGTGTCGAGATGGCGTGGTCGAGCCTTGCCATGCAATGGTGCAACGATCTGCCTGCGACGTTTACGGAATTGCATCGTGTGTTAAAAACGGATGGGTTGCTGATGTTCAGCACTTTCGGGCCGGACACCCTGAAGGAGCTGCGCCAGGCTTTCAGCGGCGTGGATCGCCACAACCACCTGAACCGCTTTGCCGATATGCACGATATCGGCGACATGCTGGTGCATGCGGGATTTGCCGAGCCGGTAATGGATATGGAGTACATCACGCTGACTTACGACGATGTGCGCGGCGTGTTATACGACCTGAAACGCATCGGCGCGCACAATGCCACCGCCGGGCGCGGGCAGGGGTTGATGGGGAAAAATGCATGGTCGAGCCTGGTGGAAAATTACGAACGGTCGCGCCGCGACGGCAAGCTACCCGCGACCTATGAGGTGATTTACGGGCATGCATGGAAACCGCAGCCGCGCGTTACCGGAGATGGCGCGGCAATCATCAAGACACCGTTTAAATTGAAATGAGCTATTTCATCACAGGCACCGACACGGGAGTGGGCAAAACGCTGGTCAGTTGCGCGCTGCTGTATGGGTTTGCCGCACAAGGCAAGAGCGTAGTCGGGATGAAGCCGGTTGCCGCAGGATGCGGCGATGACGACCAGAATGAAGACGTCATGCAATTGCGCGCCGCCAGCAATGTGCTGGCCAGCAAGGGACAGATCAACCCGTATTGTTTTGCGCAAGCCGTTGCGCCGCATCTGGCCGCGCAGTTCGTCGGCATCAACATCAGCTTCGGGCGCATCCTTGAATCATTCGAGGAATTGAACGCGCAAGCCGATATCGTGATTGTGGAAGGTGCGGGCGGTTTCCGCGTGCCGCTTAATGCCTGCCAGGATAGCGCCGATCTGGCGGCGCAACTGGGATTGCCGGTTGTCCTCGTCGTGGGAATGCGTCTGGGCTGTTTGAATCACGCGCTGCTCACGGTAGAGGCTATCGCCACGCGTGGATTAACGTTGGCGGGCTGGGTGGCGAATGCGCCGGATGCGGACGGTACGACACGGCGTTGCGAAGCATCCGGGGCGGGAGTGCCGTCTGACCGCCTTCTCCCGCAAACGGCTGGCTACGCCATAACCAGCGACTTGGTGAGCGTTGTTGGCTCGCCTAGTCGAATGGCTAGTAGTTCCACCAGTAACGTGTCGAAGGCGGACATGCCCATGCTGGATGGAAATATCGCCGCATTGCAGCAGCGTATCCATGCGCCGTTGCTGGGCGTCATACCCCATCAGGCACAACCGGATGCCCGCGAGGTTGCTTCGCTGCTGAATCTGGCATTGCTGGAACAGACAGAATTGCATGACTGATTTCAGCATCGTTGCGGTGTTTTTTGCCGGATTGCTCGGCGGCGTACATTGCATTGGCATGTGCGGGAGCATCGTCGGCATTTTTACCGCGCAGCTTCCGAAGCCCTCCTCTGCCGGCACGCGCTGGTCGCTCCATCTGGCATACAACACCGGACGTTTAACCAGCTATATGACTGCGGGCGCACTTGCCGGTGCGGTCGGACAAGCCGGTTTGCTGCTGCGCGATACAGTACCGGTGCAGCATCTGCTGTTTGCCTTGTCCAGCCTGATGCTGATCGCGCTGGGGCTGTACCTCGCCGGTATCTGGGGCATGGTGCGGCACATCGAGCAGGTTGGGAGCATGCTGTGGCAACACATCCAGCCGCTGGCGCGCGGCTTGTTGCCGATCACCACAGCTTCACGCGCCCTGCTGTTCGGGGCATTGTGGGGATGGTTGCCGTGCGGCCTCGTATATAGCGTGCTGGTCGCCGCACTGGCCAGCGGCGACCCGCAAAGCGGCGCGCTGATCATGCTGGCATTCGGCCTGGGCACCTTGCCGAATCTGTTGGCCATCGGATTGTTCTGGGAAAATATCAGGCGCTGGACCCAATCGCCGCGCGTGCGCCTGACTGCCGGTTTGCTGGTAGCCGGGCTCGGCGTATACGGCCTGATCAAAACAGGCTATACCTTCTACCTGCATGGCTGGGCAGAAAGTTGCCATGTGGCGGCGTAAAATTTATGGGATACGCCATACAATGCCAGGCGAATGGTCCAGCAAACAATTTTGCTTTAACTTTATCAGGTGTCCGAAATGCGTAGTTTATTTATCTTGCTGTTGGTTGCACTATTGGCCGGTTGCGAAAAACCCAAGCCGCTCCCGCAGTTTCACGCCAGCGATGTCGGCGCTATGCTCACCCAGGCGGATTTCCATTTGATCGACCACAACGGCAAGCCGCGCACGCTGGCAGATTTTCGCGGCAAGGTGGTAGCGCTGTTTTTCGGTTATACCCATTGCCCGGACGTATGCCCTACCACGCTGGCCGATCTGGCGCAGGTAATGGGCATGCTTGGCGCGGATGCGGGCAGGGTGCAGGTATTGTTCATTACGATCGACCCGGAACGCGACAAACCGGAGCTGCTGGCGAAGCTGGTTACCTCTTTTTATCCGTCATTCCTCGGCCTGCATGGCGATGCGCAAGCCACGGAGCAGGCCGCCAAGGCATTTTATATGATGTATCAGAAGCGTCCGACCTCATCCGGCTACAACATGGATCACAGTACCGGCACGATTCTGATCGACCCCAACGGAAAAATACGGCTGCATGCGCCTTTCGCGCAGCGCGCCGAATGGCTGGCTGACGATATTCGGCTATTGCTTGCCGGAAGATAGGCATAAAACATGGGGGTAGATGAAAATATAGCGGGTGATATTAGGCGCGTGATATTGTGCAAATTGCGCCTCGCCCAATCCTCAACCTGGTTGAGGTATGATTACAAAGATGAAAATTAAAAAGATGGCAAAAATATAGCGTTGCGCTGCTGCGCAACAATCTGTCTTCTGAACGTAATAAGGATATGTAATGAAAATCTTGCTGGTTGACGATCACGCGCTGTTCCGCGAAGGGATGCGCTATGTGCTGCAACAGTTGGACGACACAATATCGGAGGTATTTGAGGCAGGCAACTTTTCCGACGGAATGAAAATCGCCATGGAGCATCCCGAGCTGGACTTGGCATTGCTGGATCTGAATATGCCCGGCAGCGAAGGCCCCTTATCCATCAAGCATTTTCACCGTAATCACCCTCATATTCCAATTGTGGTGGTATCCGGCGAGGAAAATTACGCAGTAATGGAAAGTGCCATGAATCATGGCGCAATGGGTTTTGTAGGCAAGAATTCTGCCGTACCAATGATGCTGGATGCTTTGAATCTAGTGCTATCAGGCGGAATATACATCCCGCCACAGTTATTACAGAGACAAGGCGGTGTGACGGAATCTGCCGAAAAGAGCAATTTTCGCACCGAAGAATGCAGCTTGACTGCCCGCCAGACACAGGCGTTGACGCATCTGGCGCGCGGTTTATCCAACAAGGAAATTGCCGAAGAAATGAGCCTGGCCGAAGGAACCGTGAAAGTTCACATCGCCACGCTGTACCAGATTTTGCGCGTAAATAACCGTATCGAGGCCGTGCGCATGGCAGAGAAGCTCGGGCTGATCGGCGGCGCGGCCCATGGCTGAAGCAAGCGGCGATTTGCCTACTAATAACAAGCTGTTCACGCTACTGCGCGAATCGCGCTGGCTGTTGCTGGTCGCCTGTGCACTGTATATCGCGCTGGTGTTGTATGGCTACAATCGCGCCGACCCGGCTTGGTCGCATAGCGTCAGCGGCGCGCTGACCAGCAACCCCGGCGGGACGTTGGGCGCGTATCTCTCAGACTTGCTGTTTTATTTGTTTGGCCTTTCCGCGTGGTGGTGGGTGCTGTTCATGCTGCAACGCGTATGGGCGGGCTATCACGAGTTGCGTTCCGACAGCATTTTCGACAGGCGTGCGTTGTGGGTTTCAGTTGCGGGGTTTGCGGTGCTGTTGCTTGCCAGCAGCGCGCTCGAAGCGGTTCGAATGTATACGCTAAAAGCCGCTTTGCCGCTGGCTCCCGGCGGGATGTTCGGCGTGATGATCGGCGATGCGCTGACGCATCTGCTCGGCTTTACCGGCGCGACGCTGCTGCTGCTGGCGCTGCTTGCCGCCAGCTTCAGTATATTCAGCGGGTTATCATGGTTACGTTTCGCAGACTGGCTGGGGGCGTTGCTGGATAACACCTGGCAGCGGGCGTGTCTGGCCTGGCAGACGCGTCAGGATCGGCGCATCGGCGCGCAGGCAATGACTGAGCGTGTCGCCGTTATCGAGGAAGAAAAAAAGCGTGTCGAAGAGCATGAACCCATCCATATCGAAATGCCGCTGGCGGAAGTGGTCAAGTCGGCGCGCATAAGCGAAGAAAAACAGGTTCCGCTGTTCGCCGAAATGCCGGATTCGCCGCTGCCGCCGCTGCATTTGCTCGACCCTTCAACGCAGCAAGTCGAATCGGTATCGGCCGATACGCTTGAATTCACCTCGCGCCTGATCGAACGCAAGCTGAAGGATTTCGGCGTGGAAGTGAAGGTGGTCGCCGCTTACCCGGGGCCGGTGATCACGCGCTACGAGATCGAACCGGCGGTCGGCGTGAAAGGCAGCCAGATCATCAATCTGGTCAAGGATCTGGCACGCGCGCTGTCGGTGGTGAGCATCCGGATGGTCGAGACCATTCCGGGCAAAACTTATATGGCGCTGGAGTTGCCCAATTCGAAACGCCAGATGGTGCACCTGTCGGAGATCCTCGGCTCGCAAGTGTATGCCGACATGGGGTCTGCGCTGACCATGGCGATGGGCAAGGATATTTCCGGCAAGCCGGTGGTCGCCGATCTGGCCAAGATGCCGCATGCGCTGGTGGCGGGCACCACCGGTTCCGGCAAATCGGTGGGTATCAACGCGATGATCCTGAGCATTCTCTACAAGGCCACTCCGCAGCAGGTGCGTATGCTGTTGATCGACCCGAAGATGCTGGAATTGTCAGTATATGAAGGCATTCCGCACCTGCTCTGCCCGGTGGTCACCGACATGCGTCAGGCTGCATCGGGACTCAACTGGTGCGTGCAGGAAATGGATCGGCGCTACCGGCTGATGTCTGCGCTGGGGGTACGCAACATCGCAGGATACAACCAAAAGCTGCGCGAGGCGATCAAGGCCGGGCAACCGCTCACCAACCCGTTCACGCTCACGCCGGAGAACCCGGAAGCGCTCGAGGAACTGCCGCTGATCGTCGTGTTCATCGACGAACTCGCCGACCTGATGATGGTGGTGGGCAAGAAGATTGAGGAGCTGATCGCGCGACTGGCGCAGAAAGCGCGCGCCTCGGGCATCCATCTGGTGCTGGCCACGCAACGCCCGTCGGTGGACGTGATCACCGGACTCATCAAGGCCAACGTGCCGACGCGCGTGGCATTCCAGGTGTCGAGCAAGATCGACTCGCGCACCATCCTCGACCAGATGGGTGCGGAAGCACTGCTCGGGCAGGGCGACATGCTGTACCTGCCGCCCGGTAGCGGTTATCCGCAACGCGTGCACGGCGCATTCGTGTCCGACCAGGAAGTGCACCGCGTCACCGAATACCTCAAGACACAAGGCGAGCCGCAATACATCGACGGTGTGCTGAATTCGCTGGAGGAAGCGGACGAGGGCGGAGAAGGCGGGCCGAGCCTAGATGCAGAGGCCGACCCCCTGTACGACCAGGCGGTTGAGATCGTGGTCAAAAACCGCCGCGCCTCAATCTCGCTGGTGCAACGCCATCTGCGCATCGGCTACAACCGCGCCGCGCGGCTGGTCGAACAGATGGAAGCCGCAGGGATTGTTTCGGCGATGCAGAGCAATGGCAACCGCGAAGTGATTGCGCCTGCCAGGGCGGAGTGAGACAAGGATTGAGGGAAAATAATGGCGATACTTGAAGGCATACAAATTCAAAATTTCCGTGCGTTACGTGATGTAACATTGGGTCGGACACTCTATGAGCAAAAACAAGCCGCACTTCCTCGTTTGGTTACGGTAATAGGCGCAAATGGTTCTGGTAAGTCCAGCTTGCTTGATGCGCTCGGTTTCCTGGGCGACTGCCTCGCCGAAGGTGCAGAAGCCGCTTGTGATAAACCGCATCGAGGTGGTTTTGAACAAATCAGGACTAAAGGTTCGACGGAGCCAATAAAATTCGAGATACGTTATAAAGAAACAGGAACAGCCCGGCCTCTCAGTTATTCGCTTCATATAAATTGCGATGCTCAAGGTCGTGCCGAAGTTGTTTACGAGCGTATTAGACAACGGAGAAAAAGCCAAAATTATGGACAGCCTTATTCATTTCTGGAACTGACGAACGGGCAGGGATATGCATGGTCAGGCACGACGGGGTTTGAACCCGGTACGGGCACGGGAGGCTGGGAGCAAGGTGAACCCGAGGGAAGTGAACGAGTTTCCGTGGAAATGAAGGATCGCCAAGTGCTGGGCATCGCTACGCTGGGAACATTGGCAAACCATGAACGTGTTGCCGCATTCCGGGATTTTTTGACTGGATGGTATTTATCTTACTTCGTGCCAGAGCTGGCGCGTAAACCTAGCCAGGCAGGCGCAGATCCTCACCTTGATCGTAGCGGGGAAAACTTATCGAGATACTTGCAGTTTATCCAACGGAAAAATCCAGACGGGTTTCAGCAGGCATTGTCCCGTATCTCTAAAAAAATCCCAGGAGTGCTCAGTATTAAACCGACCCCCGCAGTTGATCGACGACTGATACTCGAATTTTTTATGGAAGGGTTTGCTACTCCGTTTTACCAACAGGACATGTCTGATGGCACACTGAAAATGTTGGCCTATTTGCTGTTAATGGAAGACCCCGACCCTGCGCCGTTAATTGGCATCGAAGAGCCAGAAAATGGGCTTCATCATCAACTGCTGGCTACTTTGGCCAGCGAATTCAAAGAATATGCAGAGAAATCGCGAGGCCCACAGCTTTTAGTTACTACCCATGCGCCAAATTTTGTAGATGCCCTAACCCCTGATGAGGTCTGGATTTTGGACAAGGGGAATGATGGTTTTAGCACGCTGGAACGTGCTGCCGACATCAAGGGTGTTCAAGCGCTTTACGACGAAGGACTACCCATGGGAAGCCTGTGGTTCAGCGATCATTTTGGTCGAGGAAATCCTTGATGTTCATTGAGGTATTAACAGAAGGCGCATCGGATGTACCTGTAGTTCGCGAAGTTCTGGTTCGACATTTCGGTTTGAGCGAACATATCGATTTCAGAATACATCCACACCGTGGACGGGGCAATATGCCAGCCAATCCACTGGCGCAGCCCGACCCTAAACATCGTGGGCTATTTGATCAGTTGCCCGCGAAACTTCGCGGATTCGGCAAATACATGGATGAGCAATGCTTGGTGCTCGTTCTGGTTGATGTAGACAATGATGATTGTGTACAGTTGCTTGCTGGACTTAAGGCGTTATTGCTTAGCCTTCCTACCAAACCTCCGCGCGTCTTGTTTCGGCTGGCCATTGAAGAAACAGAGTCTTGGTTTTTGGCAGACTCCAATGCAATAAAAGAAGCATTCCCCAAAGCAAAACTTGCCCTGATTAAAAACATTTTGCCCGATGCACGGGTTGGCGCTTGGGAGAAACTTGCCGAATGCCTTGGTCATAAACCATCAAATGGAGCTCCGAAAAAAAACCATTGGGCGGAACAAATTGCACCCCACCTGAACTTTGACACTCCGTTTTCGCCCAGCCTAAGTAAGTTGATATCAGGCCTGAAGCGCGAGTTGAACTAAGCGCAACGAGCTCTG
Source organism: Gallionellales bacterium GWA2_55_18 (assembly GCA_001801055.1). Lineage (GTDB taxonomy): Bacteria > Pseudomonadota > Gammaproteobacteria > Burkholderiales > Gallionellaceae > Gallionella. The sequence continues at coordinate 9,980 of MGWP01000038.1, read as the reverse complement.
GCTCTCTCAATAACTGGATTGCTTGAATGCACGCGTTCTATTTCGCGTAAAAACTACTCCCTGCAATAACAGCTAAACTATTTGTACGCACATCGCCATCTAAATTTACCAACACCCATCTTTGAAGAAATAGAACGCCCATCATGCTCGCCGACCATTTATCCCCCGCCAAATTGAAAAAACTCGCCGGTCCCGCTGTTTTTGCCCGTGGTGAGGCTTACTTCAACAGCGATGCCGTCAGCCGGTTAAAGATGGCCGACGATACGGTTTCGGCCAAGGTCGCGGGCTCTTATTCTTACGCCGTGAAGCTGTGGGAAGAAGATGGCGAAATTGAATATGAGTGTTCCTGCCCGCACGGCGAGGAGGGCAACTTTTGCAAGCATTGCGTCGCCGTCGGGCTGGCATGGCTTGCTGAAAGCAAATCCGGAAGCGGAACGAAATCCGGCAAACAGAAAAAAGCTAATCCTTGGAAAGAAATCACCGATTTTGTCGGCTTGCAGGATGCCGAAACACTTACGGAGTGGCTGCTCGAAGCCGCGAAGCGCGATGATGTGCTGTATGAAAATCTGCTGCTGAAAGCGCGGCGCACGGCTGGCCCGGCCTCGACCATCAAGGCTTTTCGCGCGGCCATAGACCGTGCCGTTAAGACCGGCGGATATGTGGATTGGCATGAGATGCCGACCTATGCGGCAGGACTGGAAAGCATCGCCGATTCCCTTTCCGAATTGTTGCAGCAGGGGCAGGCCACAGCTTTGATCGACTTGGCCGAGTATGCCGTCGCCCGCGTCGAAGCGGCTTGTGAATATGTGGACGACTCGAATGGCGGTGAGATGACCGATATACTGGAACGTCTGGGTGAGCTGCACTACCAGGCATGCATGGCCGCTCGCCCTGACCCGGTGGCGCTGGCGGAACGGTTATTCAAATACGAAATGGCCGATGGATTTGATGCTTTTTATGACAGCTTGCGCCGCTACGCCAAGGTGTTGGGTAAGGAAGGTGCCACCCGATATAAAAAGTTAGCCGAGGAGGAGTGGCACAAGGTCGAGCCTCTCACGCAGGAAACCGGGCGCGGCGATTACGACGGTCGCCGTTGGCGCATCACGCGGATCATGGAGTGCTTCGCCGAGCTATCCGGCGATATCGAAGCCTTGGTGGCGGTGAAATCCCGCGATTTGTCGAGTCCGCTGAGATATCTGGACATCGCCGAAATTTACCGAAGCCACCGCCGGGGCGACCAAGCGCTGGAATGGGCGGAACGCGGCGTTAAAGCGTTCTCGAATAAACCGGACGACCGCCTGCGGGATTTTCTCGCCGAAGAATATCTGCGCCGCAAGCGCAACGATGAGGCGATGCAGTTGATCTGGGTGCAATTCGCCGAACGTCCCAGCTTGGGGAGCTACCAGAAATTACATCAATTCGCCAAGAAAGCAGGTGTCTGGCTCGCATTTCGCGAACAAGCGCTGGGTCATCTGGATCGGCTTATTGCCAGCGAAGCCGGTAAGCGGCACTACCATTCAAGCGCTGCTGTTCTGGTGGAAATCCATCTCTGGGAAAAAAACACAGAAGCCGCGTGGGATGCGGCATCGAGAGGCCCCATTTTCGATCAGCTATGGCTAAAGCTCGCCGCCGCGCGCGAGGAGGATCATCCAGGCGATGCCGTGCCGATCTATCGGCGACTTATCGAAACGGCGGTGGGACAAACCAACAATACGTCTTATGAAGAAGCGATCAAGCTGCTGAAAAGACTCAGGCCACTGGTGGTGCGCTTGGGGACGCCGACAGAATTCGGGCAGTACGTTGCGTTGTTGCGTGCCAAATATAAGGCCAAGCGCAATTTCATCAAGCTATTGGATAAGCTGTAAACATATGGATTCAAGTCAGTGAGCAAGTGCCTAATTAAGGTGTTAAGCTGACTTCAATACGATTAACGGTGGAGAGTAATAATGTCGTGTGTTAGATTCAAAATATCGGGACTCATTCTCTTTATTTTTTTCATTGTGCCGCTTTCAGCCCATGCCGGGGGCATCGACAAGCTGAAGGAATTCATCGCGGCGACGCATTCCGCGCAGGCGAATTTCACGCAGGTGGTGCTGGATCAGAATGGTAAGCGCATTCAGAGCGCCTCCGGCATCATGCAGTTCCAGCGCCCCGGCAAGTTCCGCTGGACTTACCAGAAACCCTATGAACAAATCATCGTCGGGGACGGCGCGAAATTCTGGCTGTATGACGTGGATTTGAACCAGGTGACGGTCAAGAAACTGGATGCGGCGCTGGGCAGCAGCCCCGCCGCGCTGCTTTCCGGCAGCAACGAGATCGAGCGCGGCTTCACGCTCAAGGAAAGCGGTAGCCAGGACGGCCTCGACTGGCTGCAAGCGTTTCCTAAAACGCAGGACAGCAGCTTCGAGAAAATTCTCATGGCGTTCAATGCGCAAGCCGAACTGGTCATCATGGAGTTGAATGATGCGTTCGGGCACAAGACCGTGCTGCGTTTTTCCGCAATGCAACGCAACCCGAAATTTTCCGTGCAACAATTCAAGTTCACGCCGCCCAAAGGCGCGGATGTGCTGGGTGAATGATGGATTGCAGAAACGCCAATAATGGGAGCGCCGACGTCCCCGTCGGCAAATGATGATAGATGCCGACGGGGACATCGGCGCTCCCATGAGATAAACTCGCCGCATCATGGCCGACCTATTTTCATCTAACACACCCGCCGCACCTTTAGCGGAACGCCTGCGCCCGAAACATATCGACGAGGTCATCGGGCAATCTCATTTATTGGGTGCGGGCAGGCCGCTGCGCCTGGCGTTCCAATCCGGCAAGCTGCACTCGATGATCCTGTGGGGGCCGCCGGGGGTGGGCAAGACCACGTTGGCGCGGCTGATGGCGCAGGCTTTCGACGCCGAGTTCATGCCGCTATCGGCGGTGCTGTCCGGCGTGAAGGACATCCGCGAGGCCATCGCGCAGGCGCAGCAGATGCTGCAACAGCACGGTCGCCACACCATCCTGTTCGTCGACGAAGTGCACCGCTTCAACAAATCGCAGCAGGATGCGTTCCTGCCGTTCGTCGAACAGGGGCTGGTGACGTTCATCGGCGCGACCACCGAGAACCCTTCATTTGAGGTAAACAACGCGCTGCTGTCGCGTGCGCAGGTGTATGTGCTGCATGCGCTGTCGGCGGAAGAATTAGGCACTTTGTTCGACCGTGCGCGGCAGGCTGCCTTGGCGGATTTGCAATTCGACGACGCATCAAAAGAGCGCCTCATCGGTTACGCCGACGGCGATGCGCGCCGCCTGCTGAACGTGCTGGAGCAATTACAAACCGCCGCGCAAACCGCCGGGGTGAGCAACATCGACGCCAAATTTCTCGACGACACACTGGCACAGAATTTGCGCCGTTTCGACAAGGGCGGTGAGGCGTTCTATGACCAGATTTCCGCGTTGCACAAATCGGTACGCGGCTCGCATCCCGATGCCGCGCTGTACTGGCTGGTGCGCATGCTGGATGGCGGCGCCGACCCGCGCTACCTGGCGCGGCGCATCGTGCGCATGGCGTGGGAAGACATCGGCCTGGCCGACCCGCGCGCGATCCAGTTGACGCAGGATGCCGCGCTGACCTATGAGCGGCTCGGCTCACCGGAAGGCGAGCTGGCCTTGGCGCAGGCGGTGCTGTATCTGGCCTGCGCGCCGAAGTCGAATGCCGGCTACGTCGCGTATAATGCCGCCCGCGCCTGGGTAGCCCAGGATGGCTCGCGCGATGTGCCGCTGCACCTACGCAATGCGCCGACCAAATTGATGAAGCAACTCGATTACGGCAAGGACTACCGCTATGCGCACGACGAGGCGGGAGGTTATGCTGCGGGTGAAAATTACTTCCCCGATGGCATGCCGGACGTAAGTTTCTATCAGCCGACCGAGCGCGGGCTGGAAGCGAAGATCGCCGAGAAGCTGGCGCGGCTTCGTGAACTGGATGCTCAAGCGGGCAAATTGGACGCGGCGAAGAAGAAATAATAATGGTAGGTCGGGCTACGCCCGACATGGTGGGCGTAGCCCACCCTACGTTGGAGCGGAGAAGATATGCTGGATATACAGTTGTTGCGGAATGATTTAGAAGGCGTTGCGGCACGGCTGGCGACGCGCGGCTTCGTGCTGGACACCGCGAAATTTGCGCACCTGGAAGGTGAACGTAAGACCATCCAGACGCGCACTCAAGAATTGCAGGCCAAGAGTAATGCAGCTTCAAGGCAAATTGGTTATAACAAGGTTAAGGGCGAAGACGTTTCCGCCCTCATGGCCGAGGTGGCAAATTTAGGCGATGAACTCAAGCAGCTGGAAACGAAATTGGATCAAGCGCGGCAAGAGCTGAATGCATTTCTCTCCGTCATTCCCAATATGCCGCACGAAAGTGTTCCGGCAGGAAAATACGAGACGGATAATGTGGAAGTGCGCAAGGTCGGTACACCGCCGCAATTCGCTTTCGAGGTGAAGGATCACGTCAGCATCGGCGAACAACTGGGGCTGGATTTCGATACTGCCGCAAAGATTTCTGGCGCACGCTTCTCGCTGCTGAAAGGCGGTCTGGCGCGCCTGCATCGCGCATTGGCGCAATTCATGCTCGATACGCATACCGACCAGCACAACTACACGGAAGTTTATGTACCCTACTTGGTGAATGCCGATTCGATGCGCGGCACCGGGCAGTTGCCGAAATTCGAGGAAGATTTGTTCAGGGTGCCGCGCGTGATGGGTGAAGAAGGTGAGGCGAATTTTTACCTGATTCCCACCGCCGAAGTCCCGGTGACCAACATGGTGCGCGACGAAATCGTGCCGCTGGAGAAACTGCCGCTGAAATTCGTCGCGCATACGCCGTGCTTCCGTTCCGAGGCCGGTTCCTACGGGCGCGACACGCGCGGCATGATCCGCCAGCACCAGTTCGACAAGGTGGAACTGGTGCAGATCGTGCGTCCGGAAAAATCCTATGAAGGGCTGGAAGAACTGCTCGGTCATGCCGAAGTTATTTTGCAGAAACTCGGCCTACCGTACCGCGTGGTGAAGCTGTGCAGCGGCGACATGGGGTTTTCTGCCGCGCTGACTTACGACATCGAGGTATGGCTGCCCGCACAAAATACCTACCGTGAGATTTCCTCCTGCTCAAACTTCGAGGCTTTCCAGGCACGCCGGATGCAGGCGCGTTTCCGCAACGCGCAGGGCAAGCCGGAATTGCTGCATACGCTGAACGGCTCCGGGTTGGCGGTCGGACGCACGCTGGTGGCGGTGTTGGAAAATTATCAGCAGGCCGACGGCAGCGTGGTGATCCCGGAAGTGCTGCGCCCCTACATGGGCGGCATGGAAAAACTCGCACCCTAGATGAGAATCATTCACCTGTTCGGCATCGCAGGGGTCGAGCCACATGAGCTACCCGCCGCGCGATTGTGGGCGAGGCGGTTGGAGTGGCCGATGCTGCTGGTGGCGCTGTGGATACTGCTGCAATGGTATCTGGAGGAAACGCAGGCCATCGACCCGCTGCTGGCGCGGGTTGCCGATTGGCTGGTATGGCTGGCATTTCTCGCCGAAACCACGCTGCTGAGTACGCTGGTTAAAAACCGGCGCGCCTATCTGTTCGGCAACTGGATGAATCTGGTCATCATCACCGGCGGCATGCCCTTCTTCTGGCAGTTTGCGCCGCTGATCGGGCTGTTGCGCAGCTTCCGCCTGTTGCTGGTCATCGTGTTACTGGCGCGCCTGTCCAAAACCGTCCGCAAGCTGCTTTCCAGACACCAGCTCGGCGCCACGCTGGCGGTGGCTTTTGTCACGATGGTGCTGTCCGGCATCATCATTTCACGCATCGATCCTTCTATCGGCACCATCTGGGACGGCATGTGGTGGGCATGGGTGACGATGGCCACGGTGGGCTACGGCGATGTGGTGCCGCACAGCGGGGCGGGAAGGTTATTCGGTTCGCTGCTGATCCTGTTCGGCGTGGTACTCATCTCGTTGCTGACGGCCAATCTGGCCGCGTTCTTCATCGGCGGCGACGTCGAGAAAATGGAGCAGGAGGAGAAAGAAGCCGAACACCAGCTCAAGGAAATATCGGCGCGGCTGGATCGTATCGAGCGCCTGCTGGAACAGCGCAACAAGCAAAGCGAATCGGAATAACGTAGGGTGCGTTTTACGCACCAACATTAATGGTGCGTAAACCTAGAAAAAGCAGTTGTCCACGAAAGTCACGAAAAACACGAAAAATTCATGAACCTATATAATTTTCAACCACACCCATTGGGTAGTTCACCGCATGATGGCAACCCATTGTTTTATTTCGCGCCTTTCGTGTTTTTCGTGGATGAATTGCCGTTTTTAGGGTAAACGCACTGCGGATTAAAACGGCAAGAATAACGCCGTAGCAAAAGTCTGCACCACGCGCGTAATGGAACGCTGCAATTTCTCCGACAGGGTGATCGCAAACAAATCCAGACTGCCGATGATTTTCCCGAACTCGCGCTCGAAGCTGAGATTACGCTCATTGCCATTCAATTCGTTGGTCAACAGGTAGAGCTGTCCCGTGTCGTCGCGCGCATTGGACAACTTCCACACGGCGATCTCGACGTTCCGCGCGGCGTTGTAGACATTTTGCGGCTCGATACTATCGGTCAAATAAAATTCGGTTTTTCCGCCATGCGCCTTGATCAACATGGTTTGCAGGCCGACGATCAACGACAGCACGCGGTCGCCAAAATAATCGGGACGCAACGCCTGCTGGATGGCGTCTGTGCCCTGCGCCTTGTTGATCTCATTGAACCGCCAGTCGCGCTTATTCTCAAACACCGATTTCACCATCTCTTCGGCGCTGTCTGCGGTGCTTTTCCGCAGTTCGCGCGGATTGCGCTTGTAAAGCTTGACCATCAGCACGCGCAAGCTCTGCGTGTTTTCGCGCATCTCCACATCGGCCAGGTGGTCAAAATCCGACTTGGCAAACTGCCCGAGTGAGCTGCGGTCGCCCTGCTGCGGAATCGGTTTGACAGACTTGCCGTTTTTAACCGGCTCCGTGGCAGCGCAAGCGGCCAGCAAAGCCACGGCAGCGCCAAGGGCAAGCAAGCGGTAACATTTTGGTATCATGCGGCAGTATATGCATATCGCAGGCATTTGTGGACACTTTTGAACATGAACCTGAACCGCATTCAAGCCACTGTGGACAGGTTGCGCACCGGGATGGCAATGCAATGATCGGAAAGCATCTTGAATACATCGACTCCATCACTTGAGGCGCGGCATCAACCGTCCGGGTTGAACAGCGAATTCAAGGGAAGCGGGCTGGCGTTTGCGGACTACGTGGCGCGCACCCGCGACATGCTGAACAAGGCTCACTCCAAATTGGGCGCTGCCGACCTGAAAAAAATAGTCGATGGCAACACGCCGTTCGAATTAAAGCCAACAACCGGTGATTTTGCCGGGCGCAAAAAAACCTTTCGGCGCGGTGTGCTGCTCACGCATGGCCTGACCGATTCCCCTTATTTCATGCGCTATCTGGCCGAGTTTTTTCAGGCAAATGGTTTTCGCATCATGGCGATTTTGCTGCCAGGGCACGGCACGCAACCCGGTGATCTGCTCGATGCCACCTGGCGGGAATGGGCCAAGGCCGTGGCTTATGGCACCGACAGGCTTGCGGAAGAAGCTGACGAAGTCTATCTGGCCGGTTTCTCCGCCGGGGGTGCACTGAGCGTTTATCAGAGCCTGCGCGATGACCGGGTGTGCGGCCTGTTCCTGTTTTCTCCCGCGCTCGAGATCACGCCGCGCGCAGCCTGGGCAAACCTGCACAGGCTGTATAGCTGGTTGATACCGTCGGCGAAGTGGGTATGCATCAGCCCGGATAAAGATATTTACAAATATGAGTCGTTTCCGAAACATGCCGCTGCGCAGATGTATGCGCTGACGAAGGAATTGAATCGGTTGCTGCAAAAACATGAAACAGGCATCCCGGTATTTGCCGCTGCCAGCCAGGACGATACCACCGCCAACACCCCGGCGACCCTGGGGTTCATGGCGCATGCGCGCCACTCCTCCAGCAGGTTGCTGCTGTACACCACCGACACGGGGAAGCCTCCGCCCGGCATCCCGGCGGAAAAACTGGAACTGGTAAACAGCGTGGTGCCAGAGCAGAAAATATTAAGCTCCGCGCACACCTCCATCGTGCTGCCACCCGATGACCCGCACTACGGTGCGGCGAGAGATTATTCCAATTGCACCCATTACTATCCGGACGACATGGAAAGATACGATGCCTGCAACAACAGGCACGGGGAGATTTTGCAGGGGGAGGTTACCGAGGCCAACCTTAAAGCCGGTACCTTGCGCCGTTTGATGTACAACCCGAATTTCGCCGCGCTCAAAGTTTCCATGAAGCGGTTCATCGACAGTTTGCCGTGATTGCCACCACCCCGTAAATAGGGTGAGGCTTCATCCTTAAGCCGGGTAAGCTGGAACTCAAAGTAGGTCTGGCTTTGCCCGACATGGTTTCTCCAAAGCTGGGAATTTAATTCGACCACGGCCCCTTTAATCTTTTACATGAGCAACTATCGTTTAATGTGTCGGCATTATGCAATTATGCTGACACGCTCCTCTCAAACTGATTGATTTAAATGACTATTCGGATTCTAGCTGCCGCTCAATACTAATAATTGTCAATCGACATCACACGGGTTACACTACGCTAACTTCGATGGCTCGTTTCTTGAGAGGTTATGTTGTTTTTGATGCCAGTCTTCGCTTACTTCATGCTCATGCGTCGAAGCGAAGTTTGGGTAACTAACATCAGCTTGTTACAACAACCGATGCAAATCTAAAAATTGCACAGGCGCAATTGTCAGATGGAGTTATTAGTGAGTCCTTCACATACAGTTTCAAATTTGATATCCACTTTAAATTCATTATGGTAGCCGTGGTCATGACAGCAACATTTGATGAGTTTACAGAAGCCTTTATTGCTGCTCTAGTAGAAAAAGGCGTGGTAGTTCTTGACCCAAATGCAGAGCGCACCAACCAAGGTTTTGAGCGCATTTATGAACTCCTCTCCGCACGTGCTACGCAGGCAAATACTACCGAAGAGCGCCGTTGGTATACTCGTCTGAGAAATAATTTGGCCCCAAGCAACATAGGAACATTCGATTATTTTTTAGCCGCATTACGTTCATGCCAACTTGGTTTTGCAAGTAGCCCAAACCCAAGATACTCAGAACTTTCATTTAAAGTGAGTAAGCCACAAGCGGAGGATTTCTTGTCCCACATTGATGAATCACTTCGCGATGCCGCTGAGACCGCCGCTGACGCATTCCTAAGCAAACAAGAAGAATTCAATAAAGAATTCGCCAAAGGGGGAGGCGTAGATCATGTCTATAGAGGACATCAGGAACTTACGCCATAACTGGTTTGGCTCTCAAAATAATCCAACAAAATTCGCGTCCGAACTGGAAAAGGCGTTTGACCGAATAGGATTTACCGAAAATTACGTTGATAACCATATATCAGCGAGCACACATCGTCCAAATCGTTCCAAGGTTATCAAAGACAACATTTGGGGCATGATCGAGCTGGACGAGCCATCGATTCGACTTCTCGATTGC
>MGWP01000038.1:0-224 GCA_001801055.1 Gallionellales bacterium GWA2_55_18 | reverse complement strand
ATTTAAATGGCAAGAAGGCTAACGGCGCAACAAAATATACCGCTCATAATGTTTCAATGTCAGAGTGTCTAGACATGCAGCATGCTGCGCTGCTGCATGATTGCGGCCACCTTCCCTTTTCTCACGCGAGTGAAGCAGCACTTGAATCGCTTTCAAAATTGATGACTGTTGGCTCCCTATCTTGGGAAGAGTTTATTAGTCATGCCGAAAATATTGGCGTACGC
>MGWP01000037.1 GCA_001801055.1 Gallionellales bacterium GWA2_55_18 | reverse complement strand
GCCGCGTGAAACGCTGGAGCGTGCGATCAAAAAAGGCGCGGGCCTGCTTGACGGGGGCGCGAATTTGGAACGCCTCGTCTATGAAGGTTTCGCGCCGCACCGCGTCCCCGTGATCGTCGAATGCCTGTCCGACAACACCAACCGCACCATGTCCAGCATGCGCGTACTGTTCCGCAAAGGGCAGCTCGGCGCAGAAGGCTCCGTCTCGTGGGACTTCAACTATGTCGGCATGATTGAAGCCACGCCGAATTCCAAAGAAGCCGATGCCGAAGTGGCCGCCATCGAAGCCGGTGCGCAGGACTTTGAACCGGCAGACGAAGGTGCCACCCTGTTCATCACCGACGTTACCGACCTCGATGCCGTATGCCGCGCCTTGCCGACACAAGGCTTTACCGTCATCTCCGCCCAGCTAGGCTACCGCCCGAAGAATGCCGTCACACTCGGCAATGATGCCGAGCGCGAAGAAGTGGAAGCGTTTTTGGAAGCGATCGACGCGGATGATGACGTGCAGAATGTTTATGTGGGGTTGGCGGGTTAAGGGCAAGCCCGGATACAGCATATCGAAATCCGGGAACAGCCTAAGCCGGACGAGCCGGAACCAAAATGTAGGTCGGGCTCTGCCCGACATGGTGGGCAAAGCCCACCCTACAAATGCTATTTAACGCGTTGATAATAATATAAACACAAAATTATTGTCATTTTTTGACATCATTTGACTGGTAACAACCTAAAGCGCCCCACCCTCAACATCCGCCGTCCACAGCCCCACCCCGCCCGCATCGAGATAAGTCAGATAAGCGCGCAGCTCAAATTCCAGCTGCGCATAATCGGGTTCCATATACCGGCATAGCTGATAAAAAGCCTTGTTGTGTTCGAGTTCCTTGAGGTGCGCCAGTTCGTGAACCACGATCATGCGCAAGAATTCCGCCGGCATCTCCCTGAACAGCGCCGCGACGCGAATCTCGCGTTTGGCCGTGAGCTTCGAACCATGCACCCGCGAGATGCGGGTGTGCGTGCCCAGCGCATTCCGGATGACATGCAGCTTGTTGTCGAACGCCGCCTTGCTCAGTTGCCCGGCATTGCGCAGATATTCGTTCTTCAGTTCCAGCGCGTAGTCGTACAGTGCCTTGTCGGTGCGCACCGTGTGCGCAAGCGGATATTTTTGCTGCAACACCTCGGCCAGCTGCCCCTGTTCGATCAGCCGCTGCACCTGCTCCGCCTGTGCGGCAGGGTAACCGGCAAGATAATTCGGCGATGGTTTCGGAAGCATGGGGGAATTGAAGGAAAGAAACGTAAGCGAGATTTTACTGGCAATTTCCTGTGGTGGGATTGGTTATGGCTGCACGGCTGTACCGGGTCGGTGCAGTTGCTGCGAAAAACTATTGTGGCCCTATTATTGAGCTTTACATAATTCGCGACAGCCACTCCGTTCGGGCTGAGGTATCGAAGCCTGTGGCTACACGCAAGCCTACCCTTCGATACGCTTTGCGTACCCTGTGCTGAGTTTGTCGAAGCATCCGGGTGAACGGTGTATGAATTATGTAATGCTCAATAGCCCCATGTCAGTTAAGCCATTGATTTCATCCAGACTGGTCTATATACTGGTCTGAATTAAAATTCGTGTTGCAGGAGAAAATCATGAAAATTGAAATAGGTTCATACGAAGCAAAAACAAAGCTTCCAGAATTGCTGCGGCAAGTCAAAACCGGGAAAAGTTTTACCATCACCAATCGCGGTAAAGCTATTGCGGATTTGGTGCCAAGTGCCGGTGCAAGGGCGAAGGACAAAGTGGGGGCGGCGAAAAAACTCAAGGAATTTATGCTGGCCGACCCGGTGCGTGGCGTAAACATCAGGGAACTCATCGAAGAGGGGCGCGCGTGAACTTCGTCATGGATAACTCGGTGACCATGCGCTGGTTTTTTGGCGACGGCAAACCGCAAGAAATTGCCTATGCCGGCAAAGTACTCGATGCGATGAAAAAAACCAGCGCTCACGTACCCGCAACCTGGGGGCTGGAGGTAGCAAACGTCATTGCCAAAGCTGAAGCAAAAGGATTTGTGACAGAGGCGCGAAGCGGGGCATTTCTTGAAATGCTGGAAGGTGTGGATATTGAAGTGGACACCGCCACTTTCGCACACGCGCTATCGGATATCCTGCAACTGGCGCGGCGATACAAACTACCCTCCTATGATGCATCCTATCTTGAGCTGGCTTTAAGGCTGGGCATGCCGCTAGCTACATTCGACAAAGATTTGCAAAAGGCCGCAAAGAAAGCTGGTGTGAAAAAGTTCGGCTAGAATTTTCCGGTTTGCCTCTGCCATACCGAAGCGATGTGCACGGGTAAGCGGCTCAGAAAAAGAATGAGGCCATGATTCTTTTAGCCCCTCTAATTGCAGCCATCGTTGTATTCGATGCACTTCATTTGGCGCTCCTGCAGACGAGGTGTTGTCAGTATCGCGATGGTTTTTGACAGGCGTGGCGAGGCGGCGACTGATAGTGCTTGCGCAAAGGAAGTGCGGAATGATGCTGTCAGGGGTATGGCGATGAGGGCGTATGCCATACGTCCCTGCGGAATGCGAATATGTTAACTGTGTTTGATCCAGTCAATGATCTTCAGCTTTGGGACACGATCAAACTCCCGCGTATTATTCGTGACCAGCATCACGCCCAAACTTAGTGCATGCGCGGCTATCATGGTGTCCAGCGGCCCGATGGGCGTGCCGCGTTTTTCCAGCGCCGCACGCAGTACACCATAAGCGAGTGTTGCCGGTTCATCGAATGCCGCAACTTCCAGAGGCAGGATGAATTCGGCCAGCGCCGCCTGATTTTTGGCGTGGTGCTGGCTTTTGGAAACGCCGTAGCGTAGCTCCGCCAGCGTCACGGCAGAGATGCCGATGTCGCCGGGCTGATATTTGCCGAATTGCTGCAGGGCGTGAACCGGCTTGCGTTTGATCAGTGCGATGCAGGTATTGGTATCCAGCATCAGGATCATGGGAAGATGTCCTCGCGAGTCTGGTGTTGCGGCTGGTCACGCTCGGACATGAAGTCGGGGGTGAACTTATCCAGACTGCACAGCAGCGAATCCCACGAGTGCGCGGTCGGAATCAGTACTACCACATTACCGGTTTTTTTGATGAAGACTTCTTCGCCTTCGAAGCGGAATTCTTTTGGCAACCTGACGGCCTGGCTCTGGCCATTTTTGAAAAGTTTGGCGATTTTCATGATGCCTTCGACTGAAAAAGTATATGTGTGTAGTATATATTTAATTGCGTCGCAGTCAATTTGTTTTTTTATGCAGGGCGTATGCCATTTTCATGCTTGGCACCCCTTCGGCACCCGAATAGCCGGGCGTTTGCTGGCCACCGTTCGTGCGGTGCGATGTGCGTGGGGCGGAAGTGCAAGAGGGGCGAACTGTATTTGAGTTGTTGGAGGGATGTCAATGGCGATGTGCCATGTAAATCTGCGGGCAAAATGCCCGCGCTCCAAAAAACCGTTGATCTTTCTGCGGATTTTTATCGATCAGCCCTTTATAAATGCGCCCGTGAGGGGATGCTTATGCCCGAATGCTTGATTGAGATGGCTATTTACGTTTTAATGCGCGACTTTTGACTGGAGATGCCATATGAATTTCATTGAGAAATTGTTTGAAGGCATGTTGTGGAATAGCCGTTTTGTCATTTTGTCCGCTGTCATAGGCAGCTTGCTGGCGGGGTTCGCAATTTTTTATATGGCCACCGTAGATGTGGTGAACTTGTTCGGCCATGCATTGCACTATGCCGATTCCGGCATGACCGAGGAGGCGCGCAAGGCCCTGCATGACAGCACGGTGTCGCATATCGTGGAGGTGGTGGACGGGTACTTGCTGGCAACGGTGATGCTGATTTTTTCGCTGGGCCTGTACGAGCTATTTATCAGTGACATCGACCAGGCGCATGGCAGCAAGGCTTCCAGCAAGATATTGGTGATCAGCAACCTTGACGATCTGAAATCGCGACTGGCCAAAGTGATTCTGATGATCTTGATCGTCACCCTGTTTGAAGAAGCGCTCAATATGAAAATGACCACGCCGCTCGATCTGGTTTATCTGGGGGCGAGCATTGCGCTGATTGCGCTGGCGCTGTATCTAACCCATGCCGCAGAGCACGGCACGGGCAAAGAAGAATCGGCCGGGGATAATCCCGAAAAGCACGGGCACTAGAAATATGGAAATATTCAGGAATCTGGCTCGCGGCTTGTTATTGCTGGCCTTGTCATCTCCCATCCATGCAACAGATTTTTCGCTGGAAGATATGCGGGGCAAGATGCACCGTTTGGAGGATTATCGCGGCAAATGGGTGCTGGTGAATTTTTGGGCAACCTGGTGCCCGCCATGCCTGAGCGAGATTCCCGAGTTGAGCAGCTTGCACGACGCGCACAAGGATAGCGATCTGGTGGTGATCGGTATCGCCATGGATTCCGGGTCAAGCAGCAAGGTGGCCAGCTTTGCCGAGGCACACGGCATCAGTTACCCCGTCGTAATGGGCAATCGCAAAATTACAAGGCAAATCGGTGAGCTGAAGGTGTTGCCAACCAGTTATTTGTACGCGCCAAACGGCAAGCAGGTGAGCTATCAGGACGGGGAAGTGACGCGCGCGAGCATTGAGACTTACATCAAAAACAAGAAATTTAATTAAACCCGGATTGTCCATCGGCATTTGAGGCATCGGTAAATCAAGGGGTTGCAGGTCGGGTTTTAACCCGACTTGTCGGGCTGAAGCCCGATCTACGGTCTATTGGATTATTTTGCCTAATGGATAATTTGGATTAAACCATGTAGGGTGCATTCCATGCACCAATAGCAATGGTGCATGGAATGCACCCTACAATTCACTTTCGATCAGGCCACCTTCCGATCAGGGAAGGGGTTAGCCCTTGTCGGCAGACCGGTGGCCGCTGTCAGCCGCCCGCTGCGGTAATGCCCAGTTGTTATGCCATGCGGCGCGCACCAGATTCGGGTATTCCGGGCGCCCCAAACTGCCGTTGTAACGTCCCAGCGCGCGATACAGGTCGCCGTTTTCCATATTCAGATAGTGGCGCAGGATGGTGCAGCCATAGCGCAGGTTGGTGCGCAGATGAAACAGATTGTGCCCGGTAGCGCCGATTTCCTTTACCCAGAATGGCATTACTTGCATATAGCCGCGCGCGCCCGCAACGGATATGGCATATTTCTTGAAGCCGCTTTCCACTTCGATCAGGCCCAGCACCAGCTGCGGATCGAGTCCGGCGCGGTTTGCTTCATAGTGCACCGTGCTCAGGAGGTCGATGCGGTATTCGGCATCCGGGATGCGTTTTTGCAGGCGCCGCGACATTTCATTCAGCCATATATCCGCTTCATTGCGCGTGTTGAACACCAGTTTGGGGGCGGCCTGATCCGATACGCTATGCTGCAATACCGCGCGGACACTGGCGGAAAGCGGCGCATAGACTTGCGCCCCGGCAAATGCGCCGGGAGAGAATAACGCGCCCGCCAGGCACAGCGGCAAGGCGAGGCGACGCAATAATCTTTCAGTCGTTAGTCGCATAGTTTTGGTTTTACGAATTCCGGCGCGCTTTGCAAGGGGATGGATTGCGCTTGTGCATCGCACCGTCCCTGATATTCGACGTTGCCTTCCTTCAGGCTGCGCTCGCCGATGACGATGCGGTGCGGGATGCCGATCAGCTCCATGTCGGCAAACATCACGCCGGGGCGCTCGTCGCGGTCATACAGCAATACCTCGATTTTGGCGGCTTGCAGCGCGGTGTACAGTTGTTCCGCCGCATCGCGCACCGCCGCACTTTTGCCCATGCCGATCGGCACGATGGCGACCTGGAACGGCGCCATTGCGCTCGGCAAAACAATGCCGCGCTCGTCGTAATTCTGCTCGATGGCGGCGGCCACGATGCGCGAAACACCGATGCCGTAGCAGCCCATTTCGATGATTTGCGCCTTGCCTTGCGCGTCCAGAAAAGTGGCTTTTAGCGCCTCGGCATACTTGGTGCGCAACTGGAAAATATGCCCGACTTCGATGCCACGGCAGATTTCCAGCGCGCCATTGCCGTCCGGCGACGGGTCGCCTGCGACGACGTTGCGCAGGTCGTGTACGCTTGCTTCGTCCAGATGCACGTCGCGTCCGAAATTCACGCCGGTGTAATGGAAACCGTCGTCGTTCGCGCCACAGATGAAATTGCTCAATACGGCAGCAGCGCGGTCGGCCAGCATGCGCACCTTGCTGCCTACCGGCCCGATATATCCGGCGCGGCAGTTCATGTTGCGGTGGATTTCGTCGTCGCTGGCGAAACGGAATTCGCCCAAAATTTTGCCAGCCTTGATCTCGTTCAGGGTGTGGTCGCCGCGCAATAGCAACAGCACGAACTCGTTTTCGTGTGTCATTACTGCGATGGCTTTCAGTATGCTTGGCGCGGAGGTGTTGAAAAATGCCGCAACCTCCTCAATGGAACGCTGTCCGGGCGTGATGACTTTTTGCAATTCCTGTGTGGCTGCAGCGCGCGGTGCTTTTGGTGCAACCGCTTCCGCCATCTCCACATTCGCGGCGTAATCCGAAGCGGGGCAGTATGCCAGCGCGTCTTCGCCGGAATCCGCCAGCACGTGAAACTCGTGCGAACCGCTGCCGCCGATTGCGCCGGTATCCGCCGTGACGGCACGGAATTGCAGCCCGAGGCGGGTAAAGATGCGGCTGTAGGTGTCGTGCATGAGCTGGTAGGTGTGCTCCAGGCTCGCGTAGTCGGCATGGAACGAATAGGCATCCTTCATCACGAATTCGCGCGCGCGCATCACGCCGAAACGCGGGCGCACCTCGTCGCGGAACTTGGTCTGGATCTGGTAGAAATTGACCGGCAACTGGCGGTAGCTGCGGATCTCGCGGCGCGCGATGTCGGTAATCACTTCTTCGTGGGTCGGGCCGAAACAGAAGTTGTTGTCGTGCCGATCCTTGATTCTCAGCATCTGCGGGCCGAATACTTCCCAGCGCCCGGTTTCCTGCCACAGTTCGGCAGGCTGCACGGCGGGCATCAGCAACTCGATCCCGCCGCTTTTATCCATTTCTTCGCGCACCACGTTTTCCACCTTGCGCAGCACGCGCAGGCCGAGCGGCATCCAGGTGTACAGGCCGCTGGCCAGTTTCCTGATATATCCGGCGCGCAGCATCAGCCTGTGGCTGGGCAGTTCCGCTTCGGACGGAGCTTCTTTAAGAGTGGAGATGAAGAATTGTGAGACGCGCATGATAAATACGACCTAATTATGAAAGCAAAGTTGCAATTTTACAGGGAATGAGCGCGGTTTGAACTTGAATCCCCAAACGAGTTCATTCGGGGCAGTGGTTGTTCCCGTAGGGGCGAGATTTATCGCGCCCTTCTTCTGTGACATGAATGGATAGGGCGCAATGAATCTCGCCCCTACGGCCTTAATGCTTGCCGGTGCTGCCGAATCCGCCGCTACCGCGTTCGCTTAACGGAAATTCTTCCACGATATTAAACTTCGCCTGCATCACCGGTACGATCACCAGTTGCGCCATGCGTTCCATCGGCACCAGCGTGAACGGAATCTGGCTGCGGTTCCACAGCGAGAC
The DNA here is from genome assembly GCA_001801055.1 of Gallionellales bacterium GWA2_55_18. Lineage (GTDB taxonomy): Bacteria > Pseudomonadota > Gammaproteobacteria > Burkholderiales > Gallionellaceae > Gallionella. The sequence continues at coordinate 26,710 of MGWP01000037.1, read as the reverse complement.
AAAAATCTGCCCCTGATAATCCGAGTCGATTAGGCCGACCAGGTTGCCGAGCACGATGCCGTGTTTATGGCCCAGGCCGGAGCGCGGCAAAATCATCGCGGCATAACCGGGGTTGCTCAAGTGTATCGCGATGCCGCTGGGGATCAGCTCGCACTGCTTGGGCTGAATCACCATGTTCTGGTCGATGCACGCGCGCAAATCGATTCCTGCCGATCCGGGGGTCGCGTAGCCGGGCATGCAGTTATGCAAACGTTGATCGAGAATTTTGACATCGACGGGAATGTGTTTCATTTGTCTGCTCCTTTATAGTGTCGCGCAATGTGTTGCATCAATAGTCTTGCCAGCGTGAGTTTATCGGCGCGCGGCAGCGCATGGCAGCCGCTGTCGTCAAACAACACCAGTTCGTTATCATCGCTGCCGATGGCTTGTTGCGCGAGATTACCCACCAGCAGCGGGAGTTTTTTCGCGCGGCGTTTTTGTTCGGCATATTCCATGAGATTCTCGCTCTCTGCGGCGAAACCCACGCAGAACGGCGGGTTCGGCAGGTCGGCGACATACGCCAGAATATCCGGGTTGGGCAACAGCTCCAGCGTGAGTGTGCCAGTACTCTTTTTGATTTTCTGTGCGCTCGGTTGTGTGACGCGGTAATCCGCCACCGCCGCCACGCCGATGAAAATATCGCAATCGCCAACGCGTTGTTGCACCGCCTCGAACATCTGCGCGGCGCTTTCCACATCCGCACACTGTGCGCCCTGCGGCTTGGCGAGCGAGGTTGGGCCGGACACCAGCACCACTTCCGCGCCTTGCTCCAGCGCGGCCTGCGCGATGGCATAGCCCATCTTGCCGGAACTGCGGTTGGTAATGCCGCGCACCGCATCGATAGCCTCGTAGGTCGGCCCGGCGGTGATGAGAATTTTCACTCCGTCCATTTTTCGAGTCAGTCCCCTCTCCCCCGAGGGGGAGAGGGTTAGGGAGAGGGGTGCCGCATTGTGCAGCAATGCCAATACATCCCGCGCCAAATCCTCCGCCTCCAGCATCCGCCCCATGCCTTCTTCGCCGCACGCTTGCACACCGCAATCCGGGCCGAGCACCTGCACACCGTCGGCAAGCAGTTGCGCGATGTTGCGCTGCGTTGCGGCATTCAGCCACATCTCGCGGTTCATCGCCGGGGCGACCAGCAGCGGGCAATTGCGCGCCAGACATAATGTGGACAGCAGATCGTCCGCCAGGCCATGCGCCAGCTTGGCGATGAAATCGGCGCTGGCAGGCGCGATCACGATGGCATCGGCGGCGCGGCTCAGGTTGATGTGCGCCATGCCGTTCGGCACACTCGCATCCCACTGGTCGGTGAACACCGGCTTGCCGGAAAGTCCCTGCATCGTGGTCGGTGTGATGAAATGACACGCGGCATCGGTCATCGCGACCTGCACCTCCACGCCCTGCTTCACCAGCAGACGCAGCAATTCCGCCGCTTTGTAGGCCGCGATGCCGCCGGTGATGCCAAGTACGATACGTCTTATTGGTTCTTGCCTCATAATGTCGCGCATCTTATCAAGAAACTGCCCGATTAACGTGAAACTCGCGAAGCGATTCGTTTGCCCTTTCTGGGTGAAACAACTAGCCATCTGACTAGGTTGGCAAACAACGCCAACCAAGTCATTGGTTATCCCGCTTGCGCAGGGGGAGAGCGTAGCGAGGGGGATTTGGATAGGGGGAAACGGGCATGGCAAGTTTATTATCAGGGGCGGCAACTTGTCATGCCCGTTTGGATGGGATGGTGTGTAGGGTGGGCAGGTATTATCTGCCCACGCGGACATTAAAACGGTGGGCAACTTGCCCACCCTACGGAGGTCGAATGGCAATCACCGATTGGCCTGAATTCGAGCGACCACGCGAGAAGTTATTGCAGAAAGGCGCAGCCTCGCTCTCCGATGCCGAACTGCTGGCGATCTTTCTGCGCACTGGCGTGGTCGGGCAAAGCGCGGTGGACTTGGCGCGTGGCCTGCTCACACGCTTCGGCAATCTCACCAAGCTGTTCTCTGCCAGTGAAAAAGATTTCTGCGACATGCACGGCATGGGGCAGGCGAAATTCGTGCAACTGCAAGCGGTAATGGAAATGTCGCAACGCGCACTGAAGGAGGAGATGCAACGCGGCGATGCGCTCAACTCGCCGGGTGCGGTGCGCGACTATTTGCAACTCTTGCTCGGCGGGCGCCAGCAGGAGGTTTTTCTGGTGCTGTTTCTCGATACACAGCATCGCGTGATCGCTTCTGAAGAACTATTTCATGGCACGTTAGGTCAGACCAGCGTGTATCCGCGCGAAGTGGTCAAGCGCGCGCTGGCGCACAATGCCGCCGCCGTGATTCTCGCGCACAACCATCCCTCCGGTGTGGCCGAACCGAGCCAGTCAGACCAGCACCTCACCGCCGCGCTGAAACAGGCTTTGGGGCTGGTGGACGTGCGCGTGCTGGATCACTTCGTTGTGGCGGTTGGGCAGGTGTTGTCGTTTGCGGAGAAGGGGCTGATATGATCGGAGAAAATATATAGATATTTCGGTTTGTTGACTGTGCCGTGGCAGGGGGATACGATGAACAACGAGATGGTTTAATCTTAGGGAATTAATATGAAATTCATGTGCTCGGCAGGTTGGATATTTTCTGGATCAATGCTGGCGGTAAGCAGCGTATGCGCACAGAACAGCATTACCGCGCTGAACATCGGTGGCATCGATAGCGGGGCGACCATCATCAAGGTTGAGCTGATGCAACCCTTGGGTAGTTTGCCAACCGGATTTACCACCGACAGCCCGCCGCGCATCGTGCTCGATTTTCCCGATACCGCAAACGAGTTGGGCAAGTCTATCCAGCATTTTGCTGAAGGGGATTTGCGTAGCGCCAATATTGTCCAATCCGCCGGACGCACGCGTTTGGTGATCAATCTTGATCGAATGCTGGCATATAACACCAAAATCGACGGCAACAGTCTGTCGATTTCATTGCAGGGTAATGCAGTAGTGACCGATGCGGGCAGCACATTGCACCTTGCCGAAGCTGAACAGGGCGAGCAGAAACCTATACTGCTTGCCGAAGCCGGAAAACAAGCCGGGGCACAAATCCAAGCGGTGCCGGGCAAGGCCAGAAAGGCTGCTGCCCAAAAGGCCAAGCCAGACGCGAAAATAGGCGAAAAGCCGGATGCGCGAGCCATTCAGGCACAGCGTGAAGCGGAAGCGCGTGCCAAAGCCGAGCAGGAGGCCAAAGCCGAACAGGAAGCGCGCCTGCGCGCCGAAGCCGCAGCAAGGAAGCAGGCCGAGGCGGAAGCAAGCGAGAAGCCGCTGCGCGATGCCGATGCTCTTCTTAAAAACGGCAAACCTGCCGAAGCCTATGCCCTGTTGGAACCGCTTGAATTTGACCGCTCCGGCGAAGTGCGTTTCGACTACCTGCTGGGCATTTCCGCACTGGATAGCGGCAAGGCGGACAAGGCGACGCTCGCTTTCGAGCGGGTGCTGGCGGTTGATCCGAATTTCGCCGGTGCGCGTCTCGATATGGCGCGCGCCTATTATCAGCTTGGCGACTTGCAGCGCGCCGAAACTGAATTCAATGAAGTGATGAAACAAAACCCGCCGGCAGCGGCGCGCGCAGTTATCCAGAAATATCTGGATGCAATTATCGCCTTTGAGCAGGCCAAGCAGACCCGCATCAGCGGGTATGTCGAGGGCATCGTGGGGCATGACAGCAACATCGCCAGCAGCAGCACTCAGATATTTACATTTGCACCTAATTCCCCGTGGAGCGGTTTATTTCCAGGCAATCAATTGCAGCCCGGCGCCAAGCTTACGGGTGTCTATGAAGGGGTTAATGCGGGAGGCGAAATCAGCCATAGTTTGAATACCAGCTGGGGTGTGTATGGTGGAGCCGATTTGCGCCAGCATGGCAATATGACCCAGACCGCTTACGATTCGGTTAGCCTGGATGGTCGTGTCGGCGTGATGTACGCCGGTGAGCGGGATACCTACAAACTGTCATTGACCGGTGGGCAGGCTTATACCGCCAACACCATGCGTCGCGATTCAATTGGGTTGAGCGCGGAGTGGCAGCATGTCTTCAGCCCTGCCAACCAGATGAGCGCTTTTGCGCAGTATGGCGAAAGTCGGGCAACAGGTTTTCCACCTACTTCGCCGACTACCGATGCGCGTATTGAGGGAAATACCGACCAGATCATTGCCGGGGGCGGGTGGGTGCATATATTTCCGGACAGCAAAAACGCTTTGTTCGGCAGTGCCTATTTTGGGAAAGAGCTTGATGTCGCGCCTGTAATATCCGCCGGATTGCCAAATGGTGGACGTACCGACGGAAAAAAACGCTTTGAAGGTTTTCGAGTCGGTGGGCAAGTTGGAATGACGGACCAATCTGAAGGGGTTGCCAGCGTAGGCTGGCAAAAAGCCGATTATGGCAATTTGAATAATTTGATTATGGCGAGGCGCAGTGAAACCACTGCTGATTTGTCTCTTGGCGTAAATTGGCATTTCGACAAGCTGTGGACGATCAAGCCGCAAATCGCAATTTCCAAAAAAACTTCCAATCTGGCTATATACAGTTCGGACCGTACCGACGTGTCATTAACCATCCGCCGCGATTTCAAATAATTTTTGTGTGAGGTGTCATCATGAAGAATTTTAACAAATTACTTGCTTGCCTCGGTGTAACGATTGCCTGTCTGGCAGGCATGTCACAAGTGGTTCATGCGGCGGTAGCGGGGCATGTGCAATTTGTTAACGGCGATGTGCAAGTTACCAATTCCGCAGGGCAAGCCCGCCCAGCAAAAAAGGGCGATGCGATCAGCGAGGGCGACACACTGACATCCGCGCCTTCATCCTCCGCACAAGTCAAGATGCGGGATGGCGGCTTTGTTGCAGTGCGCGCTGATACCAAAATGAAGTTTGATCAATTCGCCTTTGACGGCAAACAGGATGGCAGTGAGAAAAGTTTCTTCTCGCTGTTCAAGGGCGGTTTTCGTGCGGTCACCGGTTTGATCGGACAAGCCAATAAGCAAAATTATAAAATCACCACACCGGCAGCAACAATTGGCATTCGCGGTACCGACCATGAAACTTTCCTGATTGTGCCCGGCAGTCCTTTGGCGCAAATCGCGCCTGCCGGGGCTTACAACAAGGTGAACGTGGGTGAAACTACGCTGACTACCGACAAAGGCACCATCAATGTATTGCCCAATCAGATGGGTTTTGCGGGCGGCATGAATCAAGCACCACAGGTGCAACCGATAAATACCAAGGTGTTTACGGTTGCCGAGGCGGCCAAGCCAGAAGCCAAGGCGGAGAAGAAAGAGGAAAAGAAAGAAGAGAAGGCTGAAGCAAAGCAGGAGCAAAAAACCGCCAGCAGCGATAAAGAGGAAAAGAAAGAAGATAAAAAAGAAGGCGGTAAGGGTGAGGCCAAAGAGGGCGGCAAAGACAGCAAGCAGGCTGATAAGGGCAGTAGCGAAGCAAAGGGCGACACCAAAGAAGCCAAGCAGGAAGGCGCTGCCGCAGAAACCAAACAGGCCGGCACTGAAAAAGCCGCTTCGCCAAGTTCAGGGCAGACCTCCGATACTACTGCGGCAACTGGCGGAAGCCAGGAAGCGGCGGCGGGAGGTGCTACGTCAACCGCTCCATCGTCAACAGCGAGCGCAACTGGCGGCGCAACCGATGGCGGTTCAACTGGCGGTGCTGCGCAAGGAGCAACCACGGCTGCGGCACCAGCCCCGGCACCGGCACCGGCACCAGCACCAGCCCCAACCATAGTCACAGCGCCTTCAGAGCCAATAGCGCCCATGCGGGTATCTGCAGGTGTGGATACAGTCCCGCCCAATGCAGGACTTATACAAACTCCCGTTTCACCGGTGGTTGCGCCACCCGTAATGGTTGTGCCGGTAATTACGCCGCCACCAACCACCCAGAATGTGCCCACCACGGCGATTGCTACTGGCGGCACGACGGTGAATATCACGACTGGAACAGCCACCACTAACACCGGGCAAGTTTTAACGGTGACGCAAAGTGTGGCTGCGGCTCAGGCGCAAGCGGCTGCGGATGCTGCATTGCTTGCAGCAAACACTGCTGCGGCCGCTGTCACAGCTGTGCAAACGGCCAACACCCAAGTGGCGGCATTGTTGCCGGTTGATATTGCACCGGCATCAACGGCCATCACGACGGCAAGCCCGCTGGTTACCGGTGCGGCCACAGCCTACTCAACGGTTTCGGTGATAACGCCTGTTGTCACAACGTCGGCATCAACGGCGGTGACAACTGCCGCGACGAATGTTAATGCGGCGACTGCTGCGGTGACGGCGGCCAATGCATTGGCTCCAGTTGTAACTACGCCCGCTACCACGGCGATTGCGACAGCCAACAGCAATATCGGAACAGCAAGCCCTGCGGTGGCTACGGCGAGTGGACTTACTCCGGCGAATGCTACACTTGCTGCTGACAATGCTACTGCCGCTACTACAGCGGCCAATATAGCCACCACTCAAACCACTACTGCGGCAACTCAATTGGCTGCAAATGCAACATTTGCCGATACGACCGCCGCACCGGCGCTTGCCGCAGCCCAAGCCGCCAACGCTACTTTGCAAACCGCCAATGCTGCCGTGCAAGGAGCCGCGACTACAGTCAGCACGAACAACACAAGCTTGACTGCGGCGCAGCTTGCCGCACAGAATGCGCTGACTGCGGCGACCAACAATTTAGCCACGGCAAATAGCAACCTGACCACGGCGACCAATCAGAATACGGCATTGACAGCGGCGCAGGCTGCCGCTCAGGCCGCACTCGCTACAGCTCAATCCAACTTGGCCACGGCAAATGCCAATTTGACCACGGCGACCAATCAGAATACGGCATTGACAGCGGCGCAGGCTGCCGCTCAGGCCGCACTCGCTACAGCTCAATCCAACTTGGCCACGGCAAATACCAATCTGACCGCAGCGACCACTCAGAATGTTACGATTACCGCCGCACAGACCTCGGTTTCCACACAGCTCACCGCCGCACAAACTGCTGCCGCCGCCGCCCAGGCTGCAGCGACAGCAGCCCAGGCTGCTGCTGCCCAAGCTGCCACTTTGCAGGCAGCGGGTGATTTAGTCGGTGCGCAGGCGCAACTGACAATTGCACAAAATCAGCTGACGATTGCACAGCAGCAGCAAGCTGCCGCTGCCGCCGCCCAAACCGCAGCGGCAAATTTGTTAACGAGCGCACAAACGGCACGAACTACCGGCCTGACCAACGTGGCTGATGCTGTAACAGCGGCAACAACGGCCCAAACGGCTGCCAACACAGCAACTACGCAAGCCGCACTGGTAGCGCCAGCGGCGACGGCGGCCAGCACCGCAGTCACTACTGCGACAACGGTAGCGGGTACGGCTGCCACCGATGCGGGCACTGCCAGCACCCAGGCATCTGCGGCGCAAACTGCCGTCTCAACTGCGGCGACCGCAGTCACTACCGCTGCAACGGCAGCGGGTACGGCAGCCACCGATGCTGCTACGGCACAAGCACAAGCCACAGCAGCTCAAACCGCCAGCGCAAACGCAGCCGCAGCCTTGACCGCTTCCACTACCAGTCTGGCGACGGTTAATACCAATGCCACGACAATTGCCGCGAATGCTCCGGTTGCCGCCTACAACAACCCGGCTGTTGCCGGTAGTTTTATCGGAGTAGCGATGTTCCCGGTGGCAACGGCTGGTGGTTTTAACGAAGCCTTTGCGCCGACTAACCCGCTACAGCCAAACACTAAATATGTATTGGATGGCAGCGGCAATCTGGTTGAAGCGCGCAACATGCCGTTTCAGGTGCAGGCTAACCAGAATGGCACGGTACTTACTCCATCTATCACCACTGCCAGCGGTGCGGACATTAAGTGGAGCGGCGGCACTGCTGCGGATACCTTCAAACTTTCCGACAACAGCATCTATGGCGGACGTTGGATGAATGCTACGGTGACAGTGACGGATAACGCTACACCGGCCAATGTATATACCTACACTCCTGTCGCCAGTCTGTGGACAGTGCTTTTGCCGCCGCCAGCCAACTATGTGACATCGCTGGTGGGGTCGGCTGCTTACACCAAGGTTGGTAATACCACCCCGGTTGATGCCTTCGGCACCCTTGGTGTGCTGAACAGCGCGAGCCTTGTTGCCAACTTCACCAGTCAACTGGTTGACGCGGCAGTGAACTTGACGATGGGCACCGGCCCAATGGCGGGAACCTTTAACGTGATTGGAACCGCCATGCCGGTTGACTCGATCGGCGGCTTCAGCGTTCCCAATGCCGGGGCATTGGCAACAAGTTGCACTACCGGGGCCTGTGCCGCAGGCGCATCTGGCTACAGCGCTGATCTTGGCGGCAGTTTTGCCGGGGCTGTTGCCGCCAATGCTGGAATGTCTTATAACATCTGGCCGACAGTAGCTGTGGGTTCGCCGGCGAGCGATTCGGTTCAAGGGTTGGTGGCGTTCACTGCCGCCATCGCACCGAGCGTTCAGACATATCCTGCTGCAGGGCTGTGGTCGGCATGGGCACAACCTACTGTAGGCTCTACCGGGTCGTATCAAAGGGGTGTACTCAGCACCGCCACTCCTCTGGTCAATACCAACTTTGTGTTGGATGGGTCAGGCAACCTGGTCAAAGCGCTCCACTCCGGTTATCGGGAGCAAGCCACGTGGAGTACCTCGCCCGCTACACCTGTCTATACGGATGCCACGGTCACGTTCAGTGGCGGCACGGCCAACGACTATTACATGCTACCGGATGGCAGCCGCGCAATCGGGCGCTGGACGGGTGGCACGATGACCATCACCGATAATGCTGTCGTATCGCCATTGCCTACCCTGGTGAAAAATATGGGAGCAAACATCAGCGTGCCTTGGACAATGGGGCAGGGCACTTCGGATGCTTATGTCCGGTCTCTGATAGGTACGACCACGTACACCCAGCGGGGTGCCACATTACCGACCGACTCATTTGGCAATGTGGGTACAGCGCCGACTGCCACACTGGTTGCAAACTTTACCAGTCAGACCGTGAATGCCAGCGTTGCCTTCACGATTGCCAATCAGACTCTGACAACAACGGCAACCGGGATGCCATTTGCATTGAATGCAACAAATGGGGGAACGGCAGGCGGTTTCTATGCGCGTTCTGAAGATGCCAATGCACCGACAGTCATGTGTACGGGTGCCGGGTGTTCCGGCGGCAGCGGTGTGGCAAACAGCTACCTGGCAAGGTTGATCGGTGGCTTCAATGGCGCAGCGGCAGCAAGTGCGAATTTTGACTACACCATCTGGCCGACCGCCACAGTGAATTCGTTGGTGAGCGACATTATTCAAGGTATCGTCGTGTTTGATACCGCGACCGCGCCGACAGCAGGCACAAACCCGTCCGCAGGCAACTGGGAGAGTTTTTCGCATCTGGCTGTTGGGAGCGCAGGTGCGTGGGGAAGAGGCCGGTTTAACATAGGCGCACTGGCTGCTCAACCGAATACCAGCTTTATATTGGACGGAGCAGGCAATTTGGTCAGGTCGCTTCACGTCAATTACAACGAACGGCAAACCTGGCAAAGCGGGGCGGCAGCTAACGCTTTTGCGGATGCTAGCGTTACCTACAGCGGCGGTGTTGCCAGCGATCGTTACACGACTCCCGATGGCAGTCTGACCATAGGCCGTTGGACTGGCGGCCAGTTGATCGTTACCGACAACTTGGGTGTTATTCCCACGCTGGTGAAAAATCTGGGAGCGACCAGCGCATACTGGGGATTGGGGTCGGCATCGGTGTTGACCGCCGGTTATGTGCAGTCTCTGGTGGGCACCACCACCTATACCCAGATGGGTGCCACGCTGCCGACCGACACATTCGGCAATGTCGGAACGGTGCCGGTTGCCACTCTGTCTGCGAATTTTACCAATCAGACTATCGCCGCCAGTGTTGCCTTCAGCATCGCAGCTCAGAATCTGACGGTAGCTGCAACGGGCGTGCCGATTACGGCTGGCCCTCCCTCTTTCTTCGACGCAACGCTGGAGGCGGGCACCGCACCAACGGTTAGTTGTACCGGCACCTGTTCTGGCGCTGGCTATCTCGGATGGATGTCCGGTGCCTTTAACGGTGCGACTGCAAGGAGTGCAGACCTCGCCTATAAGATATGGCCAACCGCCGCACAGGGTGCGCTGGTAACCGATATCGTTCAGGGGATAGTTGCGCTTTACGCGGGCACCGCGCCGACCGTTAATCCAGCAGGGCCGCTCGCGGCATATGCCGCGACCGGGACATCAGTAGCCTATACCGGTTCTTACGGTGGCGGTTTCAACTTTATTGCCGCATCGGGGGGAGTAACTCCGTCAGGTAATCCGACCACATTCACCCAGAGTTATGGCGGTGGTTCCGGCTTTAGAACCGATGTTTTGAACGGTGCGTCTACGGCAACGCCGCAGACCACGACAACGAATGGAATTACTTTTGGTTTGTGGGATACGGTCGCGAGCGTCAGTGCGACCGAGCAAAATCTGTTTGTGCCGAACACGGGCGGTACCATGACCTTGCCTTCTTATATGTACGGCGCCGAAGGTTATCTTGATTCACCCGTGGTTGCGGGAACCAATACCGGGCCGATGAACAGCACGTATACCTACAATCAGGTTGCCGCGACATCCTTCAATCAGGATATTTGGGCGACGGGCAGTGTGACCTCGGCCACGTTGAGCGCAAACTTCACCAATCAGACGGTGAGCATCGCGCTGGCCGGCACGATGGGGGTAAATAATTGGACGGCCAGCAGCACGGATAAACCAATCAGCTTCATGAACAACGCTACTGGCACTGGCACAAGCTTCAAAGACTATGCACCGGTCATCAAGGTGGCAACAACGGCTATTACGGGCGGCACACCGGTTTGCGCGACCTGCGGCGGCAATATTGACGGTACATTTGTCGGACAGAACTATGCCGGAGCGATTGTCCGATACAACTTATGGGATGACGCACCTGCAACGGGAATGAACGTGGGTGGCCTGATTGCGTTTAGCAATAGTTCGCCTGTGGGAACCGGGGGCACACCGACCGGCATCACTGTGGTGGCGAATTCGTGGCAATTTCAGAACTCATCCGCGATCACTACCAACGGGTCAGGGGTGCTGAATGGCTGGAGTGGTACTGGCGGCTGGAGTTCAACGGTTGCGCCAGCATCGGGCTCGGCAGCACAAACTGCGGTTGGCACCGGTAGCGGCACGATCAATTGGGGGCAGTGGGGCGCGGGATCCGTTCATGCTTCAAGCTTCAGCTATACACCGGCCACCAAGCAATTCCATTGGATCACCGCGCCGGAACCCACGCCGGTTTATCTGGCCGAGGTGCTGACGGCAACCAATGCTGTGTATAACTTTGTCGATGGCGATGTGACCAGCCTGAACGGTGGCGTGCATGGCACTATTACCGGCGGCTCCACTTCGCTGACGGCCAATTTCACCGCACAAACGGTGGCGGTGAGCTTGGCCTTGGCAGTGAACGGGCATAACTGGCTGGCCAACACCCCGAATGCGCCGCTAAAATATTTGAATGGCAATACCCTGAATGGATTTTACGCAGACAGTGGCAGGGGAGCGGGGGAGCCAGGTTATCTGACGGTGACGGTGGATGGTATAGCAGCCTATGGAAATTTGGCCGGGCAACTGGTGGGAGCGGCTCTGGATGGGGCTATCCTCAAGTTTAACCTGGATGGACAAGGTACAGCTGGGGGGTATGAATTTGTACAGGGCGTGGCGGCACTGGGTGCGGCTGTAGCCAATGATCCGGCAACCGCTTACCGGATGGTTGCGACTTCCATAAGCGACCCGACAGCACCGGTGCCGACGGCCATGGTGGGAGGTTCCTACAATAATGCTGCACGCGTTTTGACCGATGTTAACGGTCTTACAAAATTCGATGACAATATTGGCGGCGGCGGCTCTACGATACAGCATGTGAGCGGCACATACTCTGATCAGGGCAGCGCCGTGATCGGCGGCGACACGGTAAGCTGGGGTCGTTGGGATGCAGGTACGGTGGTAACAGTGACTGATCGCACGACGAACGCGTCGCAAAATATCACCCTTGCCGGTGGCGCACATGCCATAGTGGGGCCGTTGATGACCGGCCCTGTGTCATTGCCGACGAGCGGAACCTATGCCTATACCAAGGTTGGCAACACGCTGCCAACCGATCAAGCGGGAGTGGCCGGGACGCTGAATTCGGCTTCGCTCAGCGCGAACTTTACTGCGCAAACAGTGAATGTCGGCGTGAATGTCACGGCAGGCGGCGCGACTCTGGATGCTGCCGCTGTAAATGTGCCGATTCAACAGCGCGCCATGTTTTTTACGGATAGCAGAATGACCGGAACAGGCGCATTGGCGGTGACTTGTACCGGGACTTGCGGCACGACTAATCACGGCGCAATCGCTGGTGGGTTTGGCGGGGCAGGCGGCGTGGCGGCGGGGATCAGCTACGGATTCGAGAAGGGTGGCGCCAATGCCGGTACAGTTTCCGGTGTGGCCGTGTTCCAGCGGGGAGCTGCGCTTCCATAATATGTATTACGTCGCAACAAATAATGGCAGCGCAATGTATTGAAAGTGTTATTTCGAAGGGTGCGTTGCACGCACCATGTTCGCTGGTGCGTGCAACGCACCCTATGTGATTGTTGCCGTTTTCAAATAGAGAATTGGAATATATCGCATTCGCCCTGCACTAAAATGCACAAGCCCGCAATCGCGGGCCTGTGCGCTGCTACAGAGATAGGGGCGTATTTTGACTTTGTGTTTCAGGAGCTCAGCGCTTTAGTAGTCTCGCTGACCTCGCGTTTTTTCAGGACACCATCCGTTATCAGCTTGTTGACGAGTCCCATGTTGGATGGCGACAGCATTGGCGAACGCATCCATTGGAAGTACGACAAAGTGTGAAACCCGCAGCTTTGTCTGGATATGTTTTAAGCGGGCAAGGTAAGCATTGGTTGCTTGAAAATGTGGATTTGTAGAGGCTTTCCAAGTGCAAGTTATTCAGACCGCAATATCCGATTTATTAATCATAAACCCCAGGGTGTTTGATGATGCCAGAGGGTTTTTTTTTGAAAGTTTTAACCAGAGAGAGTTTGAGCGGTTAATTGGGCGCAAAACAGGCAATTTCGTGCAGGATAACCACTCCTGCTCCGCACGAAATGCCTTGCGTGGGTTGCATTACCAAATTAAGCAAGCACAGGGTAAACTGGTTCGCGTGGTGGCAGGGAAAGTATTTGATGTTGCCGTAGATATACGTAAATCATCACCCACTTTTGGGCGATGGGTGGGTAATATTCTTTCTGCTGAAAACAGGCATATATTATGGATACCGGAGGGGTTCGCTCATGGCTTTGTTGCGATTGACGGGTACGCTGAGCTTCTCTATAAAACCACTGATTATTGGGCACCTGAATATGAACGTGCCATACTTTGGAATGATCCGGATTTGGCTATTGATTGGCCGCTGGAAGGATGCGCACCAATTTTGTCTGTGAATGATCAAAATGCTGTATCTTTTTGTCAGGCAGAAATCTTTCCATGACGGTTCGGTCATGAAAATCAAGTTGCTTGGAAAAAGCAGGTAGGGTGCCGGTGAGCAGGATGTATTTTGATACAGCGAACAGGCTGAGTTTAAAAGGGTGTTGTGTAGTGATGGATTAGCCGTCATCACATGCCACGATCTTCAGTCGGTGTGCGCGCTGGCGGCAGAAGATAAACAGATCGGCAAAGACGGTGAATACGATATTTTTCAAGGTGCATTTTCAACACCGGATGTTATACTTCGCGCCGTGGGGCAAGATTAATAATTGAAATGTGGAATAAATGCGTTTAGCATGTCGCTACGAATATAAGCGCTGGAAATGATTTAATTTAAGATTTTCTATTTTTTGAAGAGGACTGAATAATGTTGAAAATTAATAAATTAGTAGCACTGGCAATTTTGGGTGCGCTGGCAGCAAATCCCGCTTTTGCCGAAGACAAGTCTGCCGCATTGGTGAACGGTGTTTCAATCCCGCAGGCTCGCGTGGATATGCGTGTTAAGGTCGCCGTTGCGCAAGGTCAGGCAGACAGCCCTGAACTGCGCAAAGCGATCCGCGAAGACATGATCAATCTGGAAGTGATGGTGCAGGAGTCAAACAAACTTGGCCTGAACAAGAGCGAAGAAGTGGCGCAGCAGATCGAATTGGCCAAGCAATCGGTGCTGGTTGGCGCATTCGTGCAGGACTATGCGAAAAAACATCCGATCAGCGAAGATCAGCTCAAGCAGGAATTTGATAAGCTGAAAGCCAAGCTTGGCAACAAGGAATACAATGCCCGCCATATTCTGGTCGAAACGGAAGAGGAAGCGAAATCCATCATTGCGTTGCTCGCCAAGAAGGGCAATAAATTCGAGAAGTTCGCTGAAAAATCCAAGGATACCGGTTCTGCGGCGCAGGGCGGCTCATTGGGCTGGGCAGTACCGAGCAATTTCGTCCCCCCGTTTGCCAACGCGCTGCTTAATCTGAAAAAAGGCGAAAGAACCAAAGAGCCGGTGCAAACTCAATTCGGCTGGCATATTATCGCAGTTGACGATATACGCGACCTGAAAGTGCCGCCGTTCGACGAGCTCAAACCGCAATTGCAGCAACGCTTGCAGCAGCAATCGATTAAAAAGGCGATTGATGAATTGCGCGCCAAGGCAAAAATCGAATAATTGGTATTGACGGTAAAAAAGGGGCGCAGCTTGCGCCCCTTTTTTATTTCCATAATTGAGCCACAAACCGGAAAGTTTTTTCGGGGCGGATTCAAGTTCGAAGTGCAACAGTCACTCGTTGATATAAGGGTGCTCGACCACTTTGTCGTGGCGCACATCCTTGACGACAACGAAAGGGAACTGGGCGGTCAGCCAGTGGCGTTTGTGACCAAGATGTGACCAAACGGAAGCGGAATTAGCCCATTTTTGACTAAAACTAGACTTATTGGGTGAGGAGGCATGAGATGATCAGAGCACAAATTAGCGCAGTACCGGCAGGGACTGTAATCGAGGTGGAAAACCGCGAACACTTGGAGAAACTGATCTTCGGCGACAACAAAGCGCTTGAAGATGACCAACGTGAGCTCTACGCCAGAAAATCTTTTCTGGATTCGGTTGAGTATCTGATGAAGCAGGGGGATGGGCGGCTTGTGAAACTGTGATCCGGAACGGGGTATTAACTCCTGCCGAATGGGGTAATGACTTGGAGATTTACCCCATTATTCGCTGGGCAGGGTTTGCCACGATCCACCGGCTGGCCACGTAGCATGGAAGGTGATTCCCGTTCTGGCTGCCGTGGTCGGTGGCATCAGAAAATCATGCAAAGCCGTAATAATGTCGGGGAACGTCAGGTCATCCACCGGCAAAGCGTTCTTGCGCAGAAAGGCTTTCCACTGCGTTTGTTTTGCCGCGTCGTTGGCGAATGTTTGTGTCAGGGCTAAAGGGGCTTCGGTCGGCAAGAGAGTATTGCGCCGCGCAAAGGTAGCCTCGATTGCCGCACTCAGAATTTCACCTTCAAATGGAAATTTCCGCATGATGACCCAGAGATCATAGAAATCCTTCATGCGGCTATTGGCAATGCCGAGCCAAACCATGGCCTGGAATTTTTCCGCGACCACGGTGTAGGTTGGATAAGCACGCAACTTGGGGGCGGCAAAATCCAGTACTGTGGGGTAGATAATATCTTCTGGCGCGGGTGTCACGGCATCGCCGTAGCCAATATCAATCTGGATCGGGATAACGGCATTTTCCAGGCGTGCTTCAAATAGCACTCGCACGCCCTGATATTCCTGATCTTCGCGGATTTCTATGGCACGCATGGTGTCCGGGAGAAACTCCAGCCCATCCGGCTCCACAGACTCTTGGCAAATGTCCCGGAAAAACTTCTCCACCTGTGGGAGTTCGCTCGTGCCGAATCCCAGTAGATCAACATCACGGGTAGGGCGGTGAATTTCTCCGCCCCATACAACAAACAGCATGGCTCCCTTGAGCAGAAACTGGTCGCGATACTCGGATTGCCCAAGGCGATACAAAAGGCGTTCCAGCGCATAACGCGTCAGCACCAGATCGAATGCCTCTCCATCGCGTTTGGAGATATTGAGCAGTCGTTGACGCACAGAGGCGGCGAGGTTGCGCGGTTGATCTGCGCTCATGTCAGTGTTTCCAGATAGGGGCGCATCACATTGGATACGCGGCAAACCGTCGCATAACGCCAGAGTTCGTCCATGGTGCATTTGCGGGCACGCCAGCTCTCCCTCAGTGCTTCCACAGCTACATCCAGTCCGATCTTGTTTCGGTATTTGAAACAATCGGCGATTGTTTTGGCGAGTGAGTATATTCGGGTCGGCACACCGTCTATCACATGCGTCTCTATGCCGGACTCTAGTGCCTGCCCTGAAAACCGGACAACGCGTAGCGGCGTTTCTTTAGCAGCAGGCGCACGGGCTTTGTTTTCAATCGCTATCCAGACTTCGAATGGGGCCTGAGTGGTGACCTCATGAAACCGCAGTGCCGAGAGCAGGCAAATCACGCCATGGGGTACGCGCTTTGCGGCTTCCCCCAGACTGTGATTGGTGGTGATGGCGCTATCGGCCAGCATATAAAGGCCACGCCCAAGACGCTGGAGCCTGCCCGCTTCGCATAGGCGGGCAAGATAGGTGCGGGGTATGTTGTGCGGTTCCAGGTCTCGGGCGCGAATAACGCCTGCCTGCTTGGCGAGACTCAGAACCTTCGTAACTTTTGAGGTTTCCATGCCTGATACATATCGTCGGTAGTTGCTTATATTTACCGACATTCAGTATCATGTCAACTTGGAAAGGAGCTATCGCGGAACTGAGTTGCTTTCATGAAACTGCATTAGGCATCATATGGCTGCAGAATGGATTGCGTAAATACCTCTGACACTGGAAGCAAGCGGCTTGTTTCCAGTTACGTCTATTTCAATACTTGGTATTTTTGCCACAAATTTGCCACACTGAAGTGTGGCAATATGGTTATTTCGAGTTGCTTGCGTTAGTTTGCACTTGTCGCAAGTTATTGATTTGGCGGAGAGGGGGGGATTCGAACCCCCGTTGGGGTATTACCCCAAACACGCTTTCCAGGCGTGCGACTTAAACCGCTCATCCACCTCTCCGAAAGGGCGCGCAGGATAAACCAGAACGGTATCCATCGCAATCTAAAAGTGGTTCTTCCATTCTCGCAAGGCAGTAAACACGCTGAATTCGCTGGTGTCTGTCAAGCCTTGCTGTTGCAGGGTGTGGATAAGTTCCGGCTGGGTGCAGCGCAGGAAGGGGTTGGTGGCTTTTTCCAGCGCGATGCTGGAGGGCACGGTCGGCTGTTTCGCATCGCGCAGTCGCCGGGTGGCATTGTCGCGTTGCTGAATGTCGGGATTGTTTGGCTCGCAGGCCAGCGCAAAACGGAGGTTGGCGGCGGTGTATTCGTGCCCGCTGTACACGCGGGTGGAATCGGGCAGTTGCGCGAGGCGCTGCAGGGAGCGGTGCAGTTGCGACAGCGTCCCTTCAAAGCTTCCGCCGCATCCGGCACCGAACAGCGTGTCGCCACAGAATAGAATGTCTGGAGCGAGGTAGGCGAGGTGGTCGTTGACGTGCCCGGGAATTTCGAGGACGTCGAATACGATGCCGAGCGCATCAAGTTTGACTTGGTCGCCTTCATGCAGCTTGTTGCTGACAAGCGGATTGCCGGCATGCCAACGCCCATACACCGGCACGTTGTATACTTCGCGCAATTTTGCGATGCCGCCAGTGTGGTCGGCGTGACGGTGGGTGCATAGGATCGCATCGAGTTGCAGGCCATGTGTATCGAGAAATGCCTGCACTGGCGCAGCTTCTCCTGGGTCGACTACAGCTGCATGTCTGTCATTGTGGATCGCCCATATGTAATTGTCCTGCAGGGCTGGGATAGCGGTAATATTAAACATTGAATGAGTGTAATGTAAGCAATGCCGAATTATAAATTATCTGCGCAAAGTTTGAGTGAATGGTTCGCTACTCCGCAGGGTGGATATGTGCAGGCGCGCGAACAGGCGTATTTCGACCGCACGGTGAGCGATATTTTCGGCTATAACGCGCTGCAATTGGGATTGCCGGAGCACGATTTTCTGCGCAGCAGCCGGATGCCATTGCACTTCAGTGCGGGCAATCAGGCGGGGAATAACGTACGAGTATGTTGTGCAGAGCTGCCGTTCGATACGGCCTGCCTGGATTTGGTCTTGATGCCGCATGTTCTCGAATTTTCCGAGAACCCGCACCAGATACTGCGCGAGGTAGAGCGGGTGTTGATGCCGGAAGGCAGCCTGGTCATCAGCGGTTTCAATCCGCGCAGCCTTTGGGGGTTGCGCCGCGCGCTGGGCAACAAGGAGTGTTATCCGTGGAACGGGCGTTTCATTACTTTGCCGCGCCTCAAGGATTGGCTGGCGTTGCTCGGCTTTGAAGTGGCGGGCGGGCGTTTTGCCGCGTATGCGCCGCCGTTTTACAAAACAAAATGGTTGGAGCGCTACGCCTTTATGGAGGCAGCCGGTGATCGCTGGTGGGCGGTGAGTGGCGGGGTGTATTTCTTGCACGCGATCAAACGCGTGCCCGGGATGCGGCTGATCAAGCCGCAGTGGAACAATGGCCTGGTGAAACGGTTGTTGCCTGTATCGCCGAAGTTGAACAACAAGATCACCCAGCGTAACGGGGCTGACCCGCTACGAAAAACTTTTGATATAACTACTAGCCATTCCACTAGGCTGTCAAAAGACGGCAGCCAAGTGGCTGGTTATGTCCGGGCACCCGAATGAACAAGGATATAGTGGAAATTTTTACCGATGGCGCATGCAAGGGCAATCCTGGCGTGGGCGGCTGGGGCGCATTGTTGCGCACCAAGGGCAAGGAACGTGAGCTGTTCGGCGGCGAGGCGCATACCACCAACAATCGCATGGAGCTGATGGGGGCGATCTCCGCGCTGGAGGCGTTGAAGCGGCATTGTCATGTCAAACTGCATACCGACTCGAAGTATGTGCTGCAAGGCATAACCGAGTGGTTGGAGGGGTGGAAAAAACGCGGCTGGAAGACGGCGGACAAGAAGCCGGTGAAGAACGAGGACTTGTGGCGCAGGCTGGACGCGCTGGCGGTGCAACACCAGATCGAATGGGTGTGGGTCAAAGGGCATGCCGGTCACGACGGCAACGAGCGCGCCGACGAATTGGCTAACCGAGGCGTGGAACTGATTCAGGAGCAAGGCAATGCGTAAGATCGTTGTAGATACTGAAACCACCGGGCTCGACCCCAAACAGGGGCATCGCATCATCGAGTTGGCGGCAATCGAACTGGACGGGCGCAAGCTGTCGCTACGCCGCTTTCACCGCTATCTCAACCCGGAACGGGAGATCGAGGCGGGGGCGGTCGCAGTGCATGGGTTGACCTATGAGCGTCTGCAAAACGAGGCAAAGTTTGCCGACATAGCGGCCAGTTTTATGGAGTTCATCGAAGGTGCGGAGCTTATTATCCATAATGCCCCGTTCGATATGAGCTTTATCAATCATGAGCTGGACTTGATCGGACTGCCGCCGTTGCAGAACGCGGTGATGGATACGCTGAAGATCGCGCGCGAAATGCACCCCGGCAAGAAGAACAGCCTGAATGCGCTGTGCTCTCGCTATGAAATCGACAACTCGCACCGCAGCCTGCATGGCGCATTGCTGGATACCGAATTGCTCGCCGAAGTTTACTTCGCCATGACGCGCGGGCAGGAAAGCTTGCTCGGCGACGACCGTGCGCCCAAGGTACGCCAGCCTGCTGTGTTGAGCACCGATGCATCGCGTCCCAAGCTGCGTGTGCTGGAGCCGAGCGCGGAAGAGCTGGCCGAACATGCGCAACAATTGATCGATATCGGCAAAGCCAGTAAAGGTAATTGCCTGTGGGTGCAACTGGAAAAAGCGTGAGCAGAGCCCGCGTACTGCTTGAAACCTGCCAAATAGGCTTTTAAATAACAAACGCTCTTTTCGGGCACTACGGAACAAACATGAAAACAGATGTAATTATTATCGGCTCCGGCGCGGCGGGCATGATGTGTGCCTTGCAGGCCGGACAGCGCGGGCGTTCCGTGGTATTGCTCGACCATGCCAAAAAACTTGCGGAGAAGATCCGCATCTCCGGCGGCGGGCATTGCAACTTCACCAACCTTAACACCAAACCGGAAAATTTCATTTCTGCCAACCCTGATTTCTGCCGCTCGGCACTGGCACGCTACACGCCACAGGATTTTATCGCGCTACTGCAAAAGCACAACATCGGCTATCACGAAAAAACCCTCGGGCAATTGTTCTGCGATGACGAATCGGATGTGGTTGTCACGATGCTGCGCGAAGAGTGCGATGCGGCGGGCGTAAAACGCTTCATGAACTGCGAGGTCGGGGAAGTCAAGAGAACCCCTCGCCCGCTCGCGGGAGAGGGGCTGGGGAGAGGGGGCGCTTTTCACGTCAGCACCTCACGCGGCGAATTCGAAGCTAAGTCGCTGGTGATCGCCACCGGCGGCTTGTCCATCCCCAATACCGGCGCGACGCCGTTCGGTTATCACGTCGCCGAACAATTCGGCATCCCCATCGCCAAACTCAAGCCGGGGCTGGTGCCGTTGAGTTTCGCGCCGGACGACTGGAAGCCTTACGCAGATTTGAAGGGTGTTTCATTCGATGCTGTTGTCACCGTCGGCAAACGCTCGTTCCGCGAAAATGTGCTGGTGACCCATCGCGGCCTGAGTGGCCCGGCGATATTGCAAATCTCATCCTACTGGCAACATGGTCAGCCGCTGCACATCGATCTGTTGCCGGATTGCGACATGGCGGCCTTGCTGGATGAGCAAAAGGGCAGCAAAAAATTGCTCGGCAATTACTTGGCGCAATGGTTTCCCAAGAGCTTCGCCGAGGTGTGGTGCGCACAGTTGGCCGAACAGAAAGATATCGAGAACTTGCCGCTCAACCAATACAACGATAAGCAGCGCAAGCAGATCGCCATGCGACTGCACGACTGGCAGATCACGCCAAGCGGCACATTGGGCTACACCAAGGCGGAGGTGACCTGCGGCGGGATCGATACGCGCGCGCTGTCGTCCAAAACCATGGAATGCAGCGACGTGCCCGGCCTGTATTTCGTCGGCGAAGTGGTGGATGTGACTGGGCAACTGGGCGGCTATAACTTCCAGTGGGCATGGGCGTCCGGCTTTGCGGCGGGGCAGGCTGTTTGATGGGCGATACTGTTTTGCCAGTACGTTTCAATAGACATCTCGACGTATTTTGAGGAGAACTCATGGCTTCTTCACACACATGGAATTTTTTTCGCGCCGGGGGATTCGATCAGGTGCAGCTTGATACCGGCGCGGATTTGCTGGCGCTCAAGGAGCTGGATCAGAAGCTGTGGGTAGCCCTGAGCTGCCCGACGCGCGGCATCGAGTTCGATACCATGACGCTGGATTTGATCGACAGCGATGCGGATGGGCATGTGCGCGCCAATGAGGTGCTGGCGGCCATTGCCTGGGCGGGCGGGTTGCTGAGGGATGCCGATCTGCTGGTCAAGGGTTCGGGTAGCCTGGCATTGGCCGACATAGACGACCGCAGCGCAGAAGGCAAACAGGTGCTGGCCTCTGCGCGGCATATTCTGAAAAGCCTCGGCAGGGCCGATGCGACAAGCATCTCGCTGGCGGACATGGCCGACATTGAAAAGTTTGTGGCGAGCATGGAATTTAACGGCGACGGCGTGATTTGCGCCGGGCAGGTTGCCGATACCGGGTTGCGCACAACTATTGCAGACATTGCCAAATGCGCCGGTTCGGTAGCGGATCTGGGTGGGGGGGAGGGTATCAATCAGGATATCGCGGCCCGGTTTTTCGCCGAGGTCACCGCTTATTCGGATTGGTATGCCAAGGGTGAGGGCGACGCTGCCATTCAGCTATTGGGCGATAAAACCCAGGCGGCGGCGGATGCCTTTCATTCCGTCAAGGATAAGGTCAGCGACTATTTCACGCGCTGCCAACTGGCGGCATACGATGCGCGCGCAGCCGTGCCGTTAAGCCGTTCTGTCGAAGATTATCAGCAACTCGCCGCGCAAAACCTGTCGGCACAAAATCAGGAAGTGGCCAATTTTCCGCTGGCAATAGTAGAGGCAGACAAGCCGTTGCCGTTGGTTTCCGGCATCAATCCGGCCTGGCAAGGCCAGATTGAAGTGCTGCGCGAACAGGTCGTCGTGCCGTTGCTGGGCAACAAAAGAAGTCTGGGTGCGCCGGAATGGGTCGATCTGTGCGCCCGATTTGCGGCGTTTGATACTTGGCAGGCGGGTAAACCGGCAACCCATATCGAGCAGCTTGGCATTGCACGCATCCGCGAGATTCTCGGCAGCGGGCACAAGGAAGCAATCGATGCTTTGGCCGCTCAGGATAAGGCTGTCGAAGCCGAAGTAAAGGCAATCCGCTCGGTGGAAAAATTGCTGCGTTACAACCGCGACCTGTTCGGCCTGGTGAACAACTTCGTATCGTTCCGCAATTTCTACACCGGTAAGGATAAGGCGATATTCCAGGTCGGCACGCTGTATCTGGACGGGCGCAGTTGCGAGCTGTGCGTTAAAGTCGAGGAGGTGGCCAAGCACGCCGGATTCGCCAACATGAGCGGGATTTGCCTGGCGTATTGCGATTGTGTGCGCAATGGCGGCGCGGAAAAAATGAGCATCGCCGCCGCATTTACCGCAGGCGACTCGGATTTTCTGCTGGCCGGACGCAACGGCATTTTCTATGACCGCAAGGGGCAAGACTGGAATGCCAGCATCGTGCGTATCATCGATCATCCGATCAGCATCCGCCAGGCGTTTTGGTCGCCCTACAAAAAACTGTCCAAGATGATTGGCGAGCAGATGCAAAAACTGGCCGCATCGAAGGCCGGCCCGGTGGATGACAAGTTGCTCAAGGCGGTAGTGGATAACAGTAAACCGGCGGCAGAGATACCTGCCGCGCCCCCCAAACCACCCTTCGACGTGGGCAAGTTTGCCGGTATTTTTGCGGCGATAGGTCTGGCGATCGGCGCCATCGGCGGCATTCTCGCTTCGATCGTCAGTGGCCTGCTGGGGCTGAAGCTCTGGCAAATGCCTTTGGCGGTAATCGGTCTGATGCTGCTGATATCCGGCCCCGCCATGCTGATGGCCTGGTTCAAGCTGAAGAAACGCAACCTCGGCCCGATACTGGATGCCAGCGGCTGGGCGATCAATGCGCGGTTGCTTATCAATATTCCATTCGGCACTTCGCTGACCGGTTTGGCCGATCTGCCGGAAGGTGCCCAGCGTTCGCTGGTTGACCCGTTTGCCGAGAAACAGGTGGTGTGGCCTTATTATCTGGCGATAGCGGCGGGCATCTGCGCGCTGGTCGGCTTGTGGTACGCCGGTTTTTTCGGGCATGGGTGAGCGATGAAATTTACCGCAGATTGCCGCTCATGTCCGCGCCTGGCAGGGTTTCTCGATCAGGTGCGCGGCGAGCATCCTGACTACCATGCATTGCCGGTAAGCTCGTTTGGCGAACCGCGCAGCCCGTTTCTGGTCGTCGGACTCGCTCCCGGAATGCATGGCGCGAACCGTACCGGCCGCCCGTTCACCGGCGATTTTGCTGGCAACCTGCTGTATGGCGCATTGCACAAGTACGGTTTCGCCAGCAGCGCCGAACCGTTAAACGCAGCGGGGGATGCCAACCCGTCCTTGCATCTGAAGGGTTGCCGCATTACCAACGCAGTGCGCTGTTTACCGCCGCAAAACAAGCCGGAGCCGGGCGAGATTCGCGCCTGCAACGGCTATGTCGCGGAAGAGCTGGCGATGTTGCCGCCAGACGCGGCAATACTTGCCTTGGGCACGATAGCGCATCAGGCCGTGCTGATGGCGTTGCAATTGCGCAAGAGCAGCTTTGCCTTTGGTCATGGTGCGAAACATGAATTGCCGGGCGGCTTGAAACTGTTCGACAGCTATCATTGCAGCCGCTACAACACCCAGACAAAACGCCTGACCACGGCGATGTTCGAGGCGGTAATCGGGAATATCGCAAAATATATCGAGTGAGTTTTTGTAGGTGTGCCACTCATGCCGTTACATTACCCGTCAGGAATGATCCTCCTAAACCGTTTTTATGTCCGCACCAGGAACGCCATATCCACGACTGCACCGTGGCTGTAGTTTGTGTGATCGCACACAAATTTTCTCTGAACTCCCGCCTCCTTCAGCCTTCACGAAAATGACGTAGTTGATTCTGAAAGTTCCCATCACACGAACGCCAGCAACACGACCAGCGTGACAAAAGTATAACTTAGGTATAGGTGGATGCGCCCATGCTGCAACAGCGCTACCCAGGACGACAGTTTTTCGGTGGTGCGTTTGATCGGAAGATAGAGGTGCAGCCAGATGCGGTCATCGCTGCGACCGTGATAGCGCGGGTGTGTATCGAACGCGGTCGGTAGTTCATTTTCAATCTTGAAAAATGGTTCGAAGAGGCGTCGGATCGGTTGGCCGAACCCCTCGGCGGTATCTTGCATACGCGCGGTCTGCGCCAGGAAACCACAGTCCCAGGCCGGGCCGCGGCGCAGCCGTCCGTGATAGAAACGGTGTACTACCAATACGGTCACCAGCATTACACCCAGCACTGCTAGCAGGAAAAATACCGGGCTATAGCTGGCACGCTCGGTATCCACCGGAGTAAGGAACAGCCAGCCGCCAGATGAATTGCCCAAGCCCTGTCCGATCAGCATCTGGGTGACCAGGTCGAGCTGCTGTATCACAAAAACCGGCGTCAGCCCGAGCGCCACGCAACCGAGCGCCAGCCAGCTCAGCCCGATACGCTCCCAGATGCCGGCATCGTGCGCATGTTCCAGGGCCTGTTCGCGCGGCTGGCCGAGGAAAATAATTCCGTAGAATTTCACCATCACATAGGCGGCCAATGCGGCGGCCAGTGCGATCACCGCCGCCGCCACCGGGATCAGCATGTTGATGTAGCTGTTCGGCAGGCCAGGCGACAGCAGGAATGCCTGTAGCAGCAGCCATTCAGAGACGAAGCCATTGAATGGCGGCAGCCCGGATATGGATAGCACGCCGACCAGCATCAGCGTCGCGGCCCACGGCATCTTTCGGATCAGCCCGCCGAGGCGCCCCATGTTGCGCTCGCCGGTCGCATGCAGGATCGAACCCGCGCCGATAAACAGCAGGCTCTTGAAGAAAGCGTGATTCAGGCTGTGGTACAGCATTGCGGTAAGCGACAAGGCCGCCAGCGCGTCTTTGCCGTAGACATGAAAGATGATGGCCAGCCCAATGCCGACCAGCAGTAATCCGATGTTCTCGATGGAAGAATAGGCCAGCAACCGCTTCATGTCGCCCTGCACGGCGGCGAACATTACGCCGAAAACCGCAGTAAGCAACCCCAGCGCCAGGGCCAACACTCCCCACCACCATTGCTGCGCATCCAGCAAATCGAAGGTGACGCGCAAAATGCCGTAGATCGCCGTTTTCAGCATGATGCCGCTCATCAGTGCGGAAACCGGCGAAGGTGCCGCCGGGTGCGCCTCGGGCAGCCAGACATGCAACGGCAACAAACCGGCTTTCGCGCCGAAACCGAATAACGCCAGCAGGAATACCACCGAAGACCAGAACGCGGACAGATGCGCCTCGCGCATCGCCGCAAAAGTGTATGCGCCGATGCCGTGCCCGCCCTGCATCACGCCAAAGCCGAGCAAAATGGCGATGGCGCCCACATGCGCAACCAGCAGATACAGATAGCCGGCCTTGCGGATGTCGGGAACATGGTGGTCGGTGGTGACCAGAAAATAGGAAGACAGCGCCATAGTTTCCCATGCCACCATGAACATGTAGGCATCGTCCGCCAGCAGCACCAACGCCATGCTGGCGAGGAACAGGTGGTATTCGAGGCACAGCAGGCCGAGTGTCTTGCCCGGCATGCGCCGGAAATAGCCGGCACTGAATAGCGATACGCCGAACGAAGCACCGCCCAGCAGGATCAGGAAAAATGCCGAGAGCGGGTCGAGGCGGAGATGTAACGGCAGATCGGGCAGGCCGAGCGGCAGCACGGCGATATTGGCAACCGCGCCGAGCGCCCACAAACCGGTGGCGGCAAGCGCCAGCGAGACGAGCGCTCCGGCGGGAAAGATGACATTGGCGATGAGATGCGGGCTGCCCTGTAGCGCCAGCCCCAGCAGTCCCAGCGCCAGCCACAGCACGATGATCGTGCCCGCTACATCTAACGGCAATACACCGACAATATCCATCCTAGTTGTTATTCCTCCGCCTTATGCATGCCGGTAATGCTACTCCTTTACGCAATACGCATTTCAACATCAGATATTCCGGCTGCTGCCCGCCACACGGCTTTACTCATGGCGGCACTCCTTCGCAAGCTTCCCCAAACCCGGTTTAGCCGGAGCAATTTGGTTCAAGAATAGCAGTCATTTTGGCAATCCTATTGATCCGGCACTCATAAAGTATCAAGCTGCATAAGCGACACGAGGATCACCGAAGTACGAGCGCACCCGCTCGGGGTTTTGCTCAAGTTTGCTCATGTAGCTGCTTGCCGCCTCTTTCAATTTTGCCTTTGTGCGAACAGGCACTTTGC
>MGWP01000036.1 GCA_001801055.1 Gallionellales bacterium GWA2_55_18 | reverse complement strand
GCCGACCTGGCGTGCCAGCAAAATATGCTCGCGCGTCTGCGGCATCGGGCCGTCGGCGGCGGAACAAACCAGGATGGCTCCGTCCATTTGCGCCGCGCCGGTGATCATGTTCTTGATGTAGTCGGCGTGACCCGGGCAGTCCACGTGGGCGTAGTGGCGGTTGGCTGTTTCGTATTCGACGTGCGCGGTGTTGATCGTGATGCCGCGCGCCTTTTCTTCCGGCGCCGCGTCGATCTGGTCGTACGCCTTGGCTTCGCCGCCGAATTTCTTCGACAACACGGTCGTGATCGCCGCCGTCAGCGTGGTCTTGCCGTGGTCCACGTGGCCTATCGTGCCCACGTTGACGTGCGGTTTGGTCCGTTCAAATTTACTCTTTGCCATGATTTTTCCTTATCAATGTCAAACGTTAAAAATAAAATATAAAAACTTTAATGCACTAAATTTTTGGTGCCCATGGCGAGAATCGGACTCGCGACCTCTCCCTTACCAAGGGAGTGCTCTACCACTGAGCCACATGGGCGAGCATACAAAAAACTGGAGCGGGTGAAGGGGATCGAACCCTCGTCGTAAGTTTGGAAAACTTCTGCTCTACCATTGAGCTACACCCGCAAGCTTTTCCTACTAACAATGGCCTTTTCTCCAACAACATGACCAAACAGCAATCGCCACAACACCAGCCCAACCAACTACCCACAAAAGCCAAAATATCATTGGTGGAGGGGGAAGGGTTCGAACCTTCGTACTCATAAGAGGGCAGATTTACAGTCTGCTGCCTTTAACCACTCGGCCACCCCTCCAGACAGAACCCGTGATTATGCCAATTACCCTCCAGACTGTCAAACTGAATTAACAGTTTGGGTGCAAATAAAAGTGTTGGACGAAATCACATCTACCGTTCGCCCTGAGCTTGTCGAAGGGCTGTTTTAAGCCATTTGTGGTTCGACAGGCTCACCACGAACGGCCAAGTTCCCAACACTTTTAAATGCACCCTAACAATTTTGAATTAGCCCAAGATAAAAGTCATTGGGAGTAGTAACCGTAGCCATTGCCAGCTTGAATGGGTAGCGGCGTAGGGTGGGCACGCCGTTGTGCCCGCGCGGATTCAACCGCGTGGGCAGATAACCCTCTGCCCACCCTACCCTATCCGGTTTGCGGTTCAAGGGAGTGCGCAGGGAAATCCGGTTTTCTCAACAACCCGCCCTCTCTCTAAGCCGGACAAGCCGGAACCAAAAATGGGAAGCGGTCTTCTCGTAGGTTGGGCAAAGCGTAGCGTGCCCAACGAAGGATGACGTCATTCTGGCGCCCGGCCAAAATTTTTTCGGCTTTAATGTTGGGCACGCTACGCTTTGCCCAACCTACGCAACGGCAACACACTTACCGTGC
This sequence comes from Gallionellales bacterium GWA2_55_18, assembly GCA_001801055.1. Taxonomy (GTDB): domain Bacteria; phylum Pseudomonadota; class Gammaproteobacteria; order Burkholderiales; family Gallionellaceae; genus Gallionella. The sequence continues at coordinate 24,809 of MGWP01000036.1, read as the reverse complement.
GCGCCAAAAAAAGGGCGGGGATTTATCCCGCCCTTCCTGTTACACCACACCCGCCCTACTCACATGAAGCAGAGAGGAGGATTTACTAGAATTTCAACACCAGCATGCCCCAGGCGAACGTGGCGCTGTCACCCTTGCCGGCTGTGTGCCCCAGCATAGCGGCGGCATTCTTTATTCCGCTGCCAGGGTTGAACAAAGAATAACCTGCCTCGAAGGAGAGGGCTGGCGAATATGAGTAATTGGCAACCAAGTCAATCTCGTTTCCAACATCACTATCAGCAAGAACAGCTTCGGCACCGGCAGCACCTAGAACGGTAGCCATTGTATTTCCGCGGGTAGATTGCCCATTAGAGCCGTACCAGTAGTCTTGCGATTTATCCAGCTTGAAATCCCAGTAATCCAGAGAGATTTTGAGGTTCTTCTTGGCGTTAAAAGCGCCTCCCAGCCTCCAGGCTTTGATGTTCTGGAACGCGACCATATCCTGAGCACCTAGATGACCATGTGGCGCAGGGGTGAACTGATAGAAGGTCTTATGGTCGGAGCCTGCTGTGGCTGGCGTGTCATCACCGGAGGCAAACACATATTCACCGGATAGTCTCAGCCCCATAGCCTCTGGCATGGTGTATCCGACTACTGCCGCGCCGCCAGTGGCGTCTATGTTGGCACTATCCCCGCCGAATTTACCGGTCTGCTTGTTCAATTCCACAGTGTAATCCAAGTTGCCGGACTTGCCCTTCAGCCTGCCGCCAAAGTTGTGCACCTTGGTTTGGCTGGCATTAGCTGTGCCAACAGAATACGGGAAATTGCCGAAGTTCGGTACAATAGCTGCAGTATCATATGTGCTAAGCCCCCCGGTAGCGGTATACCCGCCATCGTCCATGTTCAGGAGATAGAGGTCAACGGTGTGGTTCGGGATATTCTTCAAGGTAGCCCAGATGCCGGTGAAAGCCCGATCCGAGTTCATGGCTGTGGCTGATGAGGTTAGCGGACTCTGGATGCCTGAAATCTGCCTCTCGGTTACCGTCGCGTACCATGCATCGACATCAAAAGTCTCGTACTTGGCGCTCAACTTGAGCGCATCATAGGCTCTCGGAAAGGGGTAGGTTGCCCAGAAATTAGTGTTCCCGACCAGCCGCTGGTCGCCATAGGCCATTTCCTGGCGGCCCACTTTCATGGTGACATTGGTATCGAAAAGTTTTTTGACTTCGATGTACGCCTGGTTCAGATCCATCCAGTTGTCATCTGCAGTGGTGGCAGCGGGGGTACCATCAACAACCCGGTTGGGATCAGCAGCACCCCATTTTCTGAAATGCATGAGCTCGACGACGGCGCTGATGTCCTGATCCACCTTGATGTTGGCTTTAAGCCTGGCCCGCTCTGAAGTGAATTTCTTTTGATCCTGGGCCGCGTTGTCGAAGTCCCTCTGGTTATCCCTGTAAAAAGGCCTGATGATGATGTCGCCGCTAAAATTTACATCCGTTGCCGCAGAGCTCAAGGCAGGCACTGTTCCGAGCACCGCGCCCGCAGCGAGCGATAAGATTATTTTTTTCATCCGAAATTGCTTGAGTAACATGACATCCTCCAAAAATTATTAAAATTACATCACCGTTTGCTTATTACTATACAAAAACTGCACCAGATTGTGAGTGCTCCCATGAACGCCTCTGAATCCATATCGGCAAACACTATAAAAACACCTCCGATAAATTTGATCGTGTCCAACGAAGCCTGTAAATTCCTAACATCGGGAATTCCAAGGCGAATTATCTATCAGTGGAAAAACGGGAAGCAACCGGAATATGCTGCTCTTTGAAAATAGCAATACCTAAAACAAAGCCTCTCATCGTTATTACACAGGTTTGATGAAATATCTAACCATATGATTTGACTAAACTCATCCCGCCACCAATACAGCAAAACCGGAATAATCAATGAGGTTTTACACAAATAAATTGTGTTGTTTTTTTGCAACAAAATTGATGTGGCATCGGATCAATATACAAGAAGGCAGCGAATTACCATCCAAAACCGAATATGCCTGGATTCGTTAAATCAAACAGATTTCGCGTAGAAACACCCAATCGCCGAATTCGGGTTCAAGGGGCTTACACAGGAAGCAATTTCAGGGGAGAATTGCGGCGGCTGTTTGACGCCGGATAAACTTTCAGAATGGATAACTGCATGCTGCTGATGATCGATAATTATGATTCCTTCACCTACAACCTGGTGCAATATTTCGCCGAACTCGGCGCGGACGTGGTGGTGCATCGCAACGACGAGATTTCTGTGGCTCAAATTGCCGCGCTCAATCCGCAACACCTCGTGGTGTCCCCCGGCCCCTGCACGCCGAACGAGGCGGGCGTATCGGTTGCAGCGATCCAGCAGTTCGCCGACAAGGTTCCCATCCTCGGCGTATGCCTCGGCCATCAGAGCATCGGCCAAGCCTTCGGCGGGCGCATCGTCCATGCAAAACAACTGATGCACGGCAAGACATCGGCGATCCACCACAACGACACCAGCGTGTTTCGCGGACTGCCGAACCCGTTCACCGCGACACGCTATCACTCGCTGGTGATCGAACGCGAAACCCTGCCGGACTGTCTGGAAATAACCGCATGGACGGACGACGGCGAGATCATGGGTGTGCGCCACAAGACGCTGGCGGTGCATGGCGTGCAGTTCCACCCGGAATCCATCCTCACCGAGCATGGGCATGACCTGTTGAAGAATTTTTTAGAAGAGAAAGCGTAGGGGGCGAGATTTATCGCGCCCTTTTTGGTTCGGTGATAAATCAATCGCATCCCTACAAAACACTTTTATAGAGAGCACCATGAATTATTCACAAACATTAACAAAGTTGATTGACCTCCATGATCTGCCGTTCGCCGAAATGCGTGAACTGATGCAACACATCATGGGCGGAGAACTTACATCAGCCCAGATTGCGGCGGTGCTGGTCGCATTGCGCATCAAGGGCGAGACCGTCGGCGAAATTGCAGCCGCAGCAGCGGTGATGCGCGAGCTGTCCAGCAAGGTCAGCATAAAACACCCCATGCATCTGGTCGACACCTGCGGCACCGGCGGCGATGGCGCGCAGACTTTTAACATCTCGACCACCAGCGCATTTGTTGCAGCGGCAGCGGCAGCGCGGGTAGCCAAGCACGGCGGGCGCTCGGTATCTTCGACCTGCGGCTCGGCGGACGTGCTGGAAAAGCTCGGCGTAAACGTAAATCTAACCGCCGAACAAGTCGCGCAATGCGTGGACAACATCGGGGTCGGTTTCATGTTCGCCCCCAACCATCACAGCGCGATGAAGTACGCCGCGCCGGTGCGCCGCGAACTCGGCGTGCGCACGCTGTTCAATCTGCTCGGCCCGCTCACCAACCCGGCAGGCGCACAAAACCAGGTGATCGGCGTGTTCAATCAATCGCTCACCGCGAAGCTCGCGCAAGTGCTCGGCGAGCTCGGCAGCCGCCATGTGCTGGTGGTGCATGGCGCGGACGGTATGGACGAGATTTCCATCAGCGGCGCTACTTACATCGCGGAGCTGAAGGATGGCGAGGTCAGCGAATACACCGTGCATCCCGACCAATTCGGCCTGCCCGCCGCGCCGCCCGATACGTTGCGCGTCGCAAATGCCGATGAGGCATGCAGAAAATTATTGGGCGTGTTGAACAATGAAACCGGCGCACCACGCGACATCGTGCAGATGAATGCTGGTGCGGCGATTTACGTGGCGGGATTAACCGCAACGCTCGATGAAGGTGTTGCGAAAGCCGGCCAGGTAATCGCCAGCGGCGCGGCAAAAAACAAGCTAGGCGAACTCGTCTCACTGAGCAATAGTTTCAAGCTCTGATACAGAGCATATTTCTACAAGGTCAAACCGGTGGCGGCAAAACAGCGGTTTTTGAACAACAAGCAGACATCTCCGAAATTCGCTGCACCAGATTTTCATAAATACCACTGATGTTACGCATCACCTCGTGGTTGGAATAACGAACCACCATCAATCCGCAGCTACCCAAAATTCTTGTGCGTTCCGCATCATAACCGATGGATTTGGCATGATCATCACCATCGATTTCAATCACCAGACGCAGTGACGAGCAGTAGAAGTCGACGATAAAATGACCGATTGGTTTTTGCCGCAGAAATTTGTAATCGGCAAACTGGCGCATACGCAAAACTTCATGCCAAATTTTTCGCTCTGCGGCAGTCGGGTTTTTACGGTTGGCACGGGCGAGTTTGGTAAGGTTGGATTTGTAGGGGAGAAAACCCAACCCCTCCCCAGCCCTCCCCTTTTCAATGGAGGGAGTGCTCGCTGACTCATCGACAGGTGGCAATTGAGCGCAGTTGTCTTCCCCCTGACAAGGTGGACCGAGGGGGTTCTGGTTTTGTTTGTCTTTACCCACAAATTCAACTCACCGCCCGCTTGGAAAAGTCTTTCGGGCGAAAACCCAGCGCGGCGAGTGCGACAAAGTAAACCACCACTCCGCCCGCAACCAGCGCGGCCAGACGCAGGATGCGCGACCAGCCCGAGTCAGCCAGCCAGCTTTGCTCGGTGCCCATGCCGAACCACAGCATGAGGCCGAGCGCCAGCAATGCGATGCACACCTTGACGAAAAACTTTGCCCAGCCCGGTTCCGGCTGGTAGATGCCATGTTTGCGCAGCAAATGGAACAGGACGGCAGAGTTGAAACACGCGCCGAGCCCGATGGCGAGCGCCAGGCCGGCATGTTGCAACCAGCCTACAAAGGCGAGATTCATCAGTTGCGTAGCGACCAGCGTAGCAATGCCGATCTTTACCGGGGTTTTGATGTCTTGCCGCGCATAAAAACCCGGAGCGAGGATTTTCACCAAGATCATGCCGACCAGCCCGACGCTGTAGCCGACCAGCGCCTCGCGCGTCATCAGCACGTCGTGCGCGGCGAACGCGCCATGCTGGAAAAAGGTCGCCAGCAGCGGCACGGCGATCATGCCCAGCGCCAGCGCGGCAGGCAGCGTCAGCATGATGGTCAGGCGCAAGCCCCAATCCAGCAATTTCGAATATTCCGCCATGTTGTTGCTGGAATGGCATTTGGATAACGAGGGCAGCAGGATCGTGCCGAGCGCCACACCCAGCAGCCCGTTGGGAAATTCCATCAGGCGATCCGCGTAATACAGCCATGACACGCTACCCGCGACGAGAAACGACGCAAAGATGGTGTTGATGATGAGGCTGATCTGCGCGATGGACACGCCGAACACCGCCGGGCCCATCTGCTTGATGACGCGCCACATGCCTTCGTCCTTGAGGTTGAAGCGAACGCTCGGCAGCATGCCGATCTTCTTCAGGAACGGGACTTGGAATGCGAGTTGCACGATGCCCGCGACAAACACCGCCCAGGCCAGCGCCATGATCGGCGGGTCGCAATAAGGCGCCAGCCAAAGCGCACCGCCGATGAAACAGATATTGAGCAGGACAGGAGCGAAAGCAGGCACCCAGAATTTGTTGTAGGTGTTGAGAATGCCCGCCGCGACCGATACCAGAGAGATGAAAAAAATGTACGGCGAGGTGATGCGCAGCAATTGCACGGTGAGGTCGAATTTCTCCACATCCTTCGCAAAACCCGGCGCGCTGATATAGACGAGAATCGGCGCGGCAGCAATACCGATCAGCGTGACTACAAAAAGAATCAGCGCCAGCATGGTGGTGACGTGATCCACCAGCAGCTTGGTCTCGTCATGTCCGCGCCGGTTCCGGTATTCGCCGAAGATCGGCACGAATGCCTGCGAGAACGCCCCCTCGGCAAACAGGCGGCGCAGCAGGTTGGGCAGCTTGAACGCGACGAAGAATGCATCCGTCGCCGCACCCGCACCGAATATCCGCGCAATCAGCACATCACGCGCAAAAGCGAGGATGCGCGAAACCAGCGTCAGGCTGCTGATGGTAGCGAGTGCTTTGAGGAGGTTCATGGTCGTAAGGTTTACGCTGTAAACGCCGCGCATCATACCATTGCACCCAAACAGACGGCTTGCCGCCAGCGCATCAAGGTGCATTCGAAATGGTGGTCAAGGTCGCTGCCTCCCCTTGGAGCGCGTGCATCTTGCCCGCATCGCAATCAAAGTAGGTGTACGGTGTGCCGCGCCCCTATTCAAAATGCGATGGGTCATGTAAACCTGCGGGCAATACGAAAAACGCTTGTCCCGGCACCAGGATGCCCGCGCTCCCAAAAACCGTTAATTTTTCTGCCGACTTTGACCGGCCACCACTTTCAAATGCACCCAGCGCATCACTTTTGCTCAAGTTGCATCTCAATCCCCAGAATTTTCCACTGCATCACTTCTTCATGTAGCGCGGTTTCAGTCAGGGGGTTTTGCATCAGCCAATCAGAACCTATCGAAAGATGAAATTTCATATTATTGAAGTGTCCGCGCAAGGCTGGCAGATCGCTGTCGCTGCGGTTGCGGCAGAACAGCACGGCAAGGCGCAGACTCATCGCCAACGCGCAGTCCTCGGTATTTTTCAGTTGCCCCTGCATCTTGCCCAGATTGCCGCGTTGCGCCAGCGCCAGCAGGCTCAGGCGTGACTGTTCCTTTTTGGAAAAGCCCGGCATGTCGGCATTGGCGAGGATATAGGCGGTGTGCTTGTGATAGCCGCTGTGTGCGACGCTGATGCCGATCTCGTGCAGGCTGGCTATGCGGTTGAGTGTATGCAGCGCAGCTTCGTCGATTTCGGCACCGAGAAATTGTTGCGCGAATACCTGCGCCAGCCTTGTCACCCGCCCGGCCTGTCTGGTATCAATGCCGTAGCGCTGCATGAATTGCCGCACCGTGACATCGCGCATATCGTTATCGTGGAAGCGCCCCAGCAGGTCATACAGCACACCCTCACGCAACGCGCCGAGCGCGGGTTGCATCTGATCGATTGCCAGCTCGCAAAAAGTGGCATACATGATGGCGAAGCCGCCCGCCAGCGCAGGGGTGCGATCCGGGCGCAAGCCTGGCAGATCGAGTTTTTGCACGTCGCCCACCCTGAGCAGCTGGGCGCGCAGCTTGTCGAGCCCCTCGCGGGTAATGCCGCTCTGGCTATAACCGTTTAGCAGCAATATTTCATTTAATACTTTCGCCGTTCCCGATGAGCCGAGCGCATGTTTCCATTGCCCACGGTAATCGGCGGCGATGGCCTGCAATTCTATGCGTGCGGCAAGCTCTGCCTGCTTGAGGTTTTGTTTGGTTATTTTGCCGTCGGGGAAAAAACGGCTGCTATAACTGACGCTGCCCATGTACAGGCTTTCCAGCCTAAGCGGGGTAAGGCCGTTTCCGATGATGAATTCGGTGGAGCCGCCGCCGATGTCCATTACCAAAAGATTGTCTTTCGTCTGCGGCAAACCATGCGCCACGCCGAGATAAATCAGGCGCGCTTCCTCAAGCCCCGCGATGACCTCTATCGGAAACCCCAGAATGTTTTCGGCTTGCGGAATGAAATCGGCGGAATTTTTCGCCACGCGCAACGAATTGGTGCCTACTGCGCGCACCGCTTTGCGCGGCAAGTCGCGCAGGCGTTCGGCAAATTTACCCAGCGCGGTGAATGCGCGCTGTTGCGCTTCGGTATCGAGGCGTTTGTCCGCAGTGAGCCCGGCGGCAAGGCGCACCGGTTCGCGCAGCCCGTCCAGCATGTAAAGCTGGTCGCCTTCCACGCGGGCAATTTGCAGCCGAAAACTGTTCGATCCGAGGTCTACTGCGGCGAGGATGGGTTGATGTTGCATAAGGGCCAAGGAGTGGGGGTGGGGAGTGGGTTTTTCACTTACTGATTAGGCGCAACACGCCGATCCACTCACCAGTTCCCCATAAGCTTACTGTTGAACTTCGCGTTCGATTTCGTCTACCGTGATATGGCGCACATCTCGCCCTTTGACCATGTAGATTACGTACTCGGACATATTTTTCGCATGGTCGCCGATGCGTTCAATGGCTTTCGCCACGAACAGGATTTCCAGCGCGGTGGAAATGGTGCGCGGATCTTCCATCATGAAAGTGATGAGATAGCGCATGATGGCGCGAAACTCCTCGTCCACCTGGTCGTCCTGGCGCACCACTTGCGCGGCCGTCGTCACATCCAGCCGCGCAAAGGCATCCAGCGATTTGCGCAGCATGTCCAACGCCAGGTCGGCAGCATGCTTAATCTCGTGGTAGCGCGGCAAATTAAGCATGGTTTTTTGCGACAGCAGCTTGGCCATGCGCGCGATTTTTTCGGCTTCGTCACCGATACGCTCCAGGTCGGTGATGGTCTTGACCACGGCCATCACCAGGCGTAAATCGCCCGCCGTCGGCTGGCGGCGCGCAATCACGTGGCTGCACGCTTCGTCGATTTTCACTTCCATGGCATTGACGCGATGATCGTCATCGATCACTCTGGTCATCAATGCCACATCGCCGCTCAGCAGCGATTCCACCGCGCTCTTGATCTGGCTTTCCACCAGCCCGCCCATTTGCAACACATTGGCGCGAATGGCTTCGAGCTCGGCATCGAACTGGCGGGAAATATGGTCACTACTGCTCATGCTGTCGTTCCTCAAAATAATTGACTACAGTGTAAACGGAAAATGTGAAGGGAAGATGACAGCCACAGGGCGGGCAACACGGTAGGGTGCGCTGTGCGCACCATGGTGCATGGAATGCACCCTACATTTGCTTGAGGTGGCGGCATTCATAGCGTTATTGTTTTCACGCCTTCCGCTGTGCCGAGCAGCAGCACATCGGCGGCGCGGCGCGCAAACAGTCCATTGGTGACCACTCCTGCGATGTGATCCAGCGTGGACTCCAGTTCGACCGGATTCATGATTTGCAGCCCGTGCACATCGAGAATGACATTGCCGTTATCGGTGGTAAACCCCTCGCGCAACCTGGGTTGGCCACCCAATGCGACCAGTTGGCGCGCCACTGAACTACGCGCCATCGGAATTACTTCGACGGGCAGCGGGAACTTGCCCAGCACATCCACCAGCTTGCTGGCATCACACAGGCAGACAAATTTCCTGCTTGCCGCCGCGACGATTTTCTCGCGCGTCAACGCGCCACCGCCGCCCTTGATCATGTGCAGGTGACGGGTGATTTCGTCCGCGCCATCCACATACACCGGCAGGTCGCCCGCATCGTTCAGCGACAGCACCTCGATACCGTGCCCCTGCAAACGCTTCGCCGAAGCCTCGGAGCTGGCTACCGCACCGCGTATTTTGTGCTTGATCCCGGCCAGTTCATCGATAAAAAAATTGGCGGTGGAGCCGGTACCCACGCCGACGATGCAATCGAACGGCACATATTGAACCGCTGCATGTGCCACTGCGCGTTTCAAATCATCTTGACTCGTCATTGTATTCACCCGCTTTCGGTATTTAGGGGGATGGGATTTTCTAAAGTACCATTTAAATATCGAACACATGCAACGCACTGAAATTTTCCACGCCTTGCCTCACTTGGAATTTTGTAATTCTATAGAGGCGCATATTATTCATTGTGTCCGTGATTATTGCAGGAATTGGAAGTTTTGTGGCTGCACCATGGATACAATTGATCCAGAATCAAAAATTGTTATGTCCGCCATGTTTCAAAATACGCAGTCTTTTTGCAATTTCTGAAGCAGGCCGCATGCTTTTCATATGAAACCATTGGTTGACTGCTGAATCCGACTTGTTTGCTGCGCTGCAAGCGATTGCCACTGAATCTGCATCCGCAAGAGGCAATACAGTGACCTGCACCGTTGCATGGCGGTCTGCATGGTAAATATTCTTGAACAAGATTCCGGGTTGCTCATTTCAGATTGTGCCCGGAAATTTTGTGATAAATCGTTTCATATTCATGCGCCACATCATCCCATCCGCGCACAAATTGCGGTGGCGCATCGCTGCGGCACAATTGCTTTTCAACTTCATCCACCCACTGGTTGCAGGGTGCATCAAGCGGCACGATTGCCCCGGCATCCGGCGTAATCTGCGCGGCAGCTCCGCATACATCAGACACGACTACCGGCACCCGTGCCGCCATCGCTTCGCCGATTACCATACCGTAAGGTTCGGCGCGCGCCGGGTGCAGCAGCATATCTATCTGCTGCAAGTGATCTGCATCGCTGCGCCAACCGAGCAAACGGTAGCCGCCTTGCCAGCTTGAGAATAGGTGTTGTATTTCATGCTGATGCGGGCCGATTACCCACAACTCCAGATTTGGACGTTTGTGCCGCAACCGCCCGACGATATCCATCGCTAGCGGCAATCCCTTGCGTTGCCATTCCTTGCCAACGAAACCAATGATACCGCCATCGGCCGGCGCGCGGCACCAATCACGCGGTCGCATTGCCGCTACGCCAGGCACGATTGGAGCGGTTAATTTGGACGCAAATTCCGGGTAGTAATGCGCTAACTGCCGTTTTATGAATTGCGAGTTCGGCACAATATATTGCGCCGCAAGCAACTCGCGCCGCTCCAGATAAAACTGCATCGCCACACGCAACGACAGCTTGCGCCACCAAGGCCTGTCGCGCACCGTGGCGAATGGCGGGCCGTGAAAAGTGGTCACTTGATGCACGTCCAGCCGCTCGTGGCTGTGGATCAAAAAATCCGTGCGTGGATTCTCCCGCAACCAGCGCGCCACGCGCCAACCGAAGCGCAGCAGCGACAGCCAGCGCGGGCGCGGAGCAATTTCCCCCAGTTCATGCACTGTGATATTTGGTGGACACGCCGCATAACAACGCTCGCAGACTATCTCGACCCGGTGGCCGAGCGCGGCGAGTTCATGCGTTACCTCCCACACATATCGCTCCATACCGCCAACCGGCCCGTAACGCCGCACCACATGCAGAATTTTTAACAATACTGATCCAATCCTTGTGCTGCACGGATGTGCGTTGAATTCAAGACCTGCTGTAAACGTAGGCGATTCGCTTCCAAGTCGTCACGGCTGCTTTCCCGATGCCAGAGATGAAAGACCGGGCATGCATAGCGTCCGCTTTTATGTCCGACCCCGGAATGAATTAACCGGATTACCAAATCCGAGTCTTCAAGCCCCCACCCGGAATAACTTTCATCCATTCCATTGACGTCCACAAGATCGTCATGCCACACCGCAAGATTGCATGTCTTTGCCCCGCGCCAGCGGGCGGGGTGCAATTTTCGCCAAACTCCATCCGGCAGTTTAATCAATGGCTGAATGCGATTTATGTCCCCATGAATCATCCTGTAGAGCCATTGAGCAAATTTTAAGTCATGAATAGAACCGGAATTTGCCGCGACATGCCGTGAAAAATTTTCCGCCAGCAATACACGATTGCCGGCAACAAACCAGCCGCGTTCAGCTAACCGCGCATGGCTCGATAAAAAGTCCGGTCGAGGTATACAGTCCTGATCGGTAAAAATAACGTAGTCAGCGTTGGCTTGCGCCACCGCTTTATTGCGGATAGTAGCCGCGCGATACCCGCGATTTTCCTGCCAGACATGCGCAATACGAAAGGGCGCGCACCGCTGGTAACGCGTTATAACTTCGCTGGTTGCCTCACCAGACCCATCGTCTGCAATGATGATTTCGAAGTCGCGATAGTCCTGGGCAAGATAGCCTTCAAGCAAGGCCGTTAGCATATCCGGGCGATTATAGGTTGCAGGAACAACGGCTATGCGCATTACTCTTCCTTGCCTGTCTCTTGCATAAGCAGTAATTTGAGATAACGGTAATAGGTGCCTTCCGCGTTGGATACGGCCAGCATGAAACCTTCCCGCCCGTCCAAGAATCCGGCGCGCAAAATATAGGCGCGGATAAAGCTCCATAGCCCGCGCAACACCGCACCCGGCAGGGTGGCTCTCCTGCCGCGCCGCCGCAGCATGACTGCGCCAGCCGAGGAGTAGTGGTTTATTTTTTGCAGCACCTCCTCGGCATCTGTGAAGGCGTAATGCAACAGCTCACCGGCAAGCTGGCCAATTCGTCCTTCTACCAGCAACCGCTCATGCACCAGATCATCCGAAAAACGCGCCGCATTTCGTCTGAACAGCCGCGCGATGTGATCGGGATACCAGCCGGAATGGCGCATAAAACGCCCGCAATAACTTGACAGGCGAGAAATACGATAAGCCGCGCAAGAATCGGTTTTATCGCGCAGCACCGCTTCGATGGCGGCGCGCAACTCTGGCGTCACACGCTCATCGGCATCGATGGAAAACACCCATTCGTGTGTGGCATAGCCCAATGCGCGATTTTTCTGTGCACCGAAACCCGGCCAGTCATGCACATAAACCTGCGCACCGAATTCCCTGCAAATTTCTGCTGTCAGGTCGGTGCTGCCCGAATCCACCACGATGATCTCATCGGCCCATGCCACCGATTCGAGGCAGGCGCGTATATTTGCCGCCTCGTTTTTGGTGATGGCGATGACGGAGAGTTTAGCCATGTTTGGCAGTTTTGAGATGAGCGAACAGCACCGATGTCATAAATGCAAAAAACAAGCCATCGGAATGATCCAACAATGCCGAATTGAACGCGCAGTTCACCATATACGCCAGCACGAAACCGCGCGCCGCATCCTGCTCGAACGGGGTATCCAGCAACGGCGCACACCGCCATTGCGTATAAAACAAATAAAGCAGCAATGCCAAGCCGATTACACCGGTTTGCGCCGCGATCATCAAGTATTCATTGTGCGGGTTGCGCGTTGCAGGCACATTTTTGCCCTGTATTTGCCTCACAAATGCATCATGAAAACCGCCTGTTCCCACACCAAATACCGGGTGGCGGGACACAATTTTCAAGGTGTTATCGTAAAAAAGCAGCCTCTGTCCGGTCGACGTATCCCCGGCTTGCTTCGTTTGCCAATCCTGTGACTCGGATACTACCAGGCTGATTCGATCATGCAGTCGCGGCGAAATACTATAGATGGCGATCATCAATACGAGAAAAGCCAGCTCGACTACCACCGCTTGTCGCAAGCCCCATTGTTTGCCACGCAAGCGCATATGACGGGCCGGAATTATCCAAACCAGCCAGCCAAGCAATGCCATTAAAACCATGTATCCGGTTCTACCCTGCACCATAAACAGCACGTTGACCGCCGCCAATCCGGCAAACAATCCCCAGGCAATTCGCACCCTGATCGATGTTGCTTCACGCAAGTTGAGCAATGCGAGAAATACCGCAAAGGCCATCATGTTGTTTTGCGTGATGTGGCTGTGAAAAATTACCGGATTATTTACGGCAGTGAAATTGTTCATCCAATGCTGCACAGGCAGCATCCCTAGACCTATCAAGTATGACAGCAATAAAGTCAAGCCCATCGCAGCCAGAAAAGCGTATTGCGCCCTGCGTTTGGCGATTTCACCGGACAGCATCAACATAAACAGCGGTATGAACGCCAAATCAATATATTTCCACAAGATGTTGGCAGCTTCACGCAAGGGCGTCGCGCCGTAAAACATCGCAATCAATAGCATGCCGAACAGCAGCCAGGCGGCACGCGCTACCGGGTGTTGTGTCGCGATCAGCCATACTGTGCGCGCGTTGAACAATAGGCCAAGCAGCAACAGAGCCAGCAACACATTATCCAGAGCCACCGAGATGGGTACGGCAAAACCGATCAATATTGCACCTGCGCGTAGCGGCGGCATAGCAAACCGCTGCAAGGAATTTGCTACTGCGGTTGATTTCATTGCGATTGGCCTTGCTGCGGGTTAACGTGAAACTCGCGCGGCGATTCGTTTGCTCCCTCGCCCGCAGGAATTAACGATTGCTTTTCTCGTTCGCTTGCGGGAGAGGATTGAGGAGAGTGGGTTTGCGGGATAACCAGCGTCTTGGCTGCGACTGTTTGCAGCCTAGTGGAATAGCTAGCAGTTTCATCAGGGAAACGGGCATGGCATATTTCATTATCAGGGGCGGCATTCCTGCCATACCCGTTAGGTTGATATTCCGGAACCCAGTACCGCAGCGTGGCACGCACATTTTCATCGGCCATCGTTGCCGAATCTGTCCATTCCAGCAGTTGTGTCAACCATGCCGCATCTGCTTGCCTGGCTTGAGCGATGCGCAGCTTCGGATGTGGTGTTGGCAGGGTTTGCTCGTTGTCCGCCAATAATTCCTCATAAAGTTTTTCGCCGGGTCGCAGGCCGGTGAATTCAATCTTGATCTCGTCTTCGGTATAGCCGGACAGGCGGATCAGGTCTTTCGCCAGATCGACAATTTTTACCGGTTCGCCCATATCCAGCACGAAAATCTCACCGCCCTTCCCCATCAGGCCGGCCTGTAGTACCAGTTGAGCCGCTTCGGGAATGGACATAAAGTAGCGGGTAATCTCGGGGTGAGTGACGGTGATCGGTCCGCCCCGGGCAATCTGTTCGCGGAATTTTGGAATCACGCTGCCAGTGCTACCCAGCACGTTACCGAAACGCACCATCACAAAACGAGTCAGCCCATCTCCTTCCCCGGTCAGCGGAAGGTGAGCCTGTGGTGAGGGTGGCTGCAATGCCTGACACACCATTTCGGCGAGCCGTTTGCTCGCACCCATCACATTGGTCGGGTTGACGGCCTTATCGGTGGAGATCATCACAAATTTGCCAACCCCGTGCTGTTGCGCCGCGCGTGCCACTGTCCAGGTGCCCAGCACGTTGTTGCGGATCGCCTGCCAGGCATTGTGCTGCTCCATCAGCGGCACATGCTTGTAAGCCGCCGCGTGGAACAGCACACCCGGTTGATGTTGCCGCATGATCTCATTCACCCGCGCGCCATCGCGCACATCACCGACCAGACAAATAAAATGCAATGCTGGAAAAACCTGCTTCAACTCCTGTTCGATGGTGTACAAGGCAAATTCGCTCGACTCGAACAGCACCAGCTTGGCGGGGTTAAAACGCGCGATTTGACGGCACAACTCGGAGCCGATCGATCCGCCAGCGCCGGTTACCATCACCGTCTTGCCGCCCAACAACCCATGTAATCCGGCATCGTCCAGCACTACCGGGTCGCGCCCCAACAGATCATCCAGCTCGATGGCACGCAACTGCGATACTTCCACTTTGCCGCTCATCAGGTCATCGAAAGAAGGAACGGTGAGCGCTTTCAGCTCGGCTTGGTTACAAAGCTGGATCGCACGCTTGCGCTGCTGGTGCGAGCTGGATGGCATGGCGATGATCACTTGCGACACACCAAGTTTGGCAGCCCACTCCGGCAGGCTATCCAGCCCACCCAGTACGCGAATACCGTTCAGTGTATGCCCATGATGTTCTCTGTTGTCGTCAAGAAAACCCACCAGCCGCCATGTGTCGCTCTTTGACAAATCCTTGGCAAGGCTTGCCGCCGCATCGCCGGCACCCAACACCAGCACCGGCTCGCCGCGCAGCTTGAGGGTGCCATACAGCCCCTGTTCCTTCCATAACCGGTACACGAAACGGCTACCGCCCATCAGCAGGATCAACAATAGCGGATTGATGACCAGCACCGCACGCGGCACCACCAGGCCGAGGCGCAGCATCCAAAACACCAGCGGAATCGCTGCTGCCGACAGCATGACGGCCAGAAAAATGCGCCGTAAATCCGTGGTGCTGGCATAGCGCCAAATACCGCGATACAGGCCGAATTGCCGAAAAATAATCAGTTGCAGCGGCACAACCCAAAACAAGGTTTGCTGCAACTCCGCAACATAACTGGGCGGCAAATCAAAATTAAAGCGCAGCAAATAGGCAAAGCTCCACGCCAATGCCGCCGCAACAGCATCGTGCAGCATGGCCAAGAGAGTGCGCGTATTGGATTTAAGCATCTAAAGCTTTCTTTTCCGCAAATTGATATTCTTGCCAGCGCCTGTCTATCCAGATCACCGACACCAGATAAACAATACCCCAGGCCAATAATATGTAGCTTTGCACAGTGTTATCCATGCCTATTCCCCACAATGCGGACACACCCGCCAGCAACATCAGCGCGTATTCGATAAGCGCGGTGTTGCGATGCCCACAGCCCATTTGCACCAGCCGCTGGTAATAATGGCTGCGATGTGCCTGAGAAAGTTTTTCGCCGCGCCACGCCCGTTTGAGCAGCGTTACGGTTGCATCGGCCACAAATGGGGAAAAGACCAGCAACGGAAACCAGAACGGCCAATGTCCGGCCTGCCAGCCCAGCACGCCAAATACCGCAGCCAGGAATCCGAGCGGTATAGAGCCGGCATCACCCATGAACATCCTGGCAGGATGGAAATTGAAAAATAAAAACCCAAGTGCCGCTGCCGCAACCGAAAAATTCAGCAGCGCAAATGTTTCATTTCCGCCGATCCATGCGCCAACTCCATAGCAGCCGAAGCCGAACAGCGCCATGCCGCCTGCCAGCCCATCCGAGCCATCCATGAAATTATACAAATTGGTCATCCACACGACGAATAGCAATACCGGGATGAACCATGGCAAAGGCACTCCCGCCTCCAACACAACGGTCAGCGCCGCAATAAAATGCCCCACCAACCGCAATTTGGGCGACAAATTACGCACATCGTCAACGAGTGACAGCGCGAACAAACCCAACGCGGGTAATACTGCCCACCATGGCCAAAATTGCAGCAGCAGCCAGCCGGATAGTACACCTGCCATCAACGCAATCCCACCGGTACGCGGCACAGGTTTGTCATGCAGCGAGCGCTCGTTGGGAATGTCATGAACGAGGCCGCCGATCTTGCCTGTCGTCAAAACGAACGCCAGCGCCATGGTTGTCAGTATGCTAATCAGCGGGGCGTAATGAGCCATGCCACGTACCATAAGTTGAAGGAAACCTCTAAAAATCTACATTTCATTCCAACTGCTGCGTTGCGGAATAAATTTCCTGCTTACATATCAAACATATGCGGCGCGGCGAATTTTTCCCGCACTTTGCATTTGGGCGAACTCTGAGTTTTTAGAACTTTCCTAGAATGGCGCATTTTAGCATTACGTCGGGTTACTTCCTAAAGCTACGCATCATCCTATAAGATGCGATT
Organism: Gallionellales bacterium GWA2_55_18; assembly: GCA_001801055.1. Lineage (GTDB taxonomy): Bacteria > Pseudomonadota > Gammaproteobacteria > Burkholderiales > Gallionellaceae > Gallionella. The sequence continues at coordinate 7,846 of MGWP01000036.1, read as the reverse complement.
CTATTACTCTCAACAGCTTGTCCATCATATTTTATGACGCGCTCCTTTGCCGCCCCTCATGCACCGCGTATCCTGCTGGTCAAAACCTCGTCGCTGGGCGATGTGCTGCATAACCTGCCGGTGGCCAGTGACATCGTGCGCCATTATCCGGACGCGCAAATCGACTGGGTGGTGGAAGAGAATTTTGCCGCATTGCCAAAATTGCACCCGGCGGTGCGCAATGTTATTCCGGTTGCCATGCGACGCTGGCGCGGCAAGCTGCTGAATGCTGCTACTTGGCGCGAGATCATGGCATTTCGCAATACACTGACCGCGCAACAATACGATATTGCAATTGATACACAAGGCTTGCTCAAGAGCGCACTGCTGATGCGGGGTACACAGGGGCTGCGCTGTGGTTTTGACCGACACAGCGCACGCGAACCGCTTGCAACCGGGTTGTATCAACAGACTTTTTTTGTTGCAACCGGGCAACATGCCGTCGAACGCAACCGCCAACTGGCGGCGCAAGCGTTCGGCTATGCGCTGGAAAATCATCCAGATTATGGTATTAAACCGCCCGCAATCCTACGCCCAGCGTGGCTTGCGGAAGGTCAGTACATGGTGCTGCTGCACGCTACCAGCCGCGCCGACAAGCTATGGGGTGAAACTAACTGGATCGCATTGGGGCGCTCTTTGCACGAGAAAAATATTCGCTGCATTTTGCCGTGGGGCAGCGAGGCAGAGCTGGCGCGCAGCAAGCGACTTGCCGGGGCCATTCCCGACGCCATCGCACCGCCGCGCCTGAGCCTGAATGAAGCGGCCAGCCTGCTTGGCGGCGCACAAGCGGTGATCGGCGTGGATACCGGCCTTGCCCACCTTGCGGTGGCGCTGGGCGTACCCACCGTCGGCATTTACACCGCGACTGCCCCTGCCCTGACCGGCTTGTATGCGGGCACAAATATAGTTAACCTCGGCGACATCGGCCATGCGCCCGATGTTGCCGCCGTAATCGATACGCTGCAACAGGTGGCGGCATGTTAGGCACAAAATTCTTTTACACGCTTGCGCTGTGGCTGCTGCTGCCCTACATTTTCTTGCGCATGCTGTGGCGCGCACGCAAGCAGCCGGAATATCTGCGCCATATCGGCGAGCGTTTCGGCTTCTATTCTGCTTCAAGCGATAAGCCGGTCATTTGGCTGCATGCCGTTTCGGTGGGCGAAACCCGCGCAACGCAAAGCCTTGTCACGCGGTTGCGCAAAACTTACCCCCACCATCAGATCCTGTTCACCCATACCACACCTACCGGGCGCGCTACTGGCGAGCAACTATACGGCGACAGCGTGCTGCGCGCATATCTGCCCTACGACTATCCGTTTGCGGTGAACAGATTCCTGCGTCACTTCCAGCCACAACTCGGCATCCTGATGGAAACGGAAATCTGGTTCAACCTGATTCAGGCTTGCCACAGTACCGGCACACCGCTGCTGTTGTTGAATGCACGCATGTCGGAAAAATCGGCACGCAATTATGCGCGGTTCGCGCGGCTGACCCGCGACGCGTTGGGCAAACTCGCCGCTGTCGCCGCGCAAACCGCCGATGATGCCGCGCGCCTGACCAGCCTTGGCGCGCAAAATGTATTAGTGACGGGCAACCTCAAATTTGACATCGAGCCGCCACCGGCCATGCTGCAACTGGGCGGGCAACTGCGCGAACAGTTCGGCGCCGAGCGCAAGGTGTTTCTCGCCGCCAGCACCCGCGAAGGCGAAGAGCTGTTGCTGCTGGATGCGCTGAAAAATATCCGTGTTCCGGGGCTGCTTCTGGTTATCGTGCCGCGTCACCCGCAACGCTTCGGCGAAGTCGCGCAACTCCTGGAACAACGCGGCATCCCATTTCTGCGCAGGAGTAAAATGGGCGAATCGCAAGACTGCACAGTACCGGCGGAGATTCAGGCGGTACTGGGCGACAGCATGGGTGAAATGTTCGCCTACTACGCTGCCGCCGATCTCGCTTTTATCGGTGGTAGCCTGTTGCCTTATGGCGGGCAGAATTTGATCGAGGCCTGCACAGCTGGTGCGCCGGTACTGGTCGGCCCGCATACCCATAATTTTGCCGAAGCAACCCGGCTGGCAGTCAGTGCCGGAGCCGCAGTTCAGGTGCGGGATACCGGCGAACTGATTGTGAAATTGCAATACCTGCTGGATAACCCGGATGCTCTATCCGGAATGCGTCGGCAGTGCGCCGGGTTTGTGGAAAACAATCGCGGTGCGACAGATAAATCGCTACAGGCTATTATGTCGCTGGCTACCATAAAATCAGATATTTCTCAGGGGTTGTAATTATTTTTTAGAGGTAACTCGCAGGTAATTTTGGTATATTGTTCCCCGGTTTATGCTGCCATTAAACAAGCATCCCACCATCATTTAGCCCCATAAATTTCACATGCTAGTACGTATCCATGTCAAACAATTGCGCTTAGGCATGCATGTGCACGAGCTTTGCGGCTCGTGGATGGATCATCCGTTCTGGCGCGGAGCTTTCCTGCTGGACGACCCCAAGGATTTGAAAACCCTGCTGGATACCGGCATCAAGGAGGTATGGATAGATACCGCCAAAGGCATTGGAATCACTGTCGAAAGCGATGATGACGAAGGTGAGACGGAAGAGGATATTGCAGCAGAAGTAGAATCTACGCTTGTGCAGGCTGACAAGGACGTCAAAAAAGTAGAGCGCGTCAATATTGCACAAGAAGCTGCGCGCGCCGTCAAGATTTGCGCCAAGTCAAAGCAGGCCGTCAGCTCGATGTTTCATGAAGCACGCATGGGCAAGGCCCTGGATGCCGAAGATGCGCTGCCTATCGTCGAAGAAATCTCCACCTCGGTGATGCGCAACCCCGGCGCGTTGATCAGCCTGGCGCGCCTGAAAGACAAGGACGATTACACCTATATGCACTCGGTGGCGGTATGTGCGCTGATGGTTTCCCTGTCGCGGCAATTGGGTCTGGATGAGACACAAACACGCCAGGCTGGTTTGGCCGGTTTATTGCATGATGTGGGAAAAATGATGATCCCGCTGGGGATACTCAACAAACCCGGCAAGTTGACCGATACCGAATTCCAATCGGTAAGGGATCACCCCAGCCAAGGGCACAAGATGCTGCTGGAAGGCAAGGGAATCAGCGAGATCGCGCTGGATGTCTGCCTGCACCATCACGAAAAAGTGGACGGCAGCGGCTATCCGGAGAAACTCACAAGCGAACAGATCAGCCTGTATGCCAAGATGGGCGCAGTGTGCGACGTGTATGACGCGATCACCTCCAACCGCCCCTACAAGAATGGCTGGGAGCCTACCGAATCGTTAAGAAAGATGGCGGAGTGGAGCCACGGCCATTTCGATAAGCGTATTTTTGAGGCCTTCGTCAAAAGCGTCGGCATTTATCCGATCGGCTCGCTGGTCAAGCTGGAGTCCAACCGCTTGGGAGTGATCGTAGAACAAACCGAAAAATCGCTGCTTGCTCCTGTGGTGAAAGTGTTTTTTTCCATCAAATCAAATGCACGGATTCCATCGGAAATATTGGATTTGTCGAAACCCGCCAGCAAGGACAAAATCGTTTCGCACGAAGACCCCCTAAAATGGGGCATCCGCGATATTCAGGAATTATGGAGCGATGTACCAGCTGCGCCCTGGTAAGCGCGCGGCACGATTCACTCATAACCTGAATAAGAGCCGCAGTTCCGGCAATACTGTTTGGCGCAGTCGCCTTTTGGGTTGTAACCCACCATTCTTATTGTAAATTGGACTACCCATGTTAAAGCGCATTCCGGTCAAGCAACTGCGTATCGGCATGTACATCCATGAGTTTTGCGGCTCGTGGTACGACCACCCGTTTTGGCACAACGCATTCATGCTGGACAAACCTGAAGACTTGCGGGATATCCTGTCCACCGGCATCCAGGAAGTATGGATAGACATCGATAAAGGATTGGATGTCGAGGATGGGAAGAGCGGCAAGAGCGAAAAGGCGGTAGCGGCGGAAATTAACAAAACGCTTGCGCGTGCCGATGCGGGCAACAAAGTTTCCCAGCATGTCGACATTGCCCAGGAAGCCGCGCACGCCGTCAAGATTTGCGCCCAATCCAAACAGGCGGTCACCTCCATGTTCCATGAGGCGCGCATGGGCAAAGCCCTGAATGCCAGCGACGCACTGCCGGTCGTCGAGGAAATCACCACCTCGGTAATACGCAACCCCGGCGCGCTGATCAGCCTGGCGCGGCTGAAAGACAAGGATAACTATACCTACATGCATTCGGTGGCGGTATGCGCATTGATGGTAGCCCTGGCACGGCAACTGGGCATGGATGAGGAACAGACCCGCCAAGCCGGCATGGCCGGATTGATGCACGACATCGGCAAGACGATGGCCCCGCTGGAACTCATCAACAAGCCCGGCAAGCTGACTGAAGCCGAATTCCAGATAATGAAAAACCACCCTATCGACGGGCACATCATATTGCTGGAAAGCAAGGGAATAAGCGATATCGCGCGGCACGTCTGCCTGCGCCATCACGAAAAAGTGGACGGCAGCGGCTACCCGGACAAGCTCGCTGACGGGAAAATCGACCTGTATGCCAAGATGGCTGCAGTATGCGATGTGTACGATGCGATCACTTCCATCCGCGCCTACAAGAATGGCTGGGAGCCGGCCCAATCTATCAGAAAAATGGCCGAATGGAGCCACGGCCATTTCGACTGGCGTATTTTCGAGGCCTTCGTGCGCAGCATGGGCATTTACCCGGTCGGCTCGCTGGTCAGGCTGGCATCCGACCGCTTGGGCGTGATCATCGGGCAATCCGAACAATCGCTGCTCACCCCCAAGGTGAAAGTATTTTTTTCCATCAAGTCAAATATGCGAATCCCACCGGAGATACTGGATTTATCGAAACCGTCCTGCAAGGACAAGATCGTCTCGCACGAAGACCCGGGGAAATGGGATATCAACGACATTCAGGAGTTGTGGAGCGACGTGTCAGCCGCGCCATGGTAGGCACTGCAAAAAGCAGCGTAGGCATTAACGGCAAGGCTTACACTTGAAAATGCGATACTGTCCAACCAAGCGGAACAACCTCTTCCGCCATCATGGTTTGGGAGAGTCTTTCGGCAAAACATCTTTCGGTTTTTCTGCAGCAGCTTCCGGTTCAACGCGCGATTCGCCTCTCTTGCGCACCACGCGCACCCGGTCGCCGACCTTAAACGCATCCGGCTTGCCGGGCTGCATCACGTAGGTGCTTTTGCCCTCCTCGCCATCCAGCTTGACCCAGATTTCCAGGCCGGGTTTGGTGGCAATGTCGGATTGATGTCCGAGTGTGCCGCCAAGCACCGTGCCGAGTATCGAACCGACCGCAGAGCCCCGCCCACTTCCGGTACTGGCTCCGCCGACCTGACCAAAGACGCTGCCAAGGGAAGAGCCGCCGCTTGAACTGGCATCCATTTCGATCGGCGTGACGCTCTCGATCACGCCCTGCTTGATGGCGGCGACATTGGCGTCGCTACCGACACCGCCGATACCACCTGGTTGATTACCTGCGCATCCGGCCAGCAGCAGGGCGACGACTATTGAGCCAAAGAAATTATTTGATTTCTTTCGACCCAAGCCTGTTGAAACTACACCATACCCTTCAACATAACCAGCGACTTGGCTGCTGTTTTGGGGCAGCCTAGTCGAATGGTTAGTAGTTACATCAAGCTTGGGGCGAACGGCAGAAATTCCATCCATGATTTACAGCGGCACAGCAAATCCGAAATGTTGCTGGAACTGCGCCTTCAGTTCGTCGCGGGTCGGCGCATGGTTCTGCCCGCCCCGGCTAGCGATCTTGAGCGTGCCGAGCAGTGAGGCCAGCCGTCCGGTGGTCTCCCAGTCCCAGCCTTGCTGGATGCCGTGCAACAGCCCGGCGCGATACGCATCGCCGCAGCCGGTCGGATCAAGCAACGCGGTGGCTTTGGCGCAGGGAATGGCGATCTCCCTGCCGTCGGCATAGATGGTCGAGCCTTCGCCGCCACGTGTCATGATGAGCGCGCGTTTGCCTTTGGCAAGCTCCTCGAGCTTCCTGCCGGTCTTGTCCTGCAACAGTTGCGCCTCGTAATCGTTGACCGTCACATAGTCGGCCTGTTCGACGAAGCGCAGCAGCTCGTCACCGCCGAACATCGGCATCCCCTGGCCCGGATCGAACACCCAGGGGATGCCCGCTTCGCGGAATTCGCGCGCATGCTGCAACATGCCTTCGCGGCCATCCGGCGAGACGATGCCAAGGCTGACGTCCTTTGCGTCGCCAACATGGTTCTGTTCGGAAAAACTCATCGCGCCGGGATGAAACGCGGTGATCTGGTTATCGTCCAGATCGGTAGTGATAAACGCCTGTCCGGTGAAACTGTCCGGAACATGGCGAATATGCTGCCGCGACAAACACAGCTTGTCCATGCGCATGGCGTAAGGGCCAAAATCGTCACCTACTGTCGCCATGATCAGCGGGTTGCCACCGAGCAGATTCAGGTTGTAAGCGATATTGCCCGCGCAGCCACCGTACTCGCGGCGCATCTCCGGCACCAGAAACGCCACATTCAGGATGTGGATCTTTTCCGGCAGGATGTGCTTCTTGAATTGGTCCTGGAACACCATGATGGTGTCGTAGGCCATCGAACCGCAAATCAGTGTGTGCATCGTAAAATCTCGGCTGAATTAAAAGGCGCGAATTGTATCATTTGAGCAGCAGTTGTTTGTGGCTGCCACCTCGGCAAAAAAGGCAAGGAGCCTCTAAAAATTCAGATTTCGCCCAAATGCAAGGCGCGTAAAAAATTTCGACGTGCCGCATATGGGTTATATGCAAACAAGAAATTTTTTACGCAACGCAACAGTTGGGATGAAATGTGGATTTTTTAATGACTGATGCGCGTCACGCCGCTGCCGGTCAACACCCGCACCTTGTCGCCAGACTGAAATTTCTCATCGCCCGCCTGGGTTACCGCGATCAGCTTGCCGTCCTCGAATCTGACCGTGATTTCGATGGCGGACTGGCGGGTCGCGCCCTCTTCGATCGCAGAGCCGACCACCCCCCCGGCCACAGCGCCCAGCACGGCACCGACCGAGCTGCCTTTGCCGCCGCCGACATTACTGCCGCCAATACCGCCCACTATCGTCCCCGCTGCCGTGCCAACAGGTGATTTCGTGCCTTCGATCTGTACCGCGCGCACGCTTTCGACCGTAGCCATGCGCACATCTTCGGGCTGCCGCACCTGGTCGCGGGTATAGGTCGAGCCTGACAGGCCGGAAGCGCAGCCCGCGAGGGCGGCGGTAACCAATAGCAGAGCGGTTGTTTTGCCGATGTTAAACATGGGAATTCCTTTCATTAAAATTAACGCCTGATTAAGATAAGCGATTAGACTTCCATGTCAAATCCAGTTCCCTTGCGGCCTTCACATCGTCGAGGCGGCGTACCGGCATGGTGTGCGGTGCGCCCTTCACCAGTTCCGGCGTGGCATGTGCCTCGTCGCGGATTTCCTTCAGCGCATTGACGAAGCCATCCAGCACTTCCTTCGATTCGGTTTCGGTCGGCTCGATCAGCAGACACTCCGGCACCAGCATCGGGAAGTAGGTGGTGGGCGGGTGGAAGCCCTTGTCCAGCAGGCGCTTTGCCACGTCCATCGCGGAGATGCCGGTGGCGTCTTTGAGCGGTTTCATCGAGATGATAAATTCGTGGCTGGCGCGGCGTTGCGGGAACGCGACGGTGAAACCGGCCTTGTGCAATTCCGCCATCAGGTAGTTGGCGTTCAGCGTGGCGAATTCCGCGACGCGGTGCATGCCTTCCGCGCCGAG
>MGWP01000035.1:27917-60236 GCA_001801055.1 Gallionellales bacterium GWA2_55_18 | reverse complement strand
AGAAGCTCCGCCAGGCGTTCGAGGCCGGTCTTTGCATTGGCTTGCCCATTGTGCTCAAAGTACGCGTTGGCCAGATGATGAAACACCTGTGGATATGCGCTACCGTCCTGAATAGCTGGCAGATGTTCCCGGAAATTGGCAAGGCGCACTGCTTTCTCCTCTTCGCGCTTAATCCCACGCTCTTTTTTGGATTGCTCGTGCCTGATCTGCCATTCAGGAATTTCACCACTGGTTAGTTCCTGATAGGTATTTTGAAATTCCGGGTGTTGACGAACCCAATCTTCCAGGGATTTTAACGGCAAGCCTTGCTGGCTTTTGCCATTTTTTAATGTCCAGAATGCTTCCCGGAAATAATAATCTCTTAGCTTGGAATACGTGGCGTCCAGCGCCTGATCCAACCACCACAAGCCAAGGTTTTCAGGGGCGGTGGCGTTGTAGAGTCTCGCGAGTGCACCATGAAACTCGTGGTTTATTTTTTCCGGGTCGGTTATTCGACTTAACCCTGCTCTTAGCAAACCAAGATAGCGCTCGGGCTGATCTTCCAGCCATACACGAATTTGTTGCTGATGCTCCTCTTCCAGATTGCTGATTGCATATTCATCAAGGCCTAGCGAGAGCCAGTCGTACAAGCGATCATCGGATATTGTGCTGCCGAAAGTTTGCAGCCCTCGAACTAAAAGCGCCCCAACCATGCCGAATAAATTCTGACCCGATGACTGGCGAAGAAAATTAACGTCACGCCTGGTTAATTCATCCAGCAAAATCGGCAAATCTTGATCCTCAGCGTTCTGAAGGAATTCACCATCCCAGAAAAAGTTGGCAACAATGTAATTGTCACGAGCAGCCTTGGCAGGCCTTAGATAGTCAAACACATTGCTGGCACGGATTATTTTCGGGGATAGTTTAGGCAGCAGCAAATCCAGCAGGCGATTTTTATCGTCCTCAACCTTGTTTAATCGAATGTCCTCAGCAAGTGCAAATAAGCTATCGACATCTTCTGGGTGTTGATGCATAAACGCTTCTAACGCACCAACCCGAACGCTTTCCCAATAAGTCTGGTCGCGAACAATGGAGGTCAACGCATATTTTAACTCTGGAATGCACTCTGAATAATTCAAGCCGTCTAGTATGCAATTCAATATCTGCTGATCGTGCTTTTCGCGGGAAGGGCTATTTAGCAAATCCAATAATTGGCTTGCCATGTCTTTGGTGGTGAGCGCCGCAAATGGGTAGCTTGCCCAGTAATCGTAGTGCAGATAACCATTTCTCTCGGCTTCATGCCGCAACGCGGATAAGAGCTGTTGCTTGGTTTGCGTCGAGAATAGCTGTACGTCGCCGTAGAGCACCATACCTAAAGGATCTATCCCAATTAAATGGTTTCGCGCCTCGGAAGAATGAGCGCCCAGCCAGCTCATCAGGCCGCGCAACGCGGCCACCACGCCGCCATCGAAACCGGTCATCAGCGCCAAAACGCGGCTGAGCGGCAAGCCTTTGTTAATCTTCTTGGCGAGAAATCGCGCGCCCAGAAATTCGGCGACACTGCGGTGTACAGGTGCGTACTGATTTTCTTGCACCCATTTAAACAGCCGGGATTTGAGCGCTTGTGTACAGGGTAAATCGTCAGGAATTTTGATCGCGTTTAGGCAAACCTGCCCCTCACTCGCATCATCAGCTTCATTAAACCAGACCGCATTGGCTAACAACTGGGTGGCATACAAGAAACCGGCAGCATCGAGTAATTGCTCGATTGGGATTGATGGTTTCTTGCGGCTCGCCTTGTGTTCGTCGCTATGCTCTACCGCCATTTTCTGGCAGGCGAGCTGATAAGTTTCAAGCTTGGTTTTCGGCCAGTTATTGCCTTGCACTGCGGCAATCAGCATATCCAGCGTTTGCGGGTTGTGCAGCAAGCCCTCCAGGCTGAACTGCTCGGCTTTCTGCTTAAAACTATCGGCGTCAGGGACACGCTCATCTTTTGCGAGGATTACCTTGATGTCATCGTCGGTCAACGCATTCAGGTGCAGTACCATAACCTTGCCGCCTGGGGCGCAGGCATTGAGCGCGGTTTGATCGTTGCCCCCCAGCCAGTCGGCCTCGCGGCAAGAAAGACGGAAGCGGGGGCAGCCAAGTTGATCGAGTTTGCCGCGTATCGCATCGAGCGGCGTGCGCGCATCTTCTACTACCACCCGTGTTTCATCCAGGCCATCAATGAACAGTGTTTTTCCCTGCCATGCATCAACTCTATTAAAGGTCAAAAAGTCTCGGGCGCTGAGATAAAGCCCGCCGCTATCCGTGACCTCTTGCTTGAACAGCGTCGTTTTTCCTGCACCAGGATCGCCGAGCAACACATAGGCATTGTACTCACGAAAAGATGTAATCTCATGGCTTTCCGGGCTGGCGCCATCCGGTATAAAAGTGCAGGTTCGCGGAACTTGATGAAGCATGATGTTTAGCCCAGCCAATGTTCGGTTGGGTAGGACAAGAATTCCGCAAGCGAAACACCACCCGCACCGACCAGAATAGTTTTGGCGGAAGGATTGCGCTGGGCAAATATTTCCAGCCCGCGCGCGTAGCGCGGACTGGCAGAGCTTTTGACTTCGATTGCCGCGAGCTTTCTGCCTCTGGTTAGAACGAAATCAATTTCATCCGCCCCATCACGCCAATAGTGAACCTGTGTATCGTTGTCACAAGTGTTGAGCAGATGCGCGCCGACGCTGCTTTCCACCAACCTGCCCCAATAGCTGCGGTCGGCCTGAGCTTCGGCAAAGGTGTAATCCTGGATGGCGGACATCAGCGCGGTGTTGAATATGATGAGCTTGGGTACAGAGTTTCGTTTACGTATTTCTTTCGCCGCATATTTATGCAGTCCGGCCAATAATTTTGCCTGCATCAATAATTGCAAATAGTCAGCAAGCGTTACTGTGTGCTTGGCTTCATTCAACTCCGCGATCATTTTTGTGAGCGACAATTCCTGGCCGGAATAATGGCAACCCAGTTCAAACAACTGCTTGAGCAGAGCCGGATTTTTAATGCGCACCATTTGTAGAATGTCTTTTTCGATATTTGGTTGGATCAGGCTTTCTTTCACATAACTGCGCCAGCGCGACTCGTCGTGTATAAGCGAAGCGCTGCCCGGATAACCGCCAAAATAAATGAACTCCTCAAGGCTGAAATCGAATGCCTGCTGCATTTCGGCAAAGCCCCAATGAGTGACGGGCATTAACTCATAACGCCCGGCCAAGCTCTCGGATAAGCCTTTTTGGATGAGCAACGGAGCGGAACCGAGCAGTACAACATGCATGTTGAGGCTGCTGGCGCGGTCTTCATCCCACAAGCCTTTAACAATTTCCGACCATTGCTCGATTTTCTGGATTTCATCGACGGCAAATATATAGGGTTCATTTTGAGTAGTGGCACTATCCCGAAAACGAATTTCCGCCCACTTACTCGCCCGATTGCGTGCCTCATGCCAATAGTATCGCAACCATTCCGCATCTCTTTTTTGCGGAGGAGAAACAGCATTGCCCGATTTGCTGAATGGGGATACCACAGCCTCTTCATCGACTGAAATGTAAAAACCTTGAGGTGAATTTGGCGGAATCAAGTCTCTGATAATCGTGGTTTTTCCCACTTGCCGAGGCCCCGCCAGAATATTGATAAACCGCACGGACTCAGAGAGCCTCTGCTTGAGTTTTGCCTCTTCAGGTCTTGTGTATTTCATAGCCTGTAACGTCACTGAGTAAATTTACTCAGCGACGTTACAGGCTATTTTTGAATTTGTCTAGTTTTTCATTAACGTTTTTCATTAACACGGCCAAAACTTCAGCACCGTCTCAAGCAAACACATTGCCGACACTCGTCCACCGCTTGTCATGCAAAATTGAGGCTGCTGCAATATGATATTATTTTATTGACACTCGCCATTTTTTGGAATCTCTCCGAATGAACAATCTCTTTCACCCCTCCGATGTGCTTTACCCGGGCAACCGGCCATTTCCCATGCTGGCCGCTTGCGAGCATTTTGCGGGCAGTGAAAAGCTGCTGAAAAAAGCGCTCCAGATTCAGGCCGAATTATCGGTTGATGGGCGCTCCATTTTCGATATCACCGCCGATTGCGAGGACGGTGCACCCGCAGGCAGGGAGCGCGAACATGCGGAGATGATTGCAGCGCTGATCCTGTCCGGCGAGAACCGCTTTGACCGCATCGGCGTCCGCATCCACGATGTCAGGCACCCGGTTTGGCGCGACGAACTGGATATCGTCATCAGCCGGGCCGGGCAGCGCGTGGCCTACATCGTATTGCCCAAACCGGAAAATACACAAGATGTTGCGGTGCAGATCGCCGCGCTCGACGAACTGAGAAACCGCCTCGGCATTGCCCGCGAGATACCTGTCCATGTGTTGATCGAGACACCCGGCGCGCTGCATGAAGTATGGGAAATCGCCCGCTTGCCTCACGTCGAAGTTCTCGACTTTGGCCTGATGGACTTCGTCTCGGCGCATCACGGCGCGATTCCAGCCGCCGCGATGCGCTCGCCCGGACAGTTCGATCATGCGCTGGTGGTACGCGCCAAGTGCGCGATCGCTGCCGCCGCTCTCGGCAACGGCGTCGTGCCCAGCCACAACGTCACCACCGAAATCCGCGATACCAATGTGGTGCGGGAAGACGCGCGCCGTGCCCGGCAGGAACTCGGTTTCCTGCGCATGTGGAGCATCCATCCGGCCCAGATCCAGCCCATCGTCGAAGCCATGCGCCCGGATTTCGCCGAAGTCGATGAAGCGGCCGCTCTGCTTATCGCCGCCCAGGATGCGGCCTGGGGGCCTATCCAGCATGAAGGCAAGCTGCATGACCGCGCCTCCTATCGTTACTACTGGGAGTTGTTGCAGCGTGCGCAAGCGACAGGGATGGATATACCTGTCGATGCGCGCCAGCGTTTTTTCTGAACCCAAGTTGGACAAACCGGAACTAAATACAGGCTCAGGTATGGTTGGTCTAAGCGTGCAGCTACCCAACTTGCCAAACAATTCCAGATTTCGCTAACCGTGCCCCATGCGGTAAAATGCCGCCCCATGAGCAATCCACAACTTTCCGTCGTCATTCCCGTTTATAACGAAGAGCAGGGCTTGCAGGCATTGTTCGACCGGCTATATCCGGCACTGGACAAGCTCGGCATTTCCTATGAGATTCTGTTCGTCAACGACGGCAGCCGCGATCGCTCCGCCGCGCTTCTGCGCGAGCAGTTTCAGGCGCGCCCCGATGTGACACGGGTGATTCTGTTCAACGGTAACTTCGGCCAGCATATGGCGATCATGGCGGGTTTCGAGCACAGCCGCGGGCAGCGCGTGGTGACGCTGGATGCGGATCTACAGAATCCGCCGGAGGATACCGGACTGCTACTGGCAAAGATGGACGAGGGCCACGATTACGTCGGCTCGATCCGCAGGCAGCGCAGCGATAGCTGGTGGCGGCATGTTGCATCGCGCGCGATGAACGGGCTGCGCGAACGCATCACGCGTATCAAGATGACCGATCAGGGCTGCATGTTCCGTGCCTACGACCGCCACATCGTCGATGCGGTAAACAGTTGCAAGGAGGTGAGCACTTTCATCCCGGCGCTGGCCTACACCTTTGCGCGCAATCCCGCCGAAGTGGTGGTGGGGCATGAGGAGCGCACTGCGGGCGAATCGAAGTATTCGCTGTACAGCTTGATCCGCCTCAACTTTGATTTGATGACCAGTTTTTCGCTGGTGCCGTTGCAAATGTTTTCGATGGCCGGGATGCTGATCTCGGTGCTTTCCGGCCTGTTCTTCGTGTTTCTGGTGATACGTCGCCTGGTGATTGGCCCGGAAGCGGAAGGCCTGTTCACTTTATTTGCGCTGATGTTCTTCCTGATCGGTATCGCGCTGTTCGGTATCGGCCTGCTCGGCGAATACATCGGGCGCATCTACCAGCAGGTGCGTCATCGACCGCGCTATCTGGTGGAGGCGGTGCTGGAAAAACAGGAAAAGGGCAAAGGGCGAAGGGCAAAGCCGAGTGAAGATGCGGCGCATCCTTCTTTGTTTTCGGATAGCCAGGAATGAGTAAAACCCCCTCCAACTCCCCCTTGTCAGTGGGAGAGCAAAGCTCCTCCCCTGACAAGGGGAGGCTGGGAGGGGTTTTTGGTTTACCTTCAGTATGAGTCGCGCAATCGTTTTCGCTTACCACAACGTTGGCTATAGATGCTTATCCGTCCTGCTCGCACACGGCGTGGAGGTCGCGCTGCTGGTCACGCACCGCGACAACCCGAAGGAAAACATCTGGTTCGACAGCGTGGCGGAACTGGCCTCGCTGCACGGCATTCCGGCGATCACGCCGGACAATCCGAATACGCCGGAGGTAGTGGAACAGATACGCGCGTTGCAGCCGGATTTCTTTTTTTCGTTCTATTACCGCGAGATGCTCAAGCGCGAATTGCTGGAGATTCCCAAGCATGGCGCGTTGAACATGCACGGCTCGCTGCTGCCGAAATACCGCGGTCGCGTGCCGGTGAACTGGGCGATCATCCACGGCGAAACGGAAACCGGCGCGACGCTGCATTACATGACGGAAAAGCCGGATAACGGCGACATCGTCGCGCAGCAGGCGGTGCCGATCCTGCCCGACGATACCGCGTTGCAGGTGTTCCAGAAAGTGACGGTGGCGGCGGAGATCGCGCTGAACGGCGTGCTGCCCGCATTGCTGGCAGGCAAGGCGCAGGCGGTCAAACAGGACTTGAGCAAGGGCGCATATTTCGGCGGGCGCAAGGCGGAAGACGGCGTCATCGACTGGTCGCAAAGCGCGCAGCAGATACACAACCTGGTGCGCGCCGTGGCTCCGCCGTATCCGGGCGCGACCACGCAACTGCTGGGCAAGCCGCTGCGCATCCTGCAAACGCTGGTAACGGGCTGCGAGGTTTCGGGTGAAAACCCGGCGTTCTATGTGAAGGATGGCAAGGCCTATGCGATCTGCGGGCAGGGCGTGCTGCGCGTGGTGCGCTTCGAACTGGATGGAATTGCAATGAGTGCGGCGGAATTCGCCGTACAGCATGGCACGGCAAAATTTGAATTCAATCGTTAAGGAAATGGCAATGAAAAAAGTACTGATTCTCGGCGTGAATGGTTTTATCGGTCATCACTTGTCCAACCGCATTCTCGCTACCACCGATTGGGAAGTGTATGGCATGGACATGAATTCAGAGCGCATCACCGACCTGCTCGGGCATGAACGGTTTCACTTCTTCGAGGGCGACATCACCATCAACAAGGAGTGGATGGAGTATCACATCCGCAAGTGCGATGTGATTCTGCCACTGGTGGCGATCGCCACACCAGCCACTTACGTCAAGCAGCCGCTACGCGTGTTCGAGCTGGACTTCGAGGCCAACCTGCCGATCGTGCGCGCGGCGGTGAAATACAACAAGCATCTGGTGTTTCCGTCGACTTCGGAAGTGTACGGCATGTGCCACGACGAAGAATTCGATCCGGAAAATTCAGAATTGATCTGCGGCCCGATCAACAAGCCGCGCTGGATTTACTCCTGCTCAAAGCAATTGATGGATCGCGTGATTTGGGGTTACGGCATGGAAGGATTGAATTTCACGTTGTTCAGGCCGTTCAACTGGATCGGCTCCGGGCTGGATTCGATCCATACGCCCAAGGAAGGCAGCTCGCGCGTATTGACGCAATTTCTAGGGCATATCGTGCGCGGCGAAAACATCAGCCTGGTGGATGGCGGGCACCAGAAGCGCGCTTTCACTTACGTTGACGACGGTATCGACGCGCTGATGAAAATCATCGCCAACAAGGATGGCATCGCTTCCGGAAAAATTTATAACATCGGCAATCCGGCCAACAACTACGCGATCCGCGATCTCGCCGACATGATGCTCAAGCTGGCCAACGAATATGCCGAGTACCGCGACTCCGCAAAAAAGGTGAAGATCGTCGAGACGACTTCGGCGGCATATTACGGCACCGGGTATCAGGATGTGCAGAACCGCGTGCCGAAGATCACCAATACCTGCGAGGAACTCGGCTGGAAACCGACCACCAACATGGCCGATACGCTGCGCAAGATATTCGACGCGTATCGCGGCCAGGTGGCTGAAGCGCGCGGCTTGGTCGATTGAATATCACCCTCTCCCCAACCCTCCCCCATCAAGGGGGAGGGGGTAAATTTCCTCTCCCCTCGCGGGATAACCAGCGACTTGGCTGCGGTCTTTGGCAGCTTAGTCGAATGGCTAGTTGTTTCATCCAGAGGGTTAGGGAGAGGGGGTAAAAATAAACGATGACCCAACAACTCGCCCTCAAAATAGATGTGGACACCTATCGCGGTACGCGTGAAGGGGTGCCGCGCCTGGTGGATGCGCTGCAGCGCCACAACGCGCAGGCCACTTTTTTCTTCTCGCTCGGCCCCGACCACACCGGGCGCGCGATCAAGCGCGTGTTCCGCCCCGGCTTCATCGGCAAGGTATCGCGTACCTCGGTGGTGGAGCACTACGGCATCAAAACGCTGCTGTATGGCACATTGCTGCCGGGGCCGGACATCGGCAGGAAATGCGCCGCGATCATGCGCGGCGTGCGCGATGCGGGCTTCGAGACCGGCATTCATTGTTACGATCATATCCGCTGGCAGGATCATGTGACAGGCAAGGGCGCAGAATGGACGCGTCGCGAAATGCAGCGCGCGGTGGATCGTTACACGGAAATTTTCGGCGAAGCGCCGCACGCTCACGCCGCCGCCGGTTGGCAGACAAACCGTTATGCGCTACGCCTGACGCAGCGCATGGGGTTCGACTACAGTTCCGATACACGCAGCGCGCATCCTTTTATTCCCACCTGGCAAGCCGAGATCATCGCCTGCCCGCAACTGCCCACCACGCTGCCGACACTGGACGAATTGCTGAACCGTGACGGCATCACGTTGGACAACATCGCACAGCATATTTTGCAACTGACGGTTACACCTCCCGCAAACGGCCATGTTTTCACTCTGCATGCCGAACTGGAAGGCGGCAAATTGCTGCCGATCTTCGAGCAATTGTTGCAAGGATGGCAGGCGCAGGGTTATGAACTGGTTTCGATGCAGCAATATTTGCAAGGGCTGGATGCGGGCGCCTTGCCGCGCCATGAGGTCGCGATGCGCGAAGTGGAAGGACGGGTCGGCAAGCTGGCCGTGGCAATGGATGATATCTAAACCAGACCGCTAAAAATCCACCTTTGCACGCATCCGCTACGCGTGCCTGTTTACTCTTTTGTTGCGTTTTGCATTTGGGCGAACCCTGAATTTTTGAGGTTCCCTGAATTGAAAAACTTACCTTGAGTATGGCCGAAATGCTTAGCGCATTCCAAATATGGAAATGTGTTGTTCATATCCTTGCCTTTGCTCAATTTGTGAGACTATTGGCATCGGGGTAAGGGTTGCTGCGAAAGTGAATGAGCTGTTGATATAATCGGGCAGGGAAGAGTTCAGGTGATGTTTTTGGGCGGAAGGATTTGCGATGGCGAGAGAATTGATCACGATACAGCAGTTGGTTCCGGGTATGTATATTGATGAAATCAAATGCGGGCTGAGAGAGCGGATGCGGATCGGAGAAACCAGAAATTTCATAATAGAAAGCCAGAATGAGATTGCGCTGATTGCAAAGCTGGGCATCAAAAGTCTGTACATTGACCCGGAAAAAGGGCTGAATGTTTATGAGGGGCCGGATGAGGACGAGCTTGCGCAGCTGGAAAATGAAACTTTTCGTGAGCCGAGGTCGTTGGAGGAGGAGCTTCACGATGCCAGAATTATTCTGAGCAAAGCCAGTGCCACATTGAAAAACTCCATTGGCGAAATCCGCTCCGGCGGAAAAATAAAAATGGAGCCGGTAAGGCTGTTGCTTGAGGAAATTTATAGCTCGGTCAGTGAAAATAAGGATGCTATTGTCACGGTTTGCCGCAAGAAAAAAAAGGATGGCTACGTGTTGGAGCATTCGGTAAGCCATTGCGCGTTGATGATGGCCTTTGGGCGGACCATGGGGATGGCTAAAGATGAATTACTCGATGTTGGCCTTGGTGGCTTGTTCCATGATATTGGAACTATCCGGATTCCCGATGCTATTCTGAGCAAACCGGGAAAACTGACCTCCGAAGAACTGGATGTCATCAAAAAACACCCGTCGTGGGGAGGGGAAGTGATGATTAACTCCGGCACTTTTCCAGAAAAGGCGATCTCGATAGCCATGGAGCACCATGAGCGGTATGACGGAACCGGCTACCCCTATCAATTGAAGGGAAATGACATTTCCATAGTTGGGCAGATGGCATCCATTGCGGATGTCTATGACGCCAGTATTTCCATTCGCCCATATGGAGCGGCCGAAGACCCCTGCCAGGTTATCAAGAATCTATTTCAGGGAGCGGGCAAATTGTTTCACATGGATATGGTTCAGCAGTTCATCAAAACAATCGGAATTTACCCTGTTGGAACATTGGCGCGGCTGGAGAGCGACAAGCTCGGGATCGTTATCAAGCAGAATAAAAACCTGACCCAGCCGGTAGTCCGGATTGTCTATGATCTGAAAAACAACAGTTACCTACCCCCAAAAGATATCGACCTGTCACATGTCGGAGGCAGGGGAGATAAGGTTGTGGCGGCGGAATCCCCAGAAAAATGGAAGATTTTTCCGGGTCGTTTCATGTTCGCGGAGTAGCGTAATACCGAGGATATGCGATGTCAAAGGCCTATGAAGTTTGACATCACCGTTGTTTGCCTTTGCCGTTTATCAACCAGCTTGAGATAATCTGTGCATAGAATTTTCATTACCTGCTTTTTTGGTATTTAAAGGTTCCATTTGGAATATGAGTGAATTACAAGCAGCTTTGCTGGCAATAGGTTTTGGTGTCGTTGTCGCAGTGTATGCCTTCGGCTGGTGGCAGCAAAGGCAGTACCGGCGCAAATTTGGCACAGCTTTCAAGGTGAACCATACGGATGCGCTGTATCGGGAGAGCGATGCCAAGCCTGAGGAACATACCCGGCAAGTATTTTCACCCGAGATGGTTGAAGCGGTGTTGGATGATACGATGCCCGGTGGAGACGATGCAGCAGGAATGCCGCTTGTTGAAGAGGGTGCGGTTATGACCTTGCTGGATGAGTCATGCGCGTTGCTGGACATGCGCAGTGATTTTATCATCGAGTTGCGCCTGGATGAGCCAAGCCCGGCCGCTGCACTGGATGGTTTGTGGCAGCGCAAATTCGATTTCGGCAAGCCGGTGCAAGTATGTGGCCTGACGTTTGGCACACAACGGTGGGAAAGAGCCATCGCCGAGGGCAAGGCTTTATATGCGCGCTTCCGCATAGCGCTGCAACTGGTGGACAGGGGCGGTGCGATCAGCGCGGCGAAACTGGCGGATTTCCGCGATCTGGTGCTGGGTTTGGCCAGGAATATCAAGGCGGATGCAACCGTTCCAGACATCAATGAAACACACCGCCTGGCAGTTGAACTGGATCAATTCTGCGCCGAAGTGGACCAGATGGTCGGGATTAATCTGGTGCCGCCCGGCGAACGTTTATTGCTTGGCGGGAAAATCGCGCAAGCCGCCGCTTTGCAGGGCATGATGCTGGAATCGGATGGCGCTTTCCATTTATTGAATGCGCAGGGGTACAGCCTGTTCACCTTGATCAATCAGGATGCCAAGCCGTTTCAGAGCCACACGCTGGAGGCCTTCAGCACGGCAGGCATCACGCTGTTGCTGGATGTACCGCGCACGCTGAATCCCGCCGCGCAATTCGACATTATGGCGCATGCCGCCCACGAACTCGCCGGGGAACTGCAAGCCAATCTGGTGGACGACCATCGCGTGGTGTTAAGCAATAACGGGCTGGCGCTTATCCGCACCCGCATCGCCGGGATCGAAGCGAAAATGTGCGATAACGGGATCGTTCCCGGTAGCGGGCAAGCACGCCGCTTATTCGCCTGATGGAGGCCGCCGTGCGCATCGCGCAATTGCGCACTGAAATAGAACGGCACAATTATCGTTATTACGTGCAGGACGACCCAGGCATTCCCGATGCGGAATATGATAAATTATTCCGTGAATTGCAGACCCTTGAGGCGCAGCACCCGGAACTGGTGAGTGCGGATTCACCGACACAGCGGGTGGGGAGTAAACCGCTTAAATCATTCGCCGAAGTACCGCATCGTACACCGATGTTGTCGCTCAACAATGCGTTCAGCGACGAAGAAGTGCGCGTCTTCGATACGCGTATCCGCGAGGCTCTCGGTATCCCGGAAGTGGAATATGCAGTCGAGCCGAAATTCGACGGGCTGGCTGTCACTTTGGGTTACCGCGACGGGGTGTTTGTGCAAGGCGCAACTCGCGGTGACGGCAGTACGGGCGAGGATGTAACGGAAAATCTGCGCACCGTGCGCGCTATCCCGTTGCGCCTGAATGAGGCGATCAAGGATGTGGAGGTGCGCGGCGAAGTGCTGATGTTGAAGGCGGATTTTATAAAGTTGAACGATGTCCAGCGCGCCAGAGGCGAAAAGGAATTCGCCAACCCGCGCAACGCTGCGGCGGGTTCGTTGCGCCAGCTTGACTCGCGCATCACCGCCAACCGCAGACTGAGTTTTTTCGCCTACGGTATCGGTCTTTGCGATGGTGTCGCCCTACCCGGGCGGCATGACCGGGAAATGGATTTATTGCGGCACTGGGGCGTGCCGGTCGCGCGGCAATGCCGCGTGGTGCGCGGGCTGGACGGTTTGCTGGGTTTCTACCGCGAGATAGGCGCGTTACGTGCCGCCTTACCTTTTGATATCGACGGGGTGGTATACAAGGTCAACGATATCGCGCAACAGCGGCAGCTCGGTTTCGTATCGCGTGCGCCGCGCTTTGCCATTGCGCACAAATTTCCCGCCGAAGAGGTCATGACCACGTTGCTGGGTATCGAGGTGCAGGTCGGGCGCACCGGCGCGTTGACCCCGGTGGCAAGGCTTGCGCCGGTATTTGTCGGCGGCGTGACGGTGACCAATGCCACGCTGCATAATGAAGATGAGATACGCCGCAAGGATGTGCGTATCGGCGATGCCGTTATTGTGCGCCGCGCCGGGGATGTGATCCCGGAAGTGGCGCGAGTGGCGCTGGAACACCGCCCGGCTGATGTGCGCGAATTTGTCATGCCAATAACCTGCCCGGTATGCGGTTCGCATATCTCAAGGCAGGAGGATGAGGCGGCGTGGCGTTGCACCGGAGGCTTGTTTTGCCCGGCACAACGCAAACAGGCGTTGCTGCATTTTGCCAGCCGCCGCGCGATGAATATCGAAGGGCTGGGCGACAAGCTGGTTGAGCAACTGGTGGATACGCATATCGTCAATACACCGGCGGATTTGTATAAATTGCGACTGTTGAAACTCATTGCACTGGAACGCATGGGTGAAAAATCTGCGCTCAATCTGCTGGCCGCGATAGAACTGAGCAAGCACACCACGCTGGCGCGTTTCATTTACGCATTAGGCATCCGCAATGTCGGCGAATCCACCGCCAAGGATTTGGCGCAGCACTTCGGTTCGCTGGATAATCTGCTGGTTGCGGATGCGGATGCCTTGCAGCAAGTGCGCGATGTCGGCCCGGTGGTGGCGCAGAGCATGGCAGACTTTCTGGCTGAAGCGCATAACCGCGAAGTCATCCAACAACTGCGTGAAGCGGGCGTGTATTGGGCGGAGCATCAGCCGCAACCGGCAACCAGCTTGCCATTCAGCGGCAAGATTTTCGTGCTGACCGGCACGCTTGCTGTTCTGACACGCGACGAGGCGAAGGAAAAACTGGAAGCGCTCGGCGCAAAAGTGAGCGGCAGCGTATCGAAAAAGACTGATTATGTGGTGGCGGGAGCAGAGGCGGGCAGCAAGCTGGACAAGGCGCATGAGTTGGGTGTCGCGGTGCTGGACGAAGCTGAATTTATGAACATGGTAGGCCAGGTTAGCGTAGCGTAACCCGGCAAGTTGATGTTATTGGATATGATATGAAAAAAATCACCAAAGCCGTGTTTCCGGTCGCTGGCATGGGCAGCCGTTTTCTTCCGGCCACCAAGGCCAGCCCGAAGGAAATGATGCCGGTCGTGGACAAGCCGCTGATCCAGTATGCGGTGGAAGAGGCTGTGGCGGCGGGCATCACCGACATGGTATTCATCACCGGGCGCAACAAGCGCGCGATCGAGGATCATTTTGACAAGGCCTACGAACTGGAAGCGGAACTGGCGATGAGCGGCAAAGAAGAATTGCTGTGCCTGGTACGCGAAGTGATTCCCGCGCATATCAACTGCATCTACATTCGCCAGGCAGAACCGCTGGGGCTTGGGCATGCGGTATTGTGCGCACAGCCGGTGGTACAGGACGAACCGTTCGCGGTGATACTCGCGGATGATTTGATCGACGGGGAACCGCCCATCGTCAAGCAGATGGTGGATATATTCAGGCAGCACCAGTGTTCGATCCTGGGCGTGCAGGATGTGCCGCGCGACCAGACCCGCCAGTATGGCATCGTCGGCAGCAAGCCGCTGGCAGATGATCTGGAGCAGGTGAACGCCATCGTCGAAAAACCCAAACCGGAAGACGCGCCATCGACCCTTGCCGTGGTGGGGCGTTATATTCTCACGCCGCGCATCTTCCATTATCTGGAAAAAGTGCAGGCCGGGGCGGGCGGGGAGATCCAGTTGACCGACGGGATTGCCGCACTGATGCGGGAAGAAAAAATGCTGGCTTATCGCTTCAAGGGCACGCGCTATGATTGCGGTTCCAAGCTGGGTTACCTCAAGGCGATGGTGGCATTGGGGCTGAAGCATCCGGAAGTGCGCGATGAGTTCGCCGCATATCTGGATAGTCTTGAATAAGGTATGAGTATTGCGGTTCAGTGCGTAGGTTGGGCAAAGCGCAGCGTGCCCAACATCGATAATGATACCTCTGTTTGTTGGGCACGCTGCGCTTTGCCCAACCTACGAGAAGACGGCTTCCTACATTTTGTTCCGGCTCGCCCGGCTTAGGAAAAATCATGGCTGCATCCATCCAGCGCTCCCGCGATATCCTGCAACAGGCCGAATTGCTGTATTCGGCGGAGCAGGTGCAGGCATCCCTGCACAAGGTCGCGCAGCAGATCAATGCCGCCTTGGCAGACACGCATCCGCTGGTGCTGTCGGTAATGGGCGGCGCGGTGGTATTTACCGGGCAATTATTGCCGTTGCTCGATTTTCCGCTGGATTTTGATTATGTGCATGTGTCGCGCTATGGCGATGCGCGGCAGGGCGGGCAGATGCACTGGAAAGTCGAGCCGCACGAGAATGTCCGCAACCGCGTCGTGCTGGTGCTGGATGATGTTCTCGATGAGGGGCATACTATGGCGGCATTGCACCAGCTCGTGATGAAACTCGGAGCAAGCAAATTTTACAGTGCGGTATTTGCCGACAAGCGGCATGACAAGCCCAAGCCGATCCATGCTGATTTTGTCGGGGTGGAGTTGCCGAACCGTTTTGTGTTCGGCTACGGCATGGACATCGAAGGGGCGTGGCGTAATTTGCCCGCCATTTATGCAGTAAAGGAGAAATAATGAAAACCTCAAAAAATTGTAGCGATGTTGCCTTGACACGGAGTTGCGAAGCATCAGGCGCGGGAAAGGCAACTCGCGGCTGCTCCCGCAATCGGCTGGCTTCGCCAGTAACGTGTCGCAGCCGCCGCTTCGAGAGCAAGGCGCACGGCGCGCAGCGACAGAGACATACCAATTGGGTAGGCGACGAGCGAGCACCGTGCAACGCCGCTATCGAACCGCGCAGTAAATTTTTGGAGGTTTTCTAATGTTGGCAATCATTGGCGGCCATGGCCTGACCGAACTGGCGAATTTGGAGATCACCCATCGGCAAGTAATGCGCACGCCTTATGGCGAACCGTCCGGCGCATTCCTGTTTGGCACGCTGGATCAGCATGAGGTGATTTTCCTGGCGCGCCACGGTTATGGGCACATCATTCCGCCGCACCTGGTGAACTACCGGGCCAACCTGTGGGCATTGCGCGAACAGGGCGTGAGCAAAGTGGTTTCGATTGCAACGGTTGGGGGCATTCGCGCCGATTTGACGCCTGGCACCATTGTCGTGCCGGACCAGATCATCGACTACACCCACGGGCGCGATGCGACCTTTTACGATACGCGCGACGCGGTCTATACCAACGCCAATTTCACCTTGCCCTATTGCCCGAAATTGCGCGAGCATATTTTGCGCAGCGCGAAAGCCGTGCAGCAGCCTTGTGTGGATGGAGGCGTGTATGCCGCAACGCAAGGGCCGCGCCTCGACAGCATCGCCGAGGTCAACCGCTACGAACGCGACGGCGCGGATATGGTCGGTATGACCGGAATGCCGGAAACCGCGCTGGCGATGGAGCTGGATATGAAATACGCCATCATCGCCGTGGTGGTGAATCATGCGGCGGGGCGCGGCGATAACCAGCAAGGCGTGAGTGTGGAGCGGGTCAATGCTGTTGCGAGTGTGGCAATGGAGCGGGTGCGCAGCATCCTCGGATGCGTGGTGAGTGGCGATGGCGATTAAAGTGAAACTCGCGCAGCGAGACTGCGTCCCTCTCTCCCGCAGGCGGGAGAGAGCTAGGAGAGAGGGAAACGGGCATGGCAAGCTTCATTATCAGGGTAGCATTTGCTATGTCCGTTAGACCGGTGCTGCGCATGGGGAATGCGCGGCTGTTGCAGCGCTCGGAACCGGTCAGCGGCTTTGGCAGCGTCGAGTTGCGCGCACTGCTGGAAGATATGCGCGATACCATGCAATCCCTGAACGGCGTGGGCTTGGCCGCACCGCAGGTCGGCGTGAGCCTGCGTGTCGTGATTTTCGGCGTACCTCCGCAAGATGATCAGG
Source organism: Gallionellales bacterium GWA2_55_18 (assembly GCA_001801055.1). GTDB lineage: Bacteria > Pseudomonadota > Gammaproteobacteria > Burkholderiales > Gallionellaceae > Gallionella. The sequence continues at coordinate 43,336 of MGWP01000035.1, read as the reverse complement.
ACAGGCAAAATTCGCGTTACCCGGATGCGGAAGCCGTGCCGGAAACCGTACTCATCAATCCCATCGTCACGCCGCTGGATGATGAAACCGAGCAGGCCTGGGAAGGGTGCCTGAGCATACCCGGACTGCGCGGCCTGGTGCCGCGCTTCCGGAATATCCGTTATCAGGGCTACGATGAAAACGGCGCGCCGATAGACAGGATGGTAAGCGGGTTTCATGCGCGCGTGGTGCAACATGAATGCGACCATCTGGACGGAATACTGTTTCCGGCGCGCATCAGGGATATCACCCAATTCGGTTTCAAGGAAGAATTGTTTCCGGAGCCTGAGGCGCATCAGTGAGAGTATTGCGCTGACTCGGCTGGAAGTTTTGGGGTTGTTCACATGGTATCGACAGGGGCATCCACGGAAATTGTGGGGAAGTTATCTCGGCTTCAAATGACACAAGGCAGATATATAGGTCTTTCGGCTTACATGAATTTTGCTGATGAGCATGTAGAGTAAGTGAGCTATGGAGGCAAGATTTGTTAATGTTCAATAATCCTTGAGAAACGACATACCCTGTCGCCCATCATGTTTAAGATGCTCCCACTTGAATATAAAAGGTTGGGAATGATGCTTGCAACAATGCTTACAACAATGCTTACGGAAGGATCACTACGTCAGTGCGTCAGCGGGGTAAGCCAATGAGCGCCGGAACTCACGACACGCTGGTTTACCGCCTTTCGATGATGCTGGTGAAGCTCAATCAGGGCGAGAAGCTTGACCCTCAAGATTTGGCCGATGAGTTCGGAGTGAATATCCGTACAGTCCAACGCGATTTGAACGAACGCTTTGCCTATTTGCCGTTGCAGAGAACCGGCACCAAATATCACCTCGATCCAGCTTTTCTAGGCAAATTGAACACGCGTGACATCGAGCGCTTCGCCAGCTTGGCGGGTGTTCGCGGATTGTTTCCGTCGCTCTCTGACGAATTCATGCGCGACATCTTCGATTCCCGCATCCAATCGGCACTGCTGGTGAAGGGGCACAATTACGAGAGCTTGGCTGGCAAAGAGCAGATGTTCCGGGAGCTGGAACAGGCCATCATTGCTCGCCGCCATATTGCGTTCGATTACAACAAAGCCGACGGCGCAAAGCATTACGAGTCGATTGCACCTTTCAAACTGATGAACCACAAGGGTATCTGGTATCTCGCTGCAAGAGATGGCGAAAAACTAAAAACCTTCTCCTTCGCAAAAATTGAATCGCTGCGATTGCTCGATAGCCAATTTGAGTCAGATCCATCTATCGACAAAACGCTTGCCGAAGAAGATGGCATCTGGCTTGGTGAGGAGAAAAAGGAAATCGTGCTGAAGATTGCCAGCGAGGTGGCTGGTTATTTCAAACGCCGCAAGCTGATTGCCAATCAAGTGGTCGAAAAAGAACTGGAAGATGGAGGCCTTATCTTATCTGCCAAGGTAGGGCATCTAAATCAAGTGCTGCCTATAGTGCGCTACTGGATTCCACACATTCGCATCATCAGCCCGGAAGGGTTGCAGGATGAGTTGGATCGAGAGTTGAAGGGGTATATAGATCGTGTAACTTGAATTGTTTAATCGGTTTATTGGGGGCGGCAGATTTGCAGGATTTGTCTTCCCATAAAGCAGCACTCGATACACGAAATATTTTAAAAAACGACATACCCTGTCGCTTCCCCCTTCTATGATCCACTCACTTGGTAATTCTTGCCAAGCAACATAGGAGGGAATCACATGATTTGGATTATCGGTTTACTCATGGCATTCGTGTTTATCAAACTCGGGATGCTCATAATCATGGTCAAGTTGCTGGCAATTGCATTGCAGTTGGCCTTATTGGCTCTTGCAGTTTTGGCGATTGTTTTTCTTTGGCGAAAACTGATTGTGCCAAAGCTAAAGACGTACAAGGCTTGGCAGCCTGAAAAATTCATATCGAAGGGGGATAGGGTATGAAATTATTTGTCATGTTGCTGTCATTACTTTTGTTACCGGCTTGCGCTCAAGTTGGTGATCACCGAAAAGCCTTAAATGATTCCAGTGAACAAAAACTGACGCTGGGAGTAGCGCAGAAGGAGATCAAGGTTGGCATGTCTCAGGCTGATGTTGCCAAGGCATTGGGTTCGCCCAATATGGTCACCAAAGATAAGGATGGCGTCGAAACCTGGATATACGACAAGGTGAGCAGTGATTATGCCTATTCAACCAGCTCGGGCGGGGTTTCAGGTCTAGCCTTTGGGCTTGGTGGTGGTTTGCTTGGTGGTGGGATGGCAAATACAAACCAGTCAAGCGGGGCGACGAGTCGTACCCAGCGCACGTTAACAATCGTAATTAAATTTGCTGACGCAGCAGTCAAAGAATTTACTTACAACTCAACTTCTTTCTGAGAGGAACACCAATGAAAAAGAATATCTGTCTTATGCTGGTCATGTTACTGGCAGTTGCTGGATGCGAAACGATGCCAAAGCAAACCAAGTCGGCACTCGAATTGCAATCGATTCAGTCTAAAGAGTTTGAGACAAGCAAGAAAGTTGCTTTTGCTGCGGTCTTATCGGTGCTTCAGGATGTCGGGTACACCGTGTTGTCCGCTAATTTGGATACAGGATTAATTACAGCTAAAAGCCCGACAAAAGCAGGGTTCCAATTGTTTGTTGGTCAAACTATGGAGGATATCAAGGCGACGGCTTTTATCGAAGAAATAGTCACAAACCGGGCCAAGGTACGTATTAATCTGGTGAGCAGCAAGGAGACCTCAAGCGGTCACGGCATGAAAGGTGGGTATGAAATGCCGATAGAAACACCAGAAATATATCAGGATATTTTTGCCAAGGTTCAGCAAGGAATATTTGTTAGAAAAAACACGCAGTAAATAAATTTCAATTGGAATGCAGTGGGTTTTGGCGCCGTGCTCATTTTGTGCAAGCTGTTTGGGCCAATGCTGAAGACGTACAAAGCAGGGCAACCGAACAAATCATTTTGAAAGGGGAATAAATATGGAATGGCTTATGTGGCTAATCATAATTTTCGTTGTGCTTTGGATAATGGGACGCAGTGCTGAAAAGAAGAAGCAACAAGAGGCTGAGCAAGTATTGAAGCGACGCAGGGAAGCTGAGAATTACATTCTGAATAGTGGCGATCCTGAAGCAATCAAAACTCTAATGCTGGCTCGTGCAAACCCGGCTAATTACACACGGATCATGGCAGGTGGTATGGATAGAGGAAACGACAGAGGAAGCGACATAATCAAGACGGCGCTTGGAGTGACGACTGGTGTCGTGGCTGGAAGTTTGATTGCAAACGCCATCACTTCATCGGCTATTTCAAGTTCATTGGATGATACGCAGGCAAATCTGGATGCTGTTGGCCATAGCTCAATTAGTGATGCGTCATATTCTGGATCAGATTCGTCATGGAGCGGTGGAGGAGATGATTCCTCAATCGATATTTGAGACTGAAAATAATAATCAGGAGATATGATGAAAACATATACCGCTGCACCGCTGGGAGCATTTTTGGTGCTCAAGCCTCAAAATGAGTAAGAAAGGCTCCGAAACATTTGTCGGGAAATTATTTGCGTTGTATAAAGAGTTTACAGATGCGACGGTGGAATCGACATCATCCTTTGGCTCTTTGTTTTCCATGGAGTATGAGATGTTTATGCTCAACTGGAAAATATCGCGTCGCAATAATCGTGATAAGCGATATTTTGATAAGCTGAGAGCGCATAGCGCAAAGCTGGATGCTATTCGCAAAGCTGGCTGCGATGATAAAACCTTCGCCGAAGAGTATGCGCGCTTCGAGAAGACTTTAAGAGAAGAGCCATAATTGAGAACATAACAATAATGCTCCGCTGTATTTAGTGAATATCAGATGATGCCTCGATCAAAATTTGAGGTGGTTTGAGTGATTGGGAGGTATGATGAAAACATTCCTTTGTATTATTTTGTTTGCCTGTTCTCAAGCCACATGGGCAGAAGATGAGCGTGCTTATCAATATCGCGCGGATGGTTCCCGTGAATGGTCAGCCAATTATTATGAGCTGAAAGGTAATACATGGATTTCGTATCGCCCAGATGGCTCAAGGGATTGGAAGGCAAATTCCGTTAGAGTTGAAAGCGGCGATCATGTGCAGTATCGGACAGATGGCTCTCGCGATTGGAGTGCGATTGTCGTTCAGCAAAAGAGATAACGAAAATATTCTGACTAAATTTAGGACAAATATGCGAAACCCAGTTATCGGACTAGCCCGTTGGGTAGTGCGAAATTTATTTTCATGGCTACTCATTGTCATAATCCTAGTTGCTGGTGAATATGCTCGAAAGGAATATCTCACATTAGAAAAAAAGAAGGCTGATATTGAAGCCATGAAGCGTGGAGAGTTCGAAATTCTGGAACTCCTTCGTAATCTTAGGATGGAAATGTCGAATCGAGTTACGAGACTTAATAATGTGACGCAGAAGGAACTCGGATCACGGATTGACGATATTGAGAAGGAAATTAAGGAGAGATCGAGTTCTTCAAGCATTACATCTGTTGTTTTCAATTCCGATGATAATGGGCTGTTCAATTTTGTATTCAATAAAGCGAGAATTGAGCTGCTTAATCAAGAGCGAGCGGTTTTGCTAGACTTGCGATCGCTGCAAGAAAGGCGTTTTAGCAGGGATTTGGGAATTGCAACGCAAAAAAAACTTCATGATGAGCACGTCGCTGCATGGAATCTTCTTCAGGCGAATAGGATGCAGTATGAGGAAGTTAAGAAAAGTGCTGCTTTTTACAGAGATTTTGGTAGAAGATTCGCATCTTCGGAATTTCAGGCTCTAAATAAACTGAATGATGAGTATCAACTGCTATTTAATAAGAATCAACAAAAGGCGAATGCGGCAAAAGAACAAAGCGACTTGCTGAATAGATTGCGTCTTGAAGTTGAGGATTTCACTCAAAGAGTTAGTCAGTTCAAGTCACTTGAGTCTGGCTCTGCGCTTTCTGATTTTCAGAATCAGCTCAAGGCAAAGGAGGCAGATGTTGATAGCCACTGGATAACGAAAGTGCTTAATCCTGCACTTGATAAAATCCCGACAGCACTCATGATTTTGTTTGGCATTATCATTTCACCAATAGTTATCAAGGGGTTGTTCTATTTTGTTCTGGCACCTCTCGCATCTAGGCGTCCTGCTGTGTGCATCCTTCCGAAGTCAGTTGGAGCCATTTCGGGGGGCGATGACTATTCGCCGATTATTTCTGGTAATACAAAAATTTCTGCTGTATCGATACCGATTCTGGTGGATGAATCTCAAGAGTTATTAGTTCACCCAGAGTATCTTCAAAGCTCGTCCATTGATGGGAAAATAAGTACGAAATGGCTATTGGATTGGTCTTATCCGTTGAGTAGTCTGGCGGCAGGGATGGTTGCATTGACGCGCATTCGCGCCACTCAACTTGAAACCGTAATCATTTCCTCTACGAAAGACCCGTTAAGTGAGGTAGGTGTTATAGCCTTGCCTGAAGGTTCATCGCTAATTTTACAGCCCCACAGTCTGGTTGGGCTTGTCTATCGGAGGGGAGGTTCACCTAAAATAACCAAACATTGGCGACTGGGCAGCTTACATGCTTGGCTTACACTCCAATTGCGCTATTTGGTATTTCATGGGCCGGTAAAATTGGTATTGAAAGGTTGCCGAGGTATTCGGGTTGAAACCGCAGGATCGGGGCGACGTATCAATCAAGCTGCCACGATGGGGTTTAGTGCAAACCTTCAGTACAAAACATTTCGCTGCGAAACATTCTCTGCATATTTGCTGGGTGAGCAAGAGCTGTTAAATGATAGCTTCGCAGGTGAATCAGGCTGCTACATTTATGAAGAGATGCCACATTTTGGCAAGAAAGGTGGATTAACAGGCCGAGGGATGGAGGGAGTGACAGACTCGATGCTAAAAATTTTTGGCGTTTAGGATTTATACTTCGTATTCGGATTATTACACACCTCGGAAGCATACAGAACTACGACAAATTCAACTGAGCCTTTGCTTTCCTGTGCTGCTGGAGGAATGTACCCCTGAGAATAGTTCAGAGGCGTAATAAATTATGGGCGTAACTTTTGCGCACGTTTGCTAGAATTAACACCATTCAAAATTGTGAGACGTAATATGTTAAACATAGAAAATTTGACTCGCACCGAGAAATTGCAAATGATGGAAGTGCTTTGGGATGATTTGGCGCGAGATTCGGTAACGCTCCCATCGCCGGAATGGCACGCGCAGGCGCTCAAGGATGCAGAACGCGCCATTGCTGAAAATCAGGCGCATTTTGTTTCTTGGGATGCCGCCAAAAAGACATTGCGCGACAGCGCTCCATGAAGATTGAAATTTTGAATATCGCAATGAGCGATATTCGATCAGGACAAGATTTTTATGAGCGGCAACAGGAAGGGTTGGGCGCTTACTTTTTGGATTCGCTCTTTTCCGACATTGATGCACTTCTACTTTATGCCGGTATTCATCAACAGTTTTTCGGTTATTTCCGCGCGCTTTCGAAGCGATTTCCCTATGCAATTTACTATCGGATGAATGCACAGACCATTCAGATATGGCGTGTTCTCGACTGTAGGCAAAAGCCGTCACGCGTAGCAAGTGCGCTGCGTTATCATCCATAGGCGTAATAGGCGTCAAGATGCTCACATTAGTGTTGAGGTACGAACCGTACCGTTTGCGATTGATGCGGTTCGTGCCTCACCGCATCCTACGGCACTTCAATTAAACCCAAATAATCCATTAGGCCGTCGTTCCGGCGCAGGCCGGAATCCAGCAATAAAAAATACTCCGCGAAGCGGACAAAACTACAATGTTGTCCCACTTACGTGGGTAATTTTTAATCATCTGGATACCGGCCTGCGCCGGTATGACGCATTTTTTATAATGGATTATCCGGGTTAAAAGTGCATTTTCGTAGGGCGGGATATGCCCGCCGGATCAAGTTGTCGGGCGTAGCCCGACCTACGGATTATTATGTTTTTAGAATTGGAATTACTTGGCTCAGGGCGAATGGACTTGTCCTGTGTTTTCCTGGATACCAGTCAGTATATCCCGCAGAAACTGCGCCAGATGTTGCGGCTTGGCGTTGCCCAGTTCTTCGAACTGATGCCGACAGCCGGTGCCGGAAACCAGCAACGTGGCAGGTGCTCCGTTTTCGGGTGGGAGGCGCACATTGTTGTGAAAGATATCTTTTGACAAGCTGCTGTGCCGATAGCCGAAGTCCCCACCCATCCCGCAACAGCCCGTGGAAATAATTTCAGCCTTGATGCCGAATAAAGCATCCAGAAATACCGCCATGGCATTGGGGTTGCACATCACCCGCTCATGGCAATGCGGATGAAAATAAATCGGATGGTTTATCGCCGGAAAAGTTTTTTGGCGTAGCCGACCTGCCTTGTGCTCATGCAGCAGGAATTCATCCAGCAGAAAGCATCTTCCCAGCAAATTGTCAGGCCATGCATCACCCAGCAGGGCGGGCGCTTCATCGCGCAACAGCAGCAGCTCTGACGGTTCGAGCCCGACAATCGGTATCGCGCCGCGCGGGGTCAAATCGCCCAGAAGCCGCCGCAAGCTTTTCTTTGCTTCATCGAGAAGACCTTCACTCACCAGCAGCCGGATGGAACAATCCATGAAGTATGGTCTGGGATCATAGCCCAGGCGGCGCAATACAAAGATCGCCGCTTCGCCGATTTCCGGCTCAAGATGGTTGATATATGGGTCGATCAATAACCATATCGGGCGCAACCCGTCTCTCTGTTCTGTGGCAGGCGCAGTCTCCTTGCGGCGGCTTAAAGCTTTTGCTGCGGGCATCGGTGGCTTGCGTTCAAATCCTGCCAGCTTCATCAATAAAGCCGTGCGTGCAAGCCGACCCATCAGGGTGCGTATGATTCTTGGCTGTACTGCGAACAGGGGCAGCAGCAAAGGCTGCATCGCCATCAGCCAGCGTTTGGGTTGCCGCGAGCGATTGAGATGGCGGCGGAACAAGTATTCCGCTTTCATCTGCGCCATGTCCACACCGGAGGGGCACTCGGTCTTGCAGGCCTTGCAACCCAGGCAAGTATCCATGGCCCTGGCAAGTATCGGGTCGTCCAATCCGGCTGCATCGGGTTGGGAAAATGCCTGGCGCAACAGATTGGCTCGGCCCCGTGTACTGTGCAGTTCTTCGCCCGTAGCCTGGAATGTCGGGCACATGGCGCCGCGCCCCGTTCTTTGGCGGCAGTTGCCACTGCCATTGCAACGCTCGAGCGCCAAGTCGAAACCGCCATCTGCTTGCCAATCAAACCCTGATGCAAAAATTTCCCGGTCGAGCCGGGGGCGCTGGCGCATATCGGCGTCCACCGGCTGATCGGAAATTATCTTTCCCGGGTTGAGAATTCCGGCGGGGTCGAAGGCGGCCTTGACCTGACACAGCAGCGCGTGGATTTCTTCGCCGAGAAAATCGCGCAGATAGGGCGCGCGCAGGCGGCCATCGCCATGCTCGCCGGACAGGGAGCCCCGGTAGCGCTTGACCAGTGCGGCGGTTTCCCCGGCGATGCTGCGGAATATTTCCCGGTCTCGTTCATCATCCAGATCAAGGGCGGGGCGCAGATGCAACAGCCCCACCGAGGCGTGGCCATAGTAGGCGCAATCGATCCCGTGGCGGCTCATCATCAGGCCGATATCACGGGCGAAATCGGGCAGAGCATGAACGGGAACCGCGCTGTCTTCGATCACCGCCACGGGGCGGGCACGCTGGCGCAAGCCCATGAGCAGACCCAGCCCGGCCTTGCGCAAGGCCCACACTTTTGGGGCGTCGGCGCCATCGAGCACCGGCCATGCAACGCCGATGCCTGCGGCCTTGAGGTTGGCAGCGGCCCACTCGGCTTTGTCCCTGGCCAAGGCGGGAGAGTCCGCGAAAAATTCCGCCGCCAATATCGCAGCCGGGTCGCCAACCACCCAGGCACGGTTTGATCTCTGCCCCGGATGGTTCGCAGCGGCGCGCAGCACGTATGCGTCGATCAACTCGCAGGCAGCCAGCCCATCCTGGGTCAGCAGAAAACGGTTGGCCTGAAGCGCCGCTTCGAGGGAAGCAAAATGAATGCAGGCCAGCGCCTTGCCGCCCACCAGAGGCGATAGCTTGAGGCGGATGGCAGTGACCATGGCCAAGGTGCCCTCGCTGCCGCAGATGATCGACGCCAGGTTGAACGGCCGCCCATCGGCCACCCAGGGTTGCCCCAATGCCAGAATGTCCAAGGCATAGCCGGTGTTGCGGCGGATGATACCGGGGTCGGGGAATGCCGCCAGGATCGCATCACGGTGGCGGTCGATAGCATTGAATACGGCGCGATAAATATCCCCCTCAAGCCCGGAAGATTTGCATTTGGTTTCGCGCGCCGCATCGTCGAGATGCCCGAAGCGCGCCGCGCTGCCATTGGCCAGCACCACATCGGTTTCGAGCACATTTTCGCGCGTGCTGCCATAAACAACCGAATGGGAACCGGCCGCGTTATTGCCCACCATGCCGCCGATGGTGCAGCGGCTGGAGGTGGAAATGTCGATGGGAAAATGCAAGCCGAACGGGCGCAGATAATCGTTGAGATCGTCAAGCACCACACCGGGTTGCACCCATATGCTCCCATCTTGCGGCGGCGCCAATATGCTGGCCATAAAGCGGGAAAAATCGACGACGATACCCTCGCCGACGCACTGCCCGGCGATGCTGGTTCCGCCCCCGCGACCGATCAGGCTGAGGCCCTGTTCCTGCGCCCGGTTCACCAGAGCGACGCAGTCTTCCGCATTTTTCGGGAAAACCACACCGGCCGGCACCTGCTCATAAACGGAGGCGTCGGTGGCGTAAAGACGGGAATAGCCGGGCGCGTCTTGGAGCCGGTAATTAGATGGAGATTTTTTCACGCTGGCGCCCCGAATAGCTATTCACCCAAATTCATCCGCCGCATGTAGTGGCAGGTATAGCCACGCGGATGCTTGACCAGATATTTCTGGTGATATTCCTCGGCACGGTAAAACTCCTTGAACGACACGACCTCGGTGACGATTCTGGCCTTCCAGTCACCCGAAGCATCCACGGTCTTGATGACCTCCTCGGCGGTGCGTTTTTGTTCTTCGCTGGTGTAGAAAATCGCCGAGCGGTATTGCGTGCCGATGTCGTTGCCCTGCTGATTGCGCGTGGTCGGGTTGTGCATACGGAAAAATTCGAACAGCAGATGGCGGTAGGTTAGTTGCACCGGGTCGAACACGATCTTCAGCGATTCGGCATGGCCGGTAGCGCCGGTCTTCACCTGCTCATAGGTCGCATCCGGCGTGCCGCCGCCGGTGTAGCCGACTTCGGTTGCCAGCACGCCGGGAATCTCCCGCACCAGATCTTCCATGCCCCAGAAGCAGCCGCCTGCGAGGTAGGCGGTTTGTTTGGTTTCGGTGGTGGTTATGGCTGCTCCTTTCGGTTGGGCGAGGCTGGCGGTTGAGAGCAGGGCCAGCAGGAGAAAGAGGGGGAGGCGGGGCATTTGAGGTTTATGTTGGGTAGCCTTTTAACGTGTGGCTAAGGCGCGTCGCTGCGACCGGAGGGAGCAAACTTGAGTGCAGGGTTGGGCTATCTATGCTTGAGCAACTCATCAAGTGCGAGGCCGATGTCTTTGGCAATTTGACGGAGCAAGACCGGGGAGATGTCACGGCCTTGATGAAACGGAACTGTTGTGCAGTGCCCTGTCGTATCGCGGAATTGTTTATGTGATCCACGTTGACGGACTTCAGTGAAGCCGAGTTTGATAAGAATGGCGATGACTTCATTGGGCTTGAGGACGGGGATATTGCCCATGGCTCAAGCGACGGCGACGTTTTGAACCCCGACAAACTCGGATTCCAGCATAGGTTCGCCATCCTCCAAAAGCATTGTAATGACATCGTGCAGGTTGTGATTGACCTCATCCAGCGTTTCTCCTTGGGAATGAGCGCCAGGAAAACCGGGGACAAAACCAACGAACAGGCCTGTTTGTGGACACCGTTCAATTACTGCTGAATAGACTTTCATGGCAGACTCCAAAATGCGTAAAAAGTATGATTATCATTCTATGCCCTGCAATAAGCAACTTGGCTCGAGCCAAAGTCGGATTATGTCTATACCACTATAAAACAATGTGACGCTGGCTCCAATGGCACTAACTTAAGCATGCTGAAATATGTTGCTGTTGTTTTGCCATAAGCCGCGCACGCAGTATTTGGCGTGGTTCCGTGAGTAATTGAAACGGCTTTGGCCTTCGTTTTAACGCTCGTGGTTCAACCCGTCCTGGTCGGTGCGGTAGCTTCATTTGCGCAATCCCAGCCAGAAGATGCGCGTGGCGCAGCACCAGTCGTCCGAGCGGGCAGTGACGCAAATTCTCTTCGAACGCATTGAGCATCTGTAGCGTCCCTTTAAAACTCAACTGTCGCGGTAGCACGTGCCCCAGATACGCCGCCTGCGCCATCACCGCGCGCACCAGATTGTAAGCGAGTAGATGCACGGCAATTTCCTTCTTCACCATCTGCGGACTCTTGCAACGCAGTTCGTCCATTTGCATTGATGTCTTGATGGAACGCAAGTCCAACTCTATCTGCCAACGGGCATGATACAACTCGAACAGATCACGCTTGCTGACTTCTTTTGCATCCATCAGCGTTGTCACCAGCGTCCAGCCGCCGATATTTATTTCGCGCATCCTGAGTGTCTCGGGCATGGTGGCGTAAGTGTCTATGTCCATCCAACTCGGACGCTGAAGCCTGGGCCAACTCACAATGTGATCTCTTGCTCCCAGCCGCTGACCGCGCCGGAAATCCGTGTGCCGGCGCTGATGCTGCCGGATAACCACATCAACGCCCATCTGCACCAACAACGCAATCAGGAAATAGCCTGCGTAACACCGATCCGCAATCACGATATCGCCGCGTTGAAGCCGCTGTGCGAGTTTCCATAACAGTGCCGTTTCACCTGTCTGCTTGCCTTCACATGGACCGGATGCCCAATCGAGCACAGCTCCGCAGGACAGCGACACAATGGTGACCAGTCGCGCCAGCGGAAATCCAAGCCCCTGTTTCTGCGTCCGGCTTTGCGGAAAACTCGCTTGGTTGTCCGCCGTGTCGGGCATTGATACCGTCGTGCCATCCACGAGCTTTACCTCACGACCACGCCAGCGCCACGCCCGTGGCTGTTGTGTGCATAGCATTTCACCCGTTTCACGCCCCAAACGCTCAATGAGCCCCAGCGCCAGCCGTGAACGTGCTTTGCAGTAGGCGGCTGTATTCAGGCTGCATGGAGTCTGTCCCAACGATACTTGCCCACTCACGCCTCGCGCCACAGCATCCTGACAGCTTTGATCTGCGCCCAGTACCTGTTCGATAAACAGCGTGAGGGTTTGCAATGGATCGTAGATGCGTTGCCGGTAGTTGCCGCACTCTTCGGCAACCCACTTCATTAACGGCTGTCTTGGCAGGACATCACCCAACACCGCGCCCACAGATTGGACAAATCGCGCGCGCAACCGGCGAACCTGTTCGGCAAGATGCCGTTTCTTGCTATCATTCATGGTGGCTGACCCTTTCGCATTACACATCACGGATTCGACACCCGCATGATAATGCGACGAGGCTCTCAGCCGCCTCTATCTATATGAACAGAATGATTCTTCTCTTAAGTTAGTGCCATTGGACGCTGGCTCCTTTTGTTAAGGGCGCGAACTTGAGCGCAAGGTTAGCGATATACAGCCACTTACGGAGTTGGGCCTTCACGAACTAACTCCCCCATTCCAACCGATGAAAACTTGCTGCCTGTCATATTCCTTGGCATGTCTATATTGTTAACCACGCGAGTCCAATGAACGATCATATGCTCGGGGTCTTTCAATGTCATAACGAATGACCAAGTCTCGACCCACGTTCCATCTTCATCATTTCCACTGTTCAAGGAAATCGCAACAGCATTGGTGGCCAGTTGCATGAACTGAAACTTGGTTTTAACTTCATATTTTTTAGATTCACCAGTCTTCTTGTTACGAATACTCTGCTCAGCAAAGAATGAATCTCCGTCAATTTTGAAATTTAAACCAATATCACATTCGTCTTCAGGCCACATCCCCGGGTCATAAAGGCACCTAATGGTACCTCCCCATTTTCCGTCGTATGAGGCCGTTCTTAATTTTGGCAGTTCGGTCACCTCGCCTTGAGGAGCTACCGCACTGTTGGCCTCAAATGGGATGCCAAGTGTTAATAATATAAATGTGATTAAGAGAGTTAATTTGGTCATTTGAGTAAAAAATTGATGAAATGAGAAATCGCTAACGTCTGACATAACCGGCTGGCTGGAAGCGGGCAAAGCCCGCTGTAAGCCAGTCCGTGTTGATGGGTGGGTTGGCCGTCATTGGTTATCCACCCAAGCAGGAATAGACGAGAACCTAGCACTAAGTTTTTCAGCCACACTCTTGGCACTTACTAGCTCAGCTTCTGACAAAGCTCGTGTAATTTTAGCGCGCGTAGTTTCTAAATACCCCTGAAGAGGAGCTTTGCTCTCACGAGAGATTGCCAATGTGAGCCATGCGTAGGACAGGATGGCATCTCTAACGGGGGAGTCACGCAAGCCATAAGTGAAGCCCATGTCGGCAAACCCATGCTGGAATCCCAACTCAGCAGACCTCTCAAAGTATTTGAGCGCTTCGGCGTCTTTGCCGTCGCGTCGAAGCATGATGCCGAGAACATGAACCGCAGGAGGGAAGTTTTTCGCGGCGGACTGTTGAAGAAGTGAATTGGCGCGTTGAGGGTCTTTAGTGCCACATTCCCCTAGTTCAAGCTGAGTGCCAAGCCAATACTGCGCCCGAGAATCGCCTTGAGCGGCTTGGCTCTCAAGCGCTGCGATAGCTTGGGGAGTGCAGGCTGTTTCAGCCGGTGCTGCGTGCGCCACAGAGGCGGCAAGAATCGCAAGGGAGAAAAATAGATCGCGTTTGTTCATGACGGCCAATGTAAACTAGACACCAATTGTGTCGAATAATCTGGAATTGAATGTCGCATAATCCGGCTATTCATTGGCAACCCTTTGTATTTATATGGGCGAGGAAAGTAAACGCCCCATCGTTGCCGGAAAAAACGACATCTACAAAGCGCAAACCTGAATACTGCGCTAAAACCGCTTCAAGAACAATATGCCAAACGGCCTAGTTGAGCATGGTGCCGCAAGCACGCTGCTTGACTAGCGGCGTTCCTTTTTCATCGCCTGCGCGGCTTCACGTTTGGAATCTTTTTCTTTCTCTGTTGCGCGCTTGTCATGCTGTTTCTTGCCCTTGGCTAAGCCGATTTCCAGCTTAACCCGCCCCCCCTTGTAGTGCATGTCCAGCGGCATCAGGGTGTAACCGGCACGTTGCACCTTGCCGATGATCTTGTCGATTTCCGACTTATGCAGCAACAGCTTGCGGGTGCGTACCGGGTCGGGATGGATATGCGTGGAGGCGTTGAGCAGCGGGCTGATGTGCGAGCCGAACAGGTACAGCGCGCCGTCTTTTACGGTGACATAGGCTTCCTTGAGTTGCGCGCGTCCGGCGCGGATGGCCTTGACTTCCCAGCCCTCCAGCATGATGCCGGCTTCATATTTGTCTTCAATGAAATACTCATGGAAGGCTTTTTTGTTCTGGATGATGCTCATATCAGGTGAGTTTTGCGGTGTGTTCGGCTATTCTACCAGCCTTTGGTTTTGCAACTTCAGGCTGGCAATGGCGTTAGTAGAAAAAATGGTACTGGTTCCGCATAGCGCGGAGCAGATGTTCAACCTGGTGGATCGCGTGGAAGATTATCCGCAGTTTCTGCCGTGGTGCGGCGGTTCGAGCGTCACCCGGCTGGATGATGCGACAGTACACGCTACGGTGCACATCGATTACCACCATATCAAGCAGCATTTCACTACCGAAAATACGCGCACGCCGCCGCACCAGATCGATATGACTTTGCAGCATGGGCCGTTCCGGCATCTGGACGGTCATTGGCGGTTTATCCCGCTAGGCGATTCAGCCTGTAAAATAGAATTTCGTTTGCACTATGAGTTTTCCAGCAAACTGCTGGAGAAATTGGTCGGGCCGGTGTTTCATTACATTGCCAACAGTTTTGTGGATGCTTTCATTCATCATGCGGAAAAGGTTTATGCGAAAACATGAGCGGCAATTATCGATATCGAAGTGGTGCATGCCTTACTTGACGACCGTTGAACCCGGAGAAACGCGCCGCAAGTGCGCCGAAGAAAAAATAATGAAGAAGGGCCGCGGCGAGGCAACCGCAGGAACCCATGCTTGATTACGACCTGCATTGCCATTCCAACATTTCCGACGGTACGCTCACTCCGGCAGAATTGGTGCATCGCGCCGCCGAACGCG
>MGWP01000035.1:18634-27843 GCA_001801055.1 Gallionellales bacterium GWA2_55_18 | reverse complement strand
CATGGCATGACCTTCATCAACGGCGTGGAAATTTCCGTGACCTGGCGCACCCATACCGTGCATGTGGTCGGTTTGGGCATCGATCCGGCGTATCCGCCGCTGGTATCAGGGTTGCGCAACGTGCGTAGCGGGCGCGGCGAACGTGCAAAAAAAATGGCCGATGCACTGGCGAAGGTCGGCATCGGCGGTGTGCTGCAAGGCGCGTATCGTTATGCGGGAAACCCCAACATGATCGGACGTGCCCATTTTGCGCGCTATCTGGTCGAAGCCGGGCATTGCAAGGATGTGAAGAGCGTGTTTAATCGTTATTTGGCGAAGGGCAAACCGGGTTATGTGTCGCACCAATGGGCGGCGCTGGCCGATGCGGTGGGTTGGGTACGGGGCAGCGGCGGCGTGGCGGCACTGGCGCACCCCGGTCGCTACATGGTCGGACGCACCAGCATGGGCAAGAAAACCATGCATGAATTGCTGACCGAATTTGTCGAATGCGGCGGACAGGCGATCGAGGTGGTGAGCGGCAGCCACACGCCGGAGCAACATGCCGAGTTCGCGCGTTATGCCGGGGAATTCAATTTGCTGTGCTCGTGTGGTTCGGATTTTCATGGCCCGGACGAGAGTTACCGGGATATGGGGAGGCTACCGGATTTTCCGCTGGGGTGCAGGCCGGTGTGGGAGCTATGGGAAGCAACCCCTCCCAACCCACCAAACCCCTCCCGGCCTCCCCTTGTCAGGGGAGGAGTTGGAAACTAGCCATGTCACAATTTTTCACCATATACCCGGACAACCCCAATCCGCGCCTGATCCGTCAGGCGGCGGCCATGCTGCGCGATGGCGGCATCGTGGTCTATCCCACCGATTCCTGCTACGCGCTGGGCTGCCATCTGGATGACAAGGATGCCGTAACGCGCATCCGCCAGATACGCCAATTGGACGAGCAGCATCACCTGACCTTGATGTGCCGCGACCTGTCGGAAATCTCGCGCTATGCGCGCGTGGACAACAGCAAATTCCGTTTGCTGAAAAGCAATACGCCGGGCAGCTACACTTTCATTCTGGAGGCGACCAAGGAGGTGCCGAAGCGCTTACAGCATCCCAAGCGCAGCACCATCGGCATCCGCATTCCCGATCACCCGGTGGCGTTGGCACTGCTGGAAGAGCTGGGCGAGCCGATGTCCAGCTCCACGCTGATCTTGCCGGATGAGGAGTGGCCGCTGAACGATGCCGAACGGATTCGCGAATTGCTGGAGAAAAAAGTGGAGCTGGTGATAGATGGCGGCGCGGTTGGCTCGGATTTCACCACCGTGATCGACCTGACCGGCGATACGCCGATATTGCTGCGCCGTGGTATGGGCGATATAGCGTCTTTTGGAATCGAGGAGCCGTAGGTCGGGTTTTACCCGACGGGAAAAGATACGGTCCACGCAGTGGGGTAAGCAGGCATTTCGCCTCAAGGCGAAAGCTCGCAAAAACACGAAAGGCACGAAAAAGAGATTCGGGGAATTTGCTGCGATTTATTATCAGGCGCGCTCAAAAACCAAGTACCGCGCTTAAAATGTATCGGAAATCTCTGGAGAAACGAGTTGTTCTGTTTTTTCGTGCTTTTCGTGTCTTTCGTGGACAATGCGTAATATCAATTTTGGATTCAAAAATTAAATGCAATCAGACCAACTGATCCAGACCATCGCTCTCGCGGCGATCCCCGTGCTGTTCGCCATCACCCTGCACGAAGCGGCGCACGGCTATGTGGCGCGCCATTTCGGCGACATGACGGCATTTCAGCAGGGGCGTATTAGCCTGAACCCGTTGCGCCACATCGATCCGGTCGGCACGATCCTGTTTCCGCTGCTTACCCTGTGGCTGGGCGGTATCCTGTTCGGCTGGGCCAAGCCAGTGCCGGTCAACTTCGGTGCGTTGCGCCGCCCCAAGCAGGATATGCTGTGGGTGGCCATTGCCGGGCCGGCTTCAAATTTTTTCATGGCGCTGGGTTGGGCATTTCTCTATAAAATGGCATGGTTGTTTCCGGGCAGTTATTTTGTTGAGCCGCTGATGGGCATGGCCGAATGGGGGATTAAAATCAACGTCGTGTTGATGGTGCTGAACCTGTTGCCATTGCCGCCGCTGGATGGCGGGCGAGTAGCGGTCAGCCTGCTGCCGCATCGCCAGGCGTTTCAACTGGCGAAGATCGAACCGTATGGTATGTTCATCCTGATTTTTCTGGCGGTCACGCCGGTGTTAAGCTTGATACTTTCGCCGCTGGTGAACCTGATGTTCAGATTGATTTCGTTTTTATTCGGGCTTTGAGGAAATATGTTTGCTGATCGAGTGTTATCGGGAATGCGCCCCACCGGGAGTTTGCATCTGGGGCATTACCACGGGGTGTTGAAAAACTGGGTGCAGATGCAGCACGAATACGAATGCCTGTTCTTCGTGGCCGATTGGCATGCGTTGACCACGCATTACGACACGCCGCAAATCATCGAGCAAAACGTGTGGGACATGGTGGTGGACTGGCTGGCGGCGGGGGTGGATCCCGCCCATGCCACGCTGTTTATCCAGTCGCGCGTGCCGGAACACGCCGAGCTGCACCTGCTGCTGTCGATGATTACCCCGCTGGGCTGGCTGGAGCGCGTGCCGACCTACAAGGATCAGCAGGAAAAGCTCTCCGAGAAAGATTTGAGCACTTACGGCTTCCTCGGCTACCCGTTGCTGCAAAGCGCGGATATCCTGATTTACCGCGCCACCCAGGTGCCGGTGGGCGAGGATCAGGTGCCGCATATCGAATTTACCCGCGAGATCGCGCGCCGCTTCAATCACATCTACGGGCGCGAGCCAGGTTTCGAGAAAAAGGCCGAAGCGGCGGTTAAAAAGCTTGGCGGAAAAAAGGCCAAGCTGTATAACGAACTGCGCATCCGTTTTCAGGAGCAGGGCGACGATGAGGCGCTGGAATCCGCCAAGGCCCTGCTGGACGAGCAACAAAGCCTGAGTCACGGCGACCGCGAACGCCTGTTCGGCTATCTGGAAGGTGGTGGCAAGATGATCCTGTCCGAGCCGCAGGCCATGCTCACCGTCGCGTCGAAGATGCCCGGGCTGGACGGGCAGAAAATGTCCAAGTCCTATGACAACACCATCACGCTACGCGAGGACGAGGCCAGCGTGACCAAGAAAATCCGCACCATGCCGACCGACCCGGCGCGCATCCGCCGCACCGATGCCGGTAACCCCGACAAATGCCCGGTATGGCCGTTGCATCTGGTGTATTCCAACGATCAAACCAGGCAATGGGCCATGCAAGGCTGCAAGAGCGCCGGGATCGGCTGTATCGAATGCAAACAGCCAGTGATCGACGCGGTGCTGGTGGAGCAGCACCCGATGCGCGAACGCGCGCAACAGTACTTGGACGACCCGGCGCTGGTGCGCAACATCATCGCCGACGGCTGCGAAAAGGCGCGCAAACTGGCTTCCGAGACGATGCGCGACGTGCGCGAGGCGATGGGGCTGAGCTACGGCTGACCAGCGATGAGCGAACTGCAACTCCCACTCAGCCCGATCGCGCGCATCCACGGCGAGCCGCTGCTGGAACTGCCGCAGGATTTATACATCCCGCCGGATGCGCTGGAGCTGGTGCTGGAGAATTTCCAGGGGCCGCTGGACTTGTTGCTGTATCTGATCCGCAAGCACAATCTCGATGTGCTGGATATTCCGATGGCGGAATTGACCCGGCAATACATGACCTACATCGAGATGATGCAGCAGCATCGCCTGGAACTGGCTGCCGAATACCTGCTGATGGCGGCGGTGCTGATCGAGATCAAATCGCGCATGTTGCTGCCGCGCCCGCCCAAGGCCAGTGAGGAGGAAGGCGAAGACCCACGCGCCGAACTGATGCGCCGCCTGATGGAATACGAGCAGATGAAACTGGCCGCGCAAAAGCTCAACGAATTGCCGCAGGCCGGGCGCGATTTCGAGATCGCGCAGGTGTTGATCGAGCATACCCTGCAGGAACGCCTGCCGGCAGTCAGCGTGGAAGATTTGCGCCAGGCCTGGCTGGGGCTGCTGGCGCGCGCCAAACTCAACACGCATCACAAGGTGCGCCGCGAGCAACTGTCGGTGCGCGAACAGATGACGCATGTCTTGCGCTGCTTGCAGGGCGGCGAGTATGTCGCGTTCGACAAGCTGTTCGATGTGGAAAGCGGCGTGGCGAAACTGGTGGTCACTTTCATCGCCATTCTCGAACTGGCCAAGGAATATCTGGTGGAAATCCAGCAAAGCGAAACATTGGGGAGTATTTATGTCAGAACAAGCCGATCCATTACCGCAGAGTGACGCGCCATTACCCGTGGAAACCGAATCCAGCCAGGGGGAGGTTTCGATTCCCGTTGATCTGTTTGGCGGAAAGATGAACACCGAACAGTTCAAACATGTGCTTGAGGCCGCGCTGCTGACCACCACGGAACCCCTGCCGGTTGCGGAGCTGAAGAAGCTCAGCGACGTGTCGCTGGACAATCGCCAGATGGAAGCGCTGCTCGAAGAACTCGCGCAGGATTGGCAGGGGCGCGGCGTGGAATTGACCCGCGTGGCCAGCGGCTGGCGGTTCCGCGCCAAACCGGAAATGCAGCAATACCTCGACCTGCTCAATCCGCAGAAGCCGCCGCGCTACTCGCGCGCGGTGCTGGAAACGCTCGCCATCATCGCCTATCACCAGCCGGTCACACGCGGCGACATCGAGGAAATACGCGGCGTTGCAGTATCCTCGCAAATATTGAAAACGCTGGAAGCGCGCGGCTGGGTGGAAGTGGTCGGCACGCGCGACACGCCTGGGAAGCCGGAATTATTCGCCACCACCAAACAAATGCTCGACGACCTCAACCTGCGCGCCTTGCAGGAACTGCCCGCGCTGGAAGAAATCGGTGCGTTGCTGGAGCAGGGAACGACTGCAGCAGCATAAGCCAGCTCTGGCATGAAAAAGATCCAATCCCGCGACAACCCGTTCTTCAAGGAGCTCGTCAAACTCGGCGGTTCGGCGCGGCAACGTGGCAAGGCAGGCCAAACCTTGCTGGACGGCGCGCACCTGCTGGCGGCGCACCTGGATTCCGGAACACAGCCGCAACATATCCTGCTGAATGCTGCCGCGTTGCATGACGCGGAAATAACGGTATTGCTCGAACGTGCTGCCGGTGTGCCGGTGACACAACTGGATGACAAGTTATTCGCGGAACTCAGTGAACTGAAAACACCGACTGGCATTCTCGCGCTGATTGAAATTTCGCAGCCTACCGCACCAGTTACCGCTGCCTGCTTCGCGCTGTTGCTGGAGGATATCCAGGATCCCGGCAATCTCGGTTCGATGTTGCGTTCGGCGGCGGCGGCGGGGTGTGATGCGGTATTTCTGTCCGCGGGCTGCGCTGATGCCTGGTCGCCGAAAGTGCTGCGCGCCGCGATGGGAGGGCATTTCGCTCTGATTATTTACGAGCGCCAAGAATTGCCGAGCGTGGCTAAATTATTTCCCGGTACACTGCTGGCGGCCAGCCTGCAAGCTAAACATAGCCTGTACGACTGTGATCTGCACGGCAAGGTGGCGTTCCTGATCGGCAACGAAGGGGCGGGGTTGTCTGCCGAGTTGTTGAATCTCGCCACGCAGCAAATCACCATTCCGATGCCTGGTAAGGCCGAGTCGCTGAATGTGGCGGCGGCAACGGCAATCTGCTTGTTTGAAGCAGTGCGCCAGCGGTTGTAGCGCGATTCTTGAGATTGTCCGCCAATAAGAATGGTGATGCGGTAGATGCTCTGGTTGCGGGATGTCTGCGTCTTGGACGCAGATGCTGGCTCAGGGCAGTGAGGCTTTGAATTCCGCCAACGATTGCAGCTCAACATCGGCTTTGCGGTAGCTGCTGCCCTTGTGATAGATACTGGAGTAGAAGTCGCAACTCCGGCATACGGGACGGAAGTTTCCAGCTTGTTGTTCGTCAATAAGTTTCATGTACTCCGGATTGCGTGCTGAGACTATGTCCTTCAGCGATGCATGGTGGAGATCCCCGAGTTGCAGCGTGGCATCGGCATCGCGGCAGGCGCAGCCATTGACAATGCCAGATGCCATGATTTGTATTTGGGTAAACAGCCGGACGCAGGCACCGTTTTTATTGATCATGTCTTCGCCCAGTACCGTTATAGGCAGATGCTTTACGTCCTCGGCAGTGATAAATCCGCCCCAGTTGTTGTAAAGGCGCTTCTGCACTCTCACCGATGCTCCCGCAAGCTCAAATTTTTTCAGTATATCTATGAGGGCGCTCTTCTTGTGTGCCAGCGATTTTGCGGCGGTGTGGAAAGCAAAATTTACCGGTAGCGGGCGGTTTTCTGTCGATGCGAGCAGGTGTTCCAGATTGGAAATGAGCCGTTCATAGAGCTTCTCGGGCCCTTGCGTCATGGCTACGAAGCTTTCCAAATCGTAACCGTAGATACTGATATGCAAATCAGTAAACTTCTTCATGCTCACCAGCCGATCAATATCTTGCCGCTGGGGTACGGTGAAGTTGGTATGGAACGAATAGCCACATACCTGTGGGTTCTCGTCCAGATAGATGAGTTTGTCCAGGATATTCCGGTCCATGAATACGTCCCCGGTGCATGGCGTCAGGTCGAATGACTTATACCCAAGCTCCAACGCCTGGTTGATGCTGTCACGGAAGAAATCGTTGCTCATCACTACCTTGGGGCTTAACTTCTTGGGGTATGCACAGAAGTGGCACTTGAGGTTGCAGATGCTGGATGTTTCGATACTCAGAAGGTTGCGCTGAGCGGGAATGAATTCCCTGCCGAGCGCACGGTTTATCTTGGTTGCAGTCGCTATTTTTATGTTGCGTGCGGATTTAAGGATAAGACGCGGATTCATGATGTACGGGCTTGCCGAAAACGGATTGTGGTGGCCTGCCCACTGTGCTGAATTATCGGGCAGGAAAAGACCTTTTGACAGGAAATCAGGTTATGAGTTTAAGGTAATCCTTCTTTAATGAATAGGGTTATCGTTTTAAATTGGAGTATAGCGAGCAAATGTATTTGTTGTGAAGTTTGAGGTGCGAGGTTTGTTTGAGGTGCGAGGTTTGAGGTTGAGTGAAGCGCGGCTTAGTGCTAGAATGCGCGCCGCTTCGGGATAGTCCGAAGCTAATTTCCCGCTCGCGCAAGTTGGGGTGCTCGTAAGAGTCAGGCTGGCGAGTGGTAGTTTATAACCCTTAACGATAGGAGTTTTCATGGCTGTAACTATGCGTCAAATGCTGGAGGCCGGTGTTCATTTCGGCCACCAAACCCGTTTCTGGAATCCCAAGATGGCACCTTATATCTTTGGCCATCGCAACAAGATTCACATCATTAACCTGGAAAAAACCGTCGCGATGTTTGCCGAAGCGGAAAACTTCGTGCGCAAGCTGTCGGCCAAGAAGGGCACCATCCTGTTTGTGGCGACCAAGCGCCAGGCGCGCGACATCCTGCAAGAAGAAGCCGTTCGGGCGGGTTCGCCGTTTGTGAATCATCGCTGGCTGGGTGGTATGCTGACCAACTACAAGACCGTGCAACAATCCATCAAGCGCCTGCGCGAATTGGAGCAGATGACTGTCGATGGCACGAATGAAAAAGTTTCCAAGAAAGAAGCGTTGATGATGAAGCGCGAACTGGAAAAGCTGGATCGCAGCCTGGGTGGCATCAAGGATATGCCGGGCTTGCCGACCGCGTTGTTCGTGATTGACGTTGGCTATCAAAAGGGTGCCATTGTCGAAGCACAAAAACTGGGTATCCCGGTGATCGGCATTGTAGACACCAATAATTCTCCGCTCGGTGTGGACTACATCATTCCGGGCAACGACGACTCCACGCAAGCGATTCGCCTGTATGCCCGCGGCATTGCCGACGCGGTGCTGGAAGGCCGTGCGCAGGCCATGAACGAATTGGTTGAGCAAGTGGCAGTGGCAGCAGAAGAACAAGCCGCTTGAGTTTCACGGGCATGGCAAAGAGTCACGCCTGATAATGAAACTTGCCATGCCCGTTCCCCCTATCCAACTTTCCCCCGCAAGCGGGAGAAAGGGCAAACGAATCGCTATGCGAGTTTCACGTTAAGCATAGCGCATAAAGGGGCGCGAGCCCCTTTTTTTATAAGTATTTTACGGAGTTTGAGATGGCAGAAATTACTGCAAGCATGGTGAAGGAATTGCGCGAGGCAACCGGCCTCGGCATGATGGAATGCAAAAAGGCGCTGGTTGAATCCAATGGCGATTTCAAGATGGCTGAAGAGCAATTGCGCATTAAGAGTGGTGCCAAGGCCAGCAAGGCATCTTCCCGCATAGCCGCCGAAGGTGTGGTCAGCGCATTTATTGCCGTGGACGGCAAGACCGGCGCAGTGGTGGAAGTGAACTGCGAAACTGACTTTGTGGCCAAGAACGATGATTTTGTCGCGTTCGCCAAAAATGTCGCCGAGACTGTGGCGAAAAATAACCCGGCTGATATTCTCGCACTGTCTGATGCGGCGCTTGCCAACGGTTCCGGTAGCGTGGAGGAAACCCGCAAGGCGCTGGTGATGAAGCTTGGCGAAAATGTCAGCATCCGCCGTTTCGAGCGCTACGCTACCACTACGGGTAAATTGTCCAGCTACCTGCACGGCAGCAAGATCGGTGTGTTGCTGGATTACACCGGCGGCGACGAGACGCTGGGGCGCGACCTTTCCATGCATATCGCGGCGAGCAAGCCAAAGTCAATTGATGCTTCCGGCGTGAATCAGGAAGAGATCGCTACCGAACGCCGTATCGCCATCGAGAAGGCGCGCGAGGCCGGAAAACCGGATGCGATGCTGGAAAAAATTGCCGATGGCACGGTGCAAAAATTCCTCAAGGAGGTGACGCTGCTGGGGCAGGTGTTTGTCAAGGCGGAAGACGGCAAGCAGACCATCGAACAATTGCTGAAGGGCAAGGGTGCATCGGTTACCGCGTTCCAGATGTTTGTGGTGGGAGAGGGCATCGAGAAGAAGGTCGAAGATTACGCGGCGGAAGTGGCTGCAACCATAGCGGCGGCCAAGAGTTAATCATCATGAGTACGCCTGCCTATAAGCGCATTTTGCTCAAACTCAGCGGCGAAGCCCTGATGGGCGACGACAGTTATGGTATCAACCGCGAGGTGATCGAACGCATCGTCGCCGAGATTGCGGAAGTGGTCGGGCTGGGTGTGCAAGTGGC
>MGWP01000035.1:0-18614 GCA_001801055.1 Gallionellales bacterium GWA2_55_18 | reverse complement strand
CCGTGTGCAGTCCGCATTGAACTTGGAGCAGGTCGCGGAGCCGTTTATCCGCAACAAGGCCTTGTGTTATCTGGAAGACGGCAAGGTGGTGATTTTTGCAGCCGGCATCGGTAGCCCGTTTTTTACCACCGATACCGCCGCAGCATTGCGCGGTGTAGAAATGTCCGCCGAGGTAGTGATCAAGGCTACCAAGGTAGATGGCGTCTACACCGCCGATCCCAAAATAGACCCCAGTGCAACCCGCTACCAAAGCCTGAGTTTTGACGAGGCGATCAGCAAAAATCTCAAGGTGATGGATGCAACGGCACTGACATTGTGCCGCGACCAGAAACTGCCGATCATCGTATTCAGTATTTTCAAGGCGGGCGCGCTGAAACGCGTGGTGCTGGGCGAAGGCGAAGGAACATTGGTGCGAGTTGATTGAATCAGGAGTTAGCCATGATTACCGACATCAAGAAAACTACCGAACAAAAAATGCAAAAGTCGCTGGATGCACTGAAAGCGGACTTGGGCAAGGTGCGCACCGGGCGTGCGCATACCGGCTTGCTGGATCATGTGACGGTCGATTACTACGGCAATCCGACACTGATCAACCAAGTCGCCAACATCACGCTGGTTGATGCGCGCACCATCGGTGTGCAGCCGTGGGAAAAAAACATGGTCGGCCCGGTGGAGCGCGCGATACGCGATTCTGACCTGGGGTTGAATCCGGCCACCAACGGTGATTTGATCCGTGTGCCGATGCCGATGCTGACCGAAGAACGCCGCCGCGATCTGATCAAGGTGATCAAGTCTGAAGGCGAAACCGCCAAGGTGGCGGTGCGCAATATCCGTCGCGATGCCAATCATTCGCTCAAGGAAGCCCTCAAGAACAAAGAGATTGCCGAAGATGTGGAGCGGCGCTTGCAGGATGAAGTGCAAAAACTGACAGATCGCTTTGTTGCGGAAATCGATAAAGCGCTAGCTGCTAAAGAAGCCGACCTGATGGCGGTCTAGCCAGAGGACAGATGACAGATGGCAGATGACAGAGTGTTGTGTGGCTCCGCCACACCCGTATTAAAAAACCTGCGCAGCTGGCAAGATTCTGTCCCCTGTCTTCTGTCATCTGTCTTCTGATAATGGCAAACCTCCCACCTAGTTCCACCCGCATCATTCCCGACATCGCCAGTGTCCCGCGCCATATTGCTGTCATTATGGACGGCAACGGGCGTTGGGCGAAACAGCGTTTCATGCCGCGTATAGCCGGGCATCAGCGCGGGGTTGAAGCGTTGCGCGAAGTGGTGATTGCCTGCCGCGATCTGGGCGTGGAGTACCTGACAGTGTTCGCGTTCAGCAGCGAAAATTGGCGACGTCCCGACGATGAAGTTTCTTTCCTGATGTCGCTGTTCCTGATAATGCTGGAACGGGAAGCCGCCAAGCTGCATAAAAACAACATCCGCCTGAAAATCATCGGTGACCGCAGCCGTTTTAATGACAAGCTCAGGCAGGCTATGCAGGATGCAGAGCGGCTTACCGCCAATAACACTGCATTGACGCTGACTATCGCAGCCAACTATGGTGGACGCTGGGATGTGATGCATGCGGTGCAAGCAATGCTCAGGGAGTATCCGCATCTCGCGCAAACCTTTACCGAGGATGATCTGCGCCCATACCTGTCGATGAGCGACGCGCCCGAACCAGACTTGTTCATCCGCACCGGCGGCGAGCAGCGCATCAGTAACTTCATGTTGTGGCAACTGGCCTATACCGAGTTGTACTTCACCGATGTCTTGTGGCCGGCGTTCGGGCGCAAGAACCTGGATGCGGCGATCGCCTCGTATCAAAAGCGCGAACGGCGTTTTGGCCGGACCAGCGAACAACTTCTGGACAAGCAGGGAAAAGCTGATGCTTAAACCGCGAGTGATTGCAGCTCCTCCCCTGACAAGGGGAGGCTGGGATGGATTGGGAAAAGCCGATGCTTAAATCGCGGGTGATTACCGCTACCGTTTTGCTGGCATTGCTGTTAGCGGCATTGTTTGCGTTGCCGCCCGCTGCGTGGGCAGTGTTGATCGTCGTGATGGTCATGCAGGGAGCCGTTGAGTGGTCGCGCCTGTCCGGTTTTACCGGCAGGAAGGCGAGCCTCTACTGGGGGTTGACCCTGTTGCTGATGCTGGGGCTGTTATGGATGGATGCCGGCACAACTGAAGCGCAGCGTCTTCAGATACATTTGGCGGTCTATGCCGTATCAGCCCTGTTATGGCTGATCATCGTGCCGGCCTGGCTGATGGTCGGCTGGAAGGTAAGGCAACCGGTTTTGATGGCATTGACCGGATGGGCGGTACTGGTCCCGACCGGTTTGGCGATGCTGGATATGCGTGCCGCCAGCCCGTGGATACTGCTATTCGTGATGTGTCTGGTATGGATTGCCGATATTGCGGCTTATTTCGCCGGGCGCAAATTCGGCAAACGCAAACTTGCCCCCAGCATCAGCCCGGGAAAAACCTGGGAAGGCGTGGTGGGCGCGCTGCTCGGTGTATCGGTTTATGTGGTTTTGGCGTGGAGTTTCAGCCCCGATTTTGCGCATCGCGAAGTGTTGCCGATATTGTTGCTGGCTTCGTGGTGGTGGGTGGGTTTGGCGGTAATCGGCGATTTGTTCGAGTCGGCGGTCAAACGCCAGGCCGGGGTCAAGGACAGCGGCGCGTTATTGCCGGGGCACGGCGGATTGCTGGATCGCATCGATGCATTGACCTCGACCTTGCCGCTCGCCGCGCTGGCGATGCTGTTGCATAAACTGGGCTAAAAATTGCTGCGGAGGGCGTCTGATGTAACTACTAGCCATTCCACTAGGCTGCCAAAATACAGCAGCCAAGTGGCTGGTTATGCGGCGTTGCGCGGTACTCGCAATCCTCATGTACTTTGTGTACATTCCGGTTGCTGCGTTCCGTGCGCCTTGCATCCATCCCTCCGCAGCAATTTTAGGCCGCTTAGAAGGCTTCACTTTTCACTATTTCGATAATGCAAAACCTTGTCATCCTCGGCTCCACCGGCAGTATCGGCACCAGCACGCTGGACGTGGTAGCGCGCCATCCGGATAAATTTAATATCGTTGCGTTGACGGCTAACCGCCAGGCCGATTTGTTGCTCCGGCAATGCATACAGTTCAAGCCGCGCTATGCGGTATTGCTGGATGATGCCGCCACCGTCCAATTGCGCCAATGGGTACGTGAAGCCGGTTTAAGTACTGAGGTATTGAGTGGTGCGGAGGCGCTGGAGCAGGTCTCAATTCTGCCGGAAGTCGATGCGGTGATGGCGGCCATCGTCGGTGCGGCAGGCCTGCGACCGACACTGGCGGCGGCGCATGCCGGCAAGAAAATCCTGCTGGCGAACAAGGAAACGCTGGTGATGGCAGGCAACGTGTTCATGGACGCGGTGCGCGCCAGCGGCTCCGTGCTGCTGCCAATCGATAGTGAGCACAACGCGATTTTTCAGGCGCTGCCGCGCGGTTATGACGGCGACTTGGCGGGCAACGGCGTGCGGCGCATCCTGCTTACCGCTTCCGGCGGCCCGTTTCGCAATACGCCGCTCAGCGAGTTGCAAAACGTTACGCCGGAACAAGCCTGCGCGCATCCCAACTGGGTGATGGGGCGCAAGATTTCGGTGGACTCGGCGAGCATGATGAACAAGGGGCTGGAAGTTATCGAGGCGCACTGGCTGTTCAACGCGGGTGCCGATGACATTCAGGTGGTGGTACACCCGCAGAGCGTGATTCATTCTTTGGTCGAATATGTGGACGGCTCGGTATTGGCGCAACTCGGCAATCCGGATATGCGCACGCCGATTGCTTACGGCTTGGCTTGGCCAGAGCGCATTGATGCCGGGGTGGCGCCACTGGACTTGTTCAAGGTGGCGACAATGAGTTTTACCGCCCCCGATTTTGAACGCTTCCCCTGTTTGGCGTTGGCCTATCAGGCGTTGCGTGCGGCGGGTACTGCACCGGCAATACTGAATGCCGCAAACGAAGTGGCGGTGGCGGCCTTCCTCGATAAGCAAATTTCCTTCCTGTCGATTCCGCGTGTGATCGAGGCGGTGTTGGATGCGCTGTCGGTTAATGCAGTTGGCAATCTGGACGATGTGCTGGGTGCAGATGATGAAGCGCGCCGTGCCGCGCAACAGAAAATCAGGCAGACATGATCACCTTGTTCGCCTTTATCGGTGCAATCGCCTTATTGGTGGTGTTTCATGAGCTTGGACACTATTGGGTGGCGCGCCGTTGCGGTGTGAGAGTGCTGCGTTTTTCTGTGGGTTTCGGCAAGGAGATTTACCGCAAGCGTTTCGCCGGTAGCGATACCGAGTGGGTGATCTCAGCGGTGCCACTGGGCGGCTACGTCAAGATGCTGGATGAGCGTGAGGGCGAAGTCGCCCCGCAAGATTTGCAATACGCTTTTAACCGCCAGCCGGTACTGCGGCGCATGGCGATCGTGGTGGCGGGGCCGTTGGCAAATTTTCTGCTGGCCATTGTGTTGTACTGGGCATTGTTTATGTACGGTGTGCCGGGATTAAAACCGGTGCTGGGCGATGTGCCACCTGGCTCACCGGCAGCCATTGCGCAGATGCAGGCGGGCGAAACCATTCTCACCGTCAACGGCGAGACGATTCCGAACTGGCAGGAGCTGCGCTGGACGTTACTTGAGCTGGCTCTCCGACAAGGTGAAGTCAAGATCGAAGCGCGCAGCGCGCAGGGCGGGTATCTTTTTCATCTGCTCGACATGAGCAGCCTAGAAGCAAAAGATCTGGATGGCGAGTTTCTCGACAAACTCGGGTTGCACACCTATCAGCCGATTATCCTGCCCGTTATCGGCAAAATCGCCGAAGGCAGCGTGGCGCAACGCGCCGGATTGCAGGAGGGGGATCGTATCCTGCGCGCCAATGGCATAACGATGCAGCGTTGGCTTGAGGTAGTGGAAATGGTGCGCACGCATCCGGGGCAAACTGTGAGGTTCGATATCCAACGCGGTGGGGCGGTATCAAGCATATCGGTGATTCCGCAGGCCGTTGGCGAATCCGGCAAAACCGTGGGTAAAATTGGAGCAGGCCCGCAAGTGGACAATGCGGCATGGCAGGCGATGCTGACCGAGGCAAGTTATGGCCCGCTTGAAGCATTTGCCATATCTTTGCGTAAGACTTGGGAAACCACTATTATCAGCCTGAAAATGCTGGGCAAGATGGTGATGGGCGAGATTTCGATGAAAAATCTGAGCGGCCCGATCACTATCGCCGACTATGCCGGGCAGTCCGCCGAAATGGGTGTGGCGGCTTACCTCGGATTTCTCGCGTTGATCAGCGTCAGTCTCGGTGTGCTGAATTTATTGCCTATCCCCTTATTGGATGGGGGGCACTTGTTGTATTATGCTGCCGAATTGGTCAAGGGTAGCCCGGTATCCGAACAGGCTTGGGAAATCGGCCAGAAGATCGGCATCGCGTTGCTTGGCACGCTGATGGCATTTGCTATATATAACGATATTAATCGCCTAATCTCTGGTTAAAACATGAAACTAAAAAAGCTGGCGGGACTGATTTCCTTACTCTGTTTATCTCCCGCCTGGGCAATAGAGCCGTTTACCGTCGAGGATATTCGCGTCGAGGGCATACAGCGCACCGAAGCCGGCACGGTGTTTAGCTATCTGCCGGTCAAGATTGGCGATGTTATGAACGATCAGCAGGCGGCAGCAGCGATTCGCGCCTTATATGCCACCGGGTTCTTCAAGGATGTGAGCCTGGAAGTGGAGCAGGGTGTGCTGATCGTGCTGGTGCGCGAGCGCCCTTCGATAGCCAGTATCGAAATCAATGGCGTGAAGGATTTTTCCAAGGATCAGCTCAAGGACAACATGAAGTATGTGGGTTTGGCCGAAGCGCGCATATTCGATAAAGGCGTCATGGACAAAGCTACCCAGGAGTTGAAGCGCCAGTATGTGGCGCGCGGCAAATATGGCGTGAGCGTGACAGCCACCGTTACGGAATTGGAGCGCAATCGCGTCGGCATCTTGTTCAATGTGATTGAAGGTGAAGTCTCCAAAATCAAGCAGATCAACCTGGTCGGCAATCAGGCCTACAAGGAAGGCGAATTGCTGGATATGATGAAACTCAGCACGCCGGACTGGATGAGCTGGTTCAGCAATAGTGACCAGTATTCCAAGCAAAAGCTGTCTGCCGACATGGAGGCCATGCGCTCGTTTTACATGGACAACGGTTATCTTGAGTTCAGCATCGATTCCACGCAGGTATCCATCACACCGGACAAGAAAGATATTTACATCACCATCAATATTACCGAGGGTGCGAAATACACTGTTTCCAAGGTCGGAATTGCGGGTAATACGCTGATACCCAAGGATGAGGTTGAAAAGCTCATTCAGGTGAAAGCGGGTGATACCTTTTCGCGCAAGGCGCTGACCGAGACCAGCAAGAAAGTCGGTGAGCGTTTGGGTCAGGAAGGCTACGCCTTTGCCAACGTGAATGCGATTCCAGAATTGGACAAGGAAAAGCATCAGGTAGCCTTCAATTTTGTGGTTGACCCCGGGCAGCGTGTGTATGTGCGCCGCATCAATATCGCGGGCAACGATAAAACAAGGGATGAAGTCATCCGCCGCGAATTCCGCCAAGTAGAAAGCGCGTGGTTCGATATGGAGAAAATCAAGAAATCCAAGCAGCGCGTGGATAAGCTGGACTTTTTTTCCGAGGTCAATGTGGAGACACCTCCGGTTCAGGGCACCACGGATCAGATGGATGTGAATGTATCGGTAAAGGAAAAATCCACGGGTAATTTCTCGGTAGGTGCGGGTTTTTCAAACGGTGGCGAAGGATTGACGCTGATGGCAGGTATCACACAGGCCAATTTGTTCGGTAGCGGCAATCATGTTTCGACGCAAATCAACACCAGCAAGGTCAATCAGGTTTATTCGCTCTCCTATACCAACCCGTATTTTACCGATGACGGCGTGAGTCGCGGTTTTGATGTGTATAAGCGCGATACCGATTCGAGCAGCACGGCGGTGAGCCAATATTCATCGCATACGCTGGGCGGAGGCGTGCGTTTCGGCGTACCGATAGGCGAGGATGAGGGAATCAGTTATGGCTTGGCCTATGAAAGCACCAGGTTGGGGTTGTTGACAAATCCTTCGGCGCGCTTGATGCAGTATGTCAATACTTTCGGCGCGTCCAACAGCAATTTGTTGGGAACAATCGGCTGGACAAGGGATAGTCGCGACAGCGCGATTTACACCACTATGGGTACTGTGCAGCGCGCCTTTGCGGAAATTGCGTTGCCGGTGTTCGACATGCGCTATTACAAGCTCAACTACCAGCACCAGTGGTTTCATCCGGTGAGCAGCGATCTTACCTTGTTGTTGAACGGCGAGGCAGGTGTCGCAGGCGGTTATGGCGGAAAACCGATGCCGTTTTTCAAGAATTTTTATGCTGGTGGCACCGGTTCGGTGCGGGGGTATGATTCCAACTCGCTGGGGCCGCGCGATATCTACAATCAAGCATTGGGCGGCACAAAGCGCGTGATCGGCAATGCCGAGTTGCTGATGCCGGTTCCGGGAATCAAGGAGAAATCGGTGCGCTTGAGCGGATTTGTCGATGCTGGCGCGGTCTATGGTCAAGGCGATCTGCCGGGCAGCGCCGGATTGCGCTATTCTGCTGGCGCAGCATTTACCTGGATATCTCCGGCAGGGCCGATCAAGTTGAGTTATGCCGTGCCGCTTAACAAGCAGCAGGGAGATAAAATGCAAAAATTCCAGTTTAACTTGGGTTCGATGTTCTGATAGAACTACTGGTGGAACTACTGATGAAACTACTAGCCATTCCACTAGGCAAGCAAAGAACGGTTGCCAAGTGGCCGGTTATGATAAAGCAATTAGCCGATTAACCAAGCCGCCAGAAGGCGGTAGTCGAGTCGCTGGTTGAAATGTGTAAGGGGTGCCTAATGAAAATGATGATAAAAACGTGTGTGCTGGTTATGTTGCTTGGCGTGGGTGCGGCGCAAGCCTCGGATTTTAAGGTGGGTGTGGTGGATACCGAGCGCGTGTTACGTGAGTCCTCACCGGCGATTAAAGCGGAAAAAAAGATTGAAAAAGAATTCTCCGGACGTGATCAGGAAATCAAAAAACTGATGAAGCAGGCGAAAGAATTGCAAACTTTGCTGGAAAAGGATGGCGGCAAGTTGTCGGATGCCGATCACCGCAACAAGGAACGTGAGCTAACCGGCATGAACGTGAATTTGCAACGCATGCAACGCGAATTCCGCGAAGATTTGAATTTGCGCAAAAATGAAGAGTTGTCCATCGTGCTGGAGCAGGCCAACAAGGCGATCCAGGCGATTGCCGAAGCGGAAAAGTATGACCTGATCCTGCAAGAAGCGGTATATCGCAACCCGAGGATAGATATCACCGACAAAGTGATCAAGCATCTCGCCAGTGAAAAAACCGACAGTGGCAAGGACAGCAAATAAGCGATACGCAGGATGGATATCTCCTATCGGTTGGCTGACATCGCGGCACAGCTTGGCGGGCGCGTGCTGGGGGACACCGGGGTGCGCATTTCCCAAATCGCCACGCTGGAAAAGGCGCAGCCGAACCAGATCAGTTTTCTTACCAACAGCAAATATCGCGCACAACTGGTTACGACAAAAGCCGGTGCAATTATTCTTGGCCAAGCAGATATGGATTCGACAGATCTGCCCCGTATTATTTCGGATAACCCCTACGCCTATTTTGCCAAGGTTTCAGCCATGCTCAATCCTTTGCCGGAAGCCAAACCGGGTGTGCATCCCGGTGCGGTCATCGGCGCGAATGCGCGGATCGACCCGACGGCCAGCATCGCCGCAATGGCGGCAATCGGCGAGGGTGCAACAATCGGCGCATTCAGCGTAATCGGCGAGGGTTGCTGTATAGGCGCAAATACGACCATCGGCAGCCATGCCCGGCTGTATCCGGGGGTGGTGATCTATCACGACTGCGTGATTGGCGATAACCTGATTGCACATTCCGGTGCAGTGATCGGATCGGACGGCTTCGGCATTGCAATGGATGAGGGGCGCTGGGTCAAGATTCCGCAAATCGGCCGCGTGGTGATCGGCAACGATGTCGAGATCGGCGCGAACACTACCATCGACCGCGGCGCGCTGGACGATACGGTGATCGAAGACGGGGTAAAGCTGGATAATCAGATACAGGTTGCGCACAACGTGCGCATCGGCGCGCATACCGCCATCGCCGGATGCGTGGGCATCGCCGGTAGCGCCACCATCGGCAGTTATTGCCGCATCGGCGGCAGTGCGGGCATTCTCGGGCACTTGCAAATAGCCGATCATGTCGAAATCTCATCGTTTACGCTGGTTGGAAAATCCATCAAGGAACCCGGCAGCTACAGCGGGATATTTCCGTTCAGCAGCAACGATGACTGGCGCAGGAACGCCGTCCATCTGCGCCACCTCGACGATCTGGTGAAGCGCGTCAAAACATTGGAGCGGGAAATCGCATTATTGAAAGGATCAGACGAATGAGCATACAAATGGATATCCACGCTATCCTCGAACATCTGCCGCACCGTTACCCGTTTTTACTGGTGGATCGCGTGCTGTCGATCGAACCGGGCAAGGACATCGTCGCGTTGAAGAACGTCACGATCAACGAACCATTTTTTCCCGGCCATTATCCGCATCATCCGGTGATGCCCGGTGTGCTGATCATCGAGGCGATGGCGCAGGTTGCCGCGCTGTTATCGTTTAAGTCGATGGACAGTAAACCGGACGATAAGTCAGTGTATTACTTCGCCGGCATTGACGGCGCGCGTTTTAAACGCCCGGTCACTCCCGGCGATCAACTGATCATCAAGGTGACGCTGATGCGCAGCATGCGTGGCGTGTTCAAGTTCAGTGCCAGAGCAGAGGTTGATGGACAACTGGCCGCCGAAGCGGAATTGATGTGCACCGTAAAATCGGTGGCGTGATCTTGTATTTCGGGAGGCATCCATGATTCACCAAACCGCCATCGTTCACCCGGGCGCGCAGCTTGCCGACGATGTCGAGGTGGGCGCTTATTCCATCATCGGCGAGCATGTCGAGATTGGCGCCGGTACGGTGATTGGCCCGCATGTGGTAATCAACGGGCACACACGCATTGGCCGGCAAAACCGCATTTTTCAATTCTGCTCACTGGGCGAAATTCCGCAGGACAAGAAATATGCCGGCGAGCCGACACGGCTGGAAATTGGCGACCACAATACTATCCGCGAGTTCTGTACCTTCAACCTTGGTACCGCACAGGATGTGGGTGTGACGCGCGTCGGCAATCACAACTGGATCATGGCCTATGTGCATCTGGCGCACGACTGCCAGGTGGGCAACCACACCATTTTTGCCAACAATGCGCAGCTGGCCGGGCATGTCCATGTTGGCGATTACGCGATCCTCGGTGGCTT
Source organism: Gallionellales bacterium GWA2_55_18 (assembly GCA_001801055.1). Lineage (GTDB taxonomy): Bacteria > Pseudomonadota > Gammaproteobacteria > Burkholderiales > Gallionellaceae > Gallionella. The sequence goes on along the minus strand of MGWP01000035.1, from coordinate 8,156 downwards.
CACCGTGGTGCATCAGTTCGTCAGGATCGGCACGCACATCATCACCGGCATGGGTACGATCCTGTTGCAGGATTTGCCGCCTTACGTGCTGGCTTCCGGCAATCCCAGCTCGCCGCATGGCATCAACGCAGAAGGGCTGAAGCGGCGCGGTTTTTCGGGTACGGCGGTTACGGCGATCAAGCGTGCCTACAAGACATTGTACAAGTCCGGATTAAGCCTGGATGAAGCCAAAGCCGCGATAGGGGCGCAGTTGCCGGAGCATCCCGAGTTGCAGCCGCTGGCCGATTTTCTCGCCGCATCGGATCGTGGCATTATCCGCTGACCGGTAATTCTTCAATCAAAGTAACTATGTAGGGTGCATTCCATGCACCAATGAAAATGGTGCATGGAATGCACCCTACGATATTTCACTTTTGAGTTTGAAAATGAAACAACAGGTAATTATTCAATGCAGCAGAAAAAGATCGTAATCGGCATCGTCGCTGGCGAAGCCTCCGGCGACCTGCTCGGCAGCCACTTGATCGCAGCCCTGAAGGAAGCGCGCCCCGATGTTGAATTCGTTGGCATCGGTGGCCCGAAGATGCAGGCGGTCGGGATGAACGTATTGTTTCCGATGGAAAAGTTGGCGGTACGCGGCTACATCGAAGTGTTGCGTCATTATCGCGAGATCGTCGGCATTCGCCGCAAGCTGAAGAATTATTTACTGTCTAACCCACCTAGCTTGTACATCGCGGTGGATGCACCGGATTTCAATCTCGACCTGGAACTGGTACTCAAGCAGCGCGGCATCCCCACCATACACTATGTCAGCCCGTCGATCTGGGCGTGGCGCGGAGAACGCATCAATAAAATAAAGCACGCCGTATCCCACATGCTCGCGCTGTTCCCGCACGAACCGAAGTTGTATCAGCAGGCTGGCGTACCGGTGAGTTATGTCGGGCATCCGCTTGCCGATATGTTGCCGGATCATCCCAAGCGTGCCGAGATGCGCGAGACGATGCGCATTCCGCTGCAAGCCAGGGTGTTTGCTTTTCTGCCAGGCAGCCGCCAGAGCGAAGTAAAACATCTCGCGCGTACCTACATCGAGACCGCCAAACTGGTGCTGCAACAGATGCCAGATGCGCGCTTTCTGGTGCCGCTGGTCAGCCGCGAAACACGCGGCATTTTCGAGCAGGCTCTCTATGATTGCGACGCGCAACAACTGCCGATCACGCTGCTGTTCGGGCATGCGCAGGACGCGATGATCGCCGCCGACGGTGTGCTGGTCGCCTCCGGTACGGCGACGCTGGAATGTGCCTTACTCAAGCGCCCGATGGTCATCACCTATAAGATGCCTGCATTCTCGTGGTGGCTGATGAAGCGCAAGAGCTACCAGCCTTATTACGGGCTGCCCAACATTCTGTGCGAACGATTTGTTGTGCCGGAACTGATGCAGGATGACGCCACGCCGGAGAATCTCACCCAGGCGCTGCTCAACCTGATCAGCGACAAGGGTGCTGTGGCGCAACTCGAAGAGGCGTTTCTCGAATTGCACCGGGCTCTGCGCCAGAATACCGCACAGAAAGCGGCGGCGGCCATCCTGCCGTATTTGCCCTCAACAATTCTAAAGGACACGACGTAGGTTGAGCTACGCTTAGCCAAATCTACCAAAATGGGTGCAGGGGAGAAGGAAAATTCAGCAATCCAATATTCTCATTTGTGGTGTGGATGAAGCCGGAAGAGGCCCTCTGGCCGGCCCGGTGAGCGCGGCGGCGGTTATCCTCGACGCGAGTAATCCCATCGATGGTTTAGCCGACTCAAAAAAACTTTCCGAACGGCAACGCGACAAACTCGCTCCGATTATTCGAGAGCGCGCCTTGGCTTGGGCGATAGCCTATGCCGAAGTGGACGAGATCGACCGGCTCAACATCCTGCAAGCCACATTGCTGGCGATGCGCCGCGCCGTGCTGGCGTTGAATATCAAGCCGCAGCAGGTGCTGGTGGATGGTCTGTATTGCCCGCAAACCGGTATTCCCAGCCAGGCGATAGTGAAAGGCGACAGCAAAGTCGCGGCGATTTCTGCCGCTTCGATTTTGGCAAAAACTGCACGCGATGCGCTGATGCTCGAGTTGCACGAACAATACCCGCACTATGGCTTCGCCGACCACAAAGGCTATCCAACAGCCATGCACCTCGCCGCATTGCGCGAGCATGGCGTGTCCGCGGTGCATCGCAAGAGCTTCAGGCCGGTGCGCGAACTACTATTTACTTCGCTCACGTGATAAAGGCAGATATTACGGTAAAGTTTTTCCGGATGTTTCCTGTATGCGCATGGCATATTGAAACGCGAGGCACAAAGCTATCTGGAAGAAATTAAGGGCATCGAACTAATGGTGAAATAACAGAATGTTGCCAGTATCAAGCGCAGCATCCATAATGAAACAGGAGCCTGCTAGGAGTGCATTCCAGTAAAACAGTTACCATTCGCGGTGAGCTTGTCGAGCCGCTGGATGCCCGCCGATATTGGCCTTCGACAAGATCAGGCCGAACGGTTTATTTGTAATTGTTTTAGTGGGACAATCTACTAGCCGTGCTGGTGATGCCATTAGTTCAGGGTATATGTATGAAACGCGTCGGTAAATATGAAATTGTCAGAAAGTTGGGATGCGGTGCGACCAGCACGGTATATCTGGCGTTGGATCAATTCAACGACCAGCAGGTTGCTCTCAAGTTATTCAATTCAATCGCCATGCGCAATGCTGCTAATGTCAATGCGTACCGCAAATTGTTGCTCACAGAGGCTTCTCTGGCAGGAAAATTATCGCATCCGCATATCGTAAAAATAATCGATGCGGTTCTGGATGGCGAACTGAATTACATGGTAATGGAATATGTCGAGGGCGAAACCCTTGAGAAATACACCAAAGTAGATCGGCTTTTGCCGTTTGGTACGGTTGCGGAAATTATTTACAAATGCGGCAATGCATTGGAATATGCGCAGCGGCAAGGAGTGATACACCGCGACATCAAGCCAGCAAATATTTTGATGCAGAAGGAAGGCGACATCAAGATTGCGGATTTTGGATCGGCGTTGATTGAAAACCCGCATGTATCCCAACAGATGACCCAGGTGGCAGGCGTCGGCTCACCGGCCTATATGTCGCCGGAGCAAATTCAGGATCAGCCGTTGAGCCATCAGACGGATATTTATTCACTGGGTGTGACGTTGTACATATTGCTGACCGGCAGGCTGCCGTTTCATGCGGACAACAGCTACAGCCTCCTCTATCAGATCATGCATAGCGCCCCGCCACTGCCCAGAACCCTTCGCCCAGATATTCCAGAAGAGCTGGATGCCATCGTACAGCGCGCGATACAAAAGGATTTGTCGCAACGTTACCAGACATGGGGAGAGTTCACTTGCGACCTGGTTCACTTTTTCAGTAGCAACACAGAGGTTCAGGAAAATATTTCTGATACGGAAAAGTTTGACACCATGCGTTCGCTGCATTTTTTCAAGAATGTTGGGGATATCGAACTATGGGAGGTGTTACGCATCAGCGATTGGCGCGAGGTGCACAAGGGCGAATGCATCCTGCGTGAAAATGAGCAGTGCCGCGAGTTTTTTATTCTGGCCAGCGGCGAGTTAAAGGTGACGAGGCTGGATTGTGAGTTGGACCGATTGTGCAAAGGGGACTGTTTCGGTGAAATGAAATGTTTCCCCGACAGCAATTTTCTGCGTACCACCGCAATATGGGCGGAAACCGATGCCACCCTGATCGAGATCGATCTGGATGTGCTGGCCAAGGCTTCGGTGGAGTGCCGTTTCCAGTTTGACGATGCGTTCCTGTACATTTTGCTGAAACGCCTAGATGTGGCGAATATACGCATTTCCAGCCTATTGAGTAAATGAGGCGATGAGCCGGATGTGTTGCGCATCCGCGATACAGATGCATTCCAGTTATAATGATCATTCGATAAATTGCCCCGCACCCGCACCCGCACCCGCACCCGCAGCGCACTGGAAACTTGTTGCACGTATCAAGTGGATTAACTGTAAGGAGGAAATGACATGAATCTCTCTCCAGAAATTTTGAAAGTGCTGGAAGCTGCCCCGTTATTCCATGGGGTGCCCGGCAAATTATTTACCCCTAACTTAAGCGAATCCAATATACGCACCTTGAATTCGGGTGAAACACTCCTGGCTCCCGGTGAGGTCAACGATTCGGTTTATATTGTTCTTTCCGGGCGCCTGAATATTCAATTAACAAACCCAGATGCCGAGCCTATCGCCATGCTCGGTAAAGGGGAATGTGCGGGGGAAATGTCCATTCTTGGGGATGCCCATGATTTGACATACATCGTAGCCGCCACAAACTGCGAATTGCTTGCCATCGGACACGATGCCATGTGGGAACTGATCGATATCTCGCATCAGGCCGCGCATAATATATTAAGCGTGTTAAGCGCGCGTTTTCGTCCTGACAAGCGGATTGCGGCAGAAAACCTCGAACTTCATCACGGGTTTTCGGGAGCCGCCGTCATCGATGAGCTGACAGGTCTATATAACCGCCAATGGGTGGAAGAGAAATTCGATCGCCATTTGCGCCGCGATATTTCAAACAATAAACCAAGCTGCATCATGTTGCTGGAGATAGATCAGTTCAAGGAGTTTAGCGACAAGTATGGGCAACTTGGCAGCGAACAGGCGCTACGTGATACCGCGCATACCATGTTGTCCTGCTTGCGCCCGGATGACCAAGCGGGACGCTTCATCGGCGATCAATTCGCTGTTTTCATGCCCAACACTTCATTGGCTGAAGGCTGTATTGCGGCAGAAAGACTGAGGGCGTCCGTCAGTGGATCCATGATAGTGTTGCCCAGTGGCGATGCGTTACCGCCTGTCAGCGTATCTTTGGGAGTGAGTATGGCGAATCAGGACGATACGTTAGTCGGCTTGTTTGCGCACGCCGACGATGCTTTGCGTGAAGCTGTAAAAAGTGGCGGTGATTGCGTAAAGTGGTATGAAAAAGACATAAAGCGCAACCCGGTACAATCATCGGCAAGTGCAGATAAGCCGACAGATGTGGGCACACCGGCAAGCTCAGATAAGCCGACAGGTGCGGGCACATCGGCAAGTGCAAATACTGCCCTGCCAGTCAAACCTTTTATGTCTCTTTGGCCTGACGCGCGCTAACCAAATGGAAGCAAAAACCAAGGCATGATTTCCCAAGGCTGGTTATTATTCAAACATCGGCTTTGAGGCCTCTAAAATCTACATCTGCAGTTTGAAGAAGAATCATCCAGCCTGACGCGCCCTATTGATGCAGACGCTTTGGCATCATGTGCCTCTCCAGAAATACCCCTGATCAGTCTGTTCCAATCCCGGATAAATGTTGAACAAGCCCAATACAGCACAGCGCGAAGCGATAACTTATCTTGACGGCCCTTTGCTGGTGCTGGCTGGTGCGGGCAGCGGCAAGACGCGCGTGATTACACAGAAAATTGCCCATCTGGTGGAGCGGTGCGGCTATGCGCCGCGCAACATCGCCGCGATTACTTTTACCAACAAGGCGGCTAATGAGATGCGTGAGCGCGTCGGTGCCTTGTTACAGGGCAAGAATGCAAAGGGCCTGTTGGTGAGCACCTTTCATTCGCTTGGCATGAACATCCTGCGCGCCGAAGCAAAGCTGCTGGGCTACAAGCCGCAGTTTTCGATTTTTGATAGCGGCGATAGCTGGAAAATTCTCAGCGAACTGGCCAATTCCGGCGACAAACAAGAGATTCGCGATATTCAGACACAGATTTCGAGCTGGAAATCGGCTTTTGTCGCACCGGAACAGGCCGCCCAAGGAAATATCGGGTCTGCCGAGAACGAGAAGGCAAGAACATATGCCCGCATTTATACACGCTACCAGGAAACGCTGCGCGCCTATCAGGCGGTGGATTTCGACGACTTGATCCACCTGCCGGTGGTGTTGTTCAAGGAGCATCCCGAAGCCTTGTTTCGCTGGCAGAACCGGCTGCATTACCTGCTGATCGACGAATACCAGGATACCAATGGTTGTCAGTACCAGTTGACCAAGCTGCTGGCGGGCAGCCGCGCCGCATTCACTGCGGTGGGCGACGACGATCAGGCCATTTACGCGTGGCGCGGTGCGAGTATCGAGAACCTGCACAATCTGCGTAATGATTACACTAGGCTGCGCGTCATCAAGTTGGAGCAAAACTACCGTTCCTCGCAGCGCATCCTCAAGGTGGCGAATCACCTGATCAACCACAATACCAAAGTGTTTGAAAAGCGCCTGTGGAGCGATCACGGTATCGGCGATCCGGTGCGCATCTATGCGGCACGCGATGACGAGCACGAGGCGGAGAGCGTGGTGATGAAGCTGATGGCGCACAAGTTTGAGCACCGCACCAAATATTCCGATTATGCGATCCTGTATCGCAGCAATCACCTGTCGCGCGCGTTCGAAGAGCAACTGCGCACCCAGCGCGTGCCTTATACCGTCAGCGGCGGCACGTCGTTTTTCGAGCGCGCCGAGATCAAGGATATCACCGCCTACCTGCGGCTGATCGCCAACCCGGACGACGATCCGGCTTTCATTCGCGCCATCACCACGCCGAAGCGCGGCATCGGCAACACGACGCTGGAGAAGCTCGGCAGCCATGCCGGGGGGCGCCATGTCAGCCTGTTCGAGGCAGCTTTCGAGATAGAGATGGAGCAGCAACTGCCGCCACGCCAGCACGAAGACCTGATGACTTTCTGCAACTTTATCAACCGCATTCAGGAGCGCGCCGACAAGGACCCGTGCGGCGAATTGCTCGATGAATTGCTGCGCGCGATCAACTACGAGGCGTGGCTATACGATTCGCACGAGCCGCATCAGGCGCAAGGCAAATGGGAAAACGTGCAGGAATTTACCGGCTGGCTCAAGCGCAAGGGCGAAGCCGACGAAAAATCGCTGATCGATATGGTGCAGACTATCGCGCTGATCAATATGCTGGAAGGCAAAAACGAGGAGCCGGACGCAGTTTCATTGTCCACGTTGCACGCCGTCAAGGGGCTGGAATTCCCGCATGTGTTCATCGTCGGCGCGGAGGAGGATATCCTGCCGTTTCGCGACAGCGACGAAAAACAGATTGAGGAAGAGCGCCGCCTGATGTATGTCGGCATCACGCGCGCCGAGCGCAGCCTGCAAATCAGCTACTGCAACCGCCGCAAGCGCGGCAAGGAGTGGCTGGCCTGTGAGCCGAGCCGCTTTTTGACAGAAATGCCGGAAGGAGAACTGGTCTATGCGGGTGGCCACAAGGAAGCTGCGCCGACCCTCAGCAAAGGCGAGGGCATGGATAAGCTGGCGAGACTGAAGGCGATGCTCAATAAGGAACCTTCAACCTAGAAAAAGCAGTTGTCCACGAAAGTCACGAAAAACACAAACAAATTCAAAGGACTCAATGCTGCTAATGAATACCCAATGGGTGAATCACCAAATCAATGCAACTTATTGTTTTATTCCGTGCTTTTCGTTAACCAATGACTTAGCGCAGGTTTTACCGCGCTTAGTCAGATGGCTAGTTAGTTCATCAGGATAAATTGCAGTTTTTAGGTTTTTGACTAATTAAGTGAGGTAAACCCCCGGCTCTGCCGGTGGACTCCAAAAGTTTGACTTATATAGCGGCCATGCGAATTTGGCGATGATTGCTGTAGCTTCCTCCCTTTCAAGGGGAGGGCTGGGGTTAACCAGCGACTTGGCCGCTGTATTTTGCGGCCTAGTCGAATGGCTAGTTGTTCCATCAGGGGATGGGCTTGGGTGGTGGAGTAGATGTGCAAATCCCAGCCTTCTCACTGAAGGGGAAGGAGAACCCCCAGCCGCCTTGGGCGGCTCATGGTTTTATCAGCCCCTTTGAGGGACTCACCCAATAAGCCCCCGGCTTTGCCGGGGGTAATTTAACTCGCCTGATCGACGGGATGACGACGCTGATGCCGGCCGAGTTCGATGCGGAAACATGTTTTTGCATACGTGCCGAGCGCGGTGCAGGGAAGGTAGAGCGCGGATTGGAATTATTGCAAAAGGCAGGGCGGATTCAATAACCAACCGCAACAGTTAATGTTTAGTAGCCGTTTTAGCGAGTTCCATATTGTGCAGGAGTTCGCTGTAAACCTCTACCGGTGA
>MGWP01000034.1 GCA_001801055.1 Gallionellales bacterium GWA2_55_18 | reverse complement strand
GTGGCCACCGCGGTTTAGCCGCCACAGCTCATCGTCGGACATATCGGCCACCATTTCCAGCAACTCCGGGTGTTTGCCGAAGAAATGCTCGCGCGCATACGCGCCGTCCCTGGCCTTGTAGGTCTGGTATTCGCCGTCCACCACTTCCTGCATGCGCTGTTGCAGCAGGCCGTTTTTATCCTTGGCGAACAGCCTGTCCCAATGTCGGCCCCACACCACCTTGATGACGTTCCAGCCCGCGCCGCGAAACACCCCTTCCAGTTCCTGGATGATCTTGCCGTTGCCGCGCACCGGGCCGTCGAGGCGTTGTAAATTACAGTTTACGACGAAAATCAGGTTGTCGAGATGCTCGCGCCCCGCCAGCGAAATGGCACCCAGCGATTCCGGCTCGTCGGTTTCGCCGTCGCCGAGAAATGCCCACACCTTGCGGGCACGACACGGTGATGCGGAGCCCTCTGGTGCGGGAGCGCCGGTTTGCGCGATGCCGCGGTGCTCCAGATAGCGCATGAAGCGCGCCTGATAGATCGCCATCAGCGGCCCCAGCCCCATCGACACCGTGGAGAACTGCCAGAAATCCGGCATCAGCCACGGGTGCGGATAGGACGACAGGCCACCACCTTCGGACTCCTGGCGGAATTTGTGCATCTGCTCCTCGCTGAGCCGCCCATCGAGGAACGCGCGCGCGTACATGCCGGGTGAGGAGTGCCCCTGGAAATACACCAGATCGCCGCCGTGCGTATCGGTCTTGCCGTGTAAAAAATGATTGAACGCGACGTCGTAAAGGGTCGCCGCCGAAGCGAATGTGGCGATGTGGCCGCCCAGTTCCAGAGATTCGCGGTTGGCATTCAGCACCAGCGCCATCGCGTTCCAGCGCGTCAGGGCGCGGATGCGGTGTTCCAGCTCATGGTTGCCTGCCGAGCGTTGTTCCTTGTCCAGCGGGATGGTGTTGCAATAGGGCGTGGTCGCACTGAACGGCACACCCGCGCCGGAGCCGCGCGCCTTGTCGATCAGTTGCCCGAGCAGAAAATTGGCGCGCTCCGCGCCTTCATTCTCCAGCACCGACTCGAGCGCATCCAGCCATTCCCGGGTTTCCTGCGGGTCGTCATCAGGTTTTGATGCCATCTTTCCGTCCCCCATTAGCGCAACATTGAACAGGTAATCGTCTCTTGTTCGGTAACAATCCATTCAACTTTTATGTCGGTTGCTTCCTGTGGAATTTGCTCTACGATTTGCAGGGCGAAGGCTGCGGCTACCAGCGCGGGCCGGTGTGTCATCTGTGCCAGCAACCGGTCATAAAAGCCCTTGCCGTAGCCCAACCGCGCGCCGTCGCGGGCAAATGCCACGCCGGGTAACAGGGCGAATTCTACCCCATTTAACCTGCCCATCCGCTCGCAGAGTTCGGTTATCGGCTCGCGTATTCCCCACAGCCCAGCCGCCAACTGGTTTTCCATATCTTCCACCAGATACAGGTCGAGCCGGTTGGTGTGATGGTTCACCTTAGGCAAAACTAGGCGTTTGCCTTCCGCCAATACTTGCCCGGCCCAAAGCTCGCTGGCAAACTCCGCGCCGAAATTCATATAACCCAGCACCGTCTCGGCTTGCCGGTACTCGGGCAGCCGCAATAAGCGCGCGCTGATCGCCGCACTGTACGCGGCGCGCGCGTCCGGCGAAAGCTGCTCGCGCAGCGCAAGAATATTTTTTCTGATGGTTTGCTTCATCGGCAGCATGGGTTTTCGGGGTGTTGGCTCATCAAATATCTCACAGATATACCGCAATACATGCCTTGCAGGGCAATTATACCCGCCAAGTGGCGTGGCACATGGGTTTGGGCAATATTAAGTTGAATTCCATATGTCATTTGTGTTAGTTTCTCGGCTGTTTTGCCAGTTGCCATTATGAATGGGAGCCAGTATGAATGAGATTGGCCGTCTCGCCTTTTGGTTTTTTGTTTTAGCGTTTCTTTTTGATGGCAGGATATTTTTATGATGCGACTTTATTCGGGCACCACATGCCCATATTCCCACCGTTGCCGGATCGTGCTATACGAAAAGGGCATGGACTTTGAAGTGATCGATGTTGACATGGCCAACCGCGCCGAAGACATCGCGGTGATAAACCCGTACAACAAGGTGCCGACCCTGGTCGAGCGCGACCTGATTCTGTATGAAGCCAACATCATCAACGAGTACATTGACGAGCGCTTTCCACATCCACAGTTGATGCCGCCGGACCCGGTCATGCGCGGGCGCGCCCGGCTGTTCCTGCATCGCTTCGAACAGGAACTCTACAGCAAGGTCGGTGTAATAGAGCAGGGCGGGAAAGCTGCCGACAAGGCGCGCACCGTGATCCGCGACAACTTGACCCAGCTTGCGCAGATATTGACCAAGCAGAAGTTTTTGCTAGGCGATGAATTTTCTATGCTGGACGTGGCGATTGCGCCCCTGCTGTGGCGGCTCGACCATTACGGCATCCAGATGGGCAAGGATGCAGCGCCAATGATGAAATATGCCGAGCGTATGTTTTCTCGGCAGGGCTTCATTGATGCATTGACGCCTTCCGAGCGGGCAATGCGCAAATGATCCCAACCGCATTTCACCGGTGAAACTGCGTTGGCTTCCCCACTTGCTCATTGCCGTATTAACCGTACTGACAGCGTCGCTCGTTCGCCGCTGCACCTTCGACTGTACTCAGGACAGGCTTGTTTGACTTTCGCAATGAGGTTGGAATGAGCGATCTGTCTACGCGGCCTTACCTGATTCGCGCGATTTACGAATGGTGCGTGGACAGCGGTTTGACTCCCTATCTGGCCGTCCGTGTCGACGGGCAAACCGAGGTGCCGCAGGCTTATGTGAAGGACGGGGAGATCGTCCTGAACCTCAGCGCAGGCGCGGTGCGCAACCTTGAGATGGGCAACGAGATGATCACCTGTAACGGTCGCTTCGGCGGTTCGCCGTTCGATTTAATGGTGCCTGTTGCGGCGGTTATCGGCATCTTTGCCAAGGAAACCGGACAAGGTTTGGTGTTTCAGGGCAGCGACCCGCAACAACCGCACCCTACCAATAATAGCGATGAGGCGCGTAAACCCAAGCCGCACAAACCCAACCTGAAGATTGTAAAATAAAATTCCAGTACGATCCGCCGAAGCAGGTTGGAGTACAAGCTATTAACCCAAATTATCCATTAGCTCGTAAGTCGGGCTTCAGCCCGACAAGTCTGGTTAAAACCAGACCTACAACCTCTTGATTTACCAATGCCTCAAATGCTAATGGACAATCCGAGATTAAGCTGCTTTTTTGTTTATCTACAGGTATGTGCTGCGCATTAAACCCGGATTGCCCATTAGGCCAAAAACTCGTCATTCCCTGTCACCCTCGCGAAGGCGGGGGACAGGGAATGACGGCGTTAATGGATTGTTTTGGATAAAGTCTGGATGTAAGGCCGCAATCTTAAACTTTCTCAAAATCATCGATTGAAAGCTCGGCAAAACAGTGGGCGCCCATGTATGGGTAATTCAGTAGGGACACATCTATAAACATGAAAATTTTGGTTACCGGAGCCAACGGTTTTGTTGGCCAATACCTTTGCGCCGAGTTGCTTCGGCAAGGCCAATCTGTCCATGTGGCTGTGCGTTCGGCTCACCCGCCAATCGACAATATAGAAATGGTGGTAGTTGGTGCAATTGATGGCAAAACAAAATGGGCAGAGGCGCTATGCGATGTGGATGTGGTAATTCATCTCGCCGCACGTGTGCATGTGATGAAAGATGATGCCACTGACCCGCTGGCGGAATTCCTGAAAGTTAATATGCAGGGTACAGCCAACTTGGCTCGTCAGGCGGCGGCAAACGGGGTGAAGCGGCTTGTCTATGTAAGTTCGATCAAGGTGAACGGTGAACAAACTACCGAAACTCGACCCTTTATCGAATCTGATAAACCCAACCCGCAGGATGCCTATGCCATCTCGAAATGGCAAGCCGAGCAAGCATTGCAGCGTATTGCGCATGAAACAGGCCTGGAGGTTGTAATCGTACGCTCGCCGCTAGTATATGGCCCCGGTGTGAAGGGAAATTTCATCAGGTTGTTGGCGGCGGTCGGTAAAGGCACTCCTCTGCCGTTGGCATGTGTGCGCAACAAACGCAGCCTGATTTATTTGGGTAATCTGGTGGATGCCTTGATTGTCTGCGCGAGTCATTCTGCCGCTGCTGGAAAAACTTATTTGGTATGTGATGGCGAAGATATTTCAAGTTCCGAATTGGCACGGCGGATGGGTATAGCATTGGGAAAGCCTGCCAGACTGTTTCCTGTGCCCATAGGATTATTACGCGGTTTGAGCAAATTGTTGGGCAAGTTCGAATCGGCGGAGCGTGTAGTGGGATCGTTGTGCGTCAATGGCGATTTTATTCAAAGGGACCTGGGTTGGAAGCCGAGTTTCACCTTGCAGCAGGGTCTGCAGGCAACGGCAGACTGGTATAGGGTACAGCATCATTCTTCTGGCATATTTTCCTAAGCAAGCCGCAGGCAGATGTCAATGTGGATTGTAGCAACAGGTGGTGCCACGCCTTGCTCGTTTGTAAAATATTGGACAAAATTCAAGTGTCCATGGCATTGAGCTGTCGTTCCCGCGCTAACCCCCACCCAATACTGCCTCGAAGGTGGAGGGGGCGACCGCCCTTCTCACGCAGGCGGGAGAAAGGTTATCCGGCCCGCACGGTATACGGTAATCGGGAATTTTATCTGCACATTTGATTGTGTGACTAGACAGGATTGTCTTGGTCGAAAAACCTGTGTTCCAAACCAAAATGCGCTGCCAAATGTTCCCCCAACGCCCGAATGCCATGCCGCTCGGTGGCATGGTGTCCGGCGGCGATGAAGGCTACGCCGCTTTCATTGGCGAGATGGAAATTCTGCTCGGAAATCTCTCCGGTGACAAAGGCATCCGCACCCTGTGTGATGGCGGCTTCAAAATAGCCCTGTGCTCCGCCGCTACACCACGCCACCTTGCGGATATTCTTGGCGTTATCTCCAATGGTCTGCGGAACGCGCTGCAACCTGCCCCCGATCCAGGCGGCGAATTGGGCGAGTGTCTGGGGATGCTCCAGCTCACCGATGCAGGCGATGTTCTGTTCGCCGAACCGGCCTTGTTCGATCAATCCCAATAGTTTGCCGAGCCGCGCGTTGTTACCCAGTTCGGGATGCGCGTCGAGCGGCAGGTGATAGGTTAGCAGGCTTACGTCATGGCGCAGCAACTCGGCGATGCGGCGCTTCTTGATACCGGTGATCGCGGCATCTTCGCCGCGCCAGAAATAGCCGTGATGCACCAGCACCGCGTCCGCGCCCCATGCGATAGCAGCATCCAGAACCTGCTGCGAAGCTGTCACGCCGGTGGCGATGCGCCGCACTTCGGCGCGGCCTTCCACCTGCACGCCATTCGGGCAGTAGTCCTTGAACATGCCGGTTTGCAACAGGCTTACGTTATAATCGCGCAATTCATTGAGCAACATGGGTTTCCTTTATTTCGAAGCATATAATTTCAAATCGCAATTGAAACAGAACACATGTGGGTGCGCTCCACGCACCAGTTGGCAACGGTGCGTGGAACCTACCCTACGAAATTATTATTGTTGTTAACGCAATTTGGAACAAGTTAATCATACCATGCGTAAACATTGGCTTTTATTTACCCAAGCCGTCACCATCGCGCTGGCGCTGCTGTTTATTATCCAGACCCTCAAACCGGAGCTGCTGCCGAGCGCGGCGCGTAACGGGGTGGTCACGTTGCTTGAGAGCGTGCCACAGGAAGCGGAAAACAAAACCCCGGTTGCAGGGTTAAGCGCCGCCGCGAAAAAAGCCATGCCCAGCGTGGTAAACATCTTTACCAGCACCGTCACCAAGACCCCGATCCATCCCTTCATGGATGATCCGCGCTTCCGTTTTTTCTTCGGCGATCCGGGCGATCTTGAGCCGCAAAATAACTCCAGTCTTGGCTCGGGCGTGATTGTCAGCCCGGACGGCTACATTCTCACCAACCATCATGTGGTGGAAGCAGCCGACCAGATCGAAGTCGCGCTGGCGGATGGTCGCAAGGCCAAGGCGCATGTCATCGGCACCGATCCCGAGACTGATCTCGCCGTAATCAAGATTGGATTGCCAGGCAAGCTGCCCGCCATCACGTTTGGACACCCGGAGCGGGCACAAATTGGCGATATGGTACTCGCCATCGGTAACCCGTTTGGCGTGGGGCAGACTGTCACCATGGGCATTATCAGCGCGTTGAAGCGTGATCATCTGGGGTTGAGCACTTTCGAGAGCTTCATTCAGACTGATGCGGCAATCAATCCGGGCAATTCCGGCGGCGCATTGGTGGACGTGAGCGGCAACCTGATCGGCATCAACAGCGCGATTTATTCGCCGAACGGCGGTTCGCTCGGCATCGGTTTCGCCATTCCCGCCAGCACTGCAAAAAAGACCATGGAGCAAATCATCCAGAGTGGCTCCGTGACGCGCGGCTGGATCGGGGCGGGCGTGCAGGAGCTTACTCCGGAGCTGGCTGAATCCTTCAGGCTCGGCGACACCAAGGGTGTATTGATCACCGAGGTGGTGCGCAATAGCCCCTCCGATCAAGCCGGGATCAAGCCGGGCGACATTCTGGTATCGATCGATGGCAAGGCCATCAATAATTGGAACACCATGCTGGAAACCGTTGCCAACCTGATGCCCGGCAAGCTCGTGTCTATCAAGATGATGCGCAACGGCACGGAAATGGTGGCGCAAGTGAAAATCGGCAAACGCCCGAAACCGAGGGCGCAGTAAATTGATCTGGAAATACCGTAGGGGCGAGATTTATCGCGCCCTTCTTTTGGTGCATGAATAATTCAGGGCGCGATGAATCGCGCCCCTACAGTGATTTTGCAGCTTGCTCTCCGGGTTTCATCCAGCTTGCCACCACGATGCCCGCTTCATACAGCAACCACAACGGTATCGCCAGCATGAATTGCGATACTACGTCCGGCGGGGTGAAGATCGCGCCGAGAATGAATGCACCGACGATCACATAGGAACGGATATCCCTCAGCTTTTCAACACTGACGGCACCCATACGCACCAGCAGCACGACCGCCACCGGCACCTGGAAAGTAAAGCCAAACGCCAGGAACATGCCGAGTACGAAGCTTAAATATTTGTCGATATCGGTCATCACGGCCACACCCTGTGGCGCGGATGCGGTGATGAAACCGAATACCACGGGGAACACCGCGAAGTAGGCGAATGCCATGCCGCAAAAAAATAGCAGGGTGCTGGCGACGATGAGCGGCACAACCAGGCGCCTCTCATGCTCATACAATCCGGGCGCGACAAAGCGCCATGTTTGGTAGAGGATGTAGGGTAGCGCGACCAGCAATGCGGCCATCATCGCGACTTTGAGCGGCACGAAGAACGGCGTGGTGACATCGGTGGCGATCATCTGCCCGCCTTTGGGCAGCTTGGCCAGCATCGGTTGCGCCAGCATGGCATAGAGGTCGGATGCCCACGGGAACAGGCAGATGAACACCAACAGCAAGGCCACTGTGATTTTCAGTAAACGGGTGCGCAATTCGATCAGGTGCGCGATGAAGCTTTCACTAATACCCATCAAACTGGCTTGCCTGGCGTAATGGAGGGTTGTTTAACGGGCGGATTTTGTTCGTCTGGCGCATCGTGCGATCTGCCCATCTGCGCATCCAGGACTTTCTGTTCAATCTCCATACGTGCTTTCAGCGTGGCTTGCTCGATAGCGGTGATCTCCTTGCTGATACTGCTGCGCAATTGTTTTGCTTCTTCGATGGCCATATCGTTCGCAATGTCGCTTTTGACACTTTGCACGTAGCGCTGCATGCGCCCCCACAAATTTCCCATTGTGCGCGCCACTTTCGGCAACCGCTCGGGGCCGATGACGACCAGCGCCACCAGCATTATGACCATCAACTCGGAGAAAGCGATGTCAAACATGCGTGTTCGATTTATCTTTCGTCTGCGTTTTTGATGTTACTTCGCCCTCGATGACCTGCACCTCCTGCTGGGCCGGCTTGGGCTCATCGTCGCGCACGCCTTCCTTGAAATTTTTCACTGCGCCGCCCAAGTCGCTGCCCATGTTGCGCAGCTTCTTGGTGCCGAATATCAATATGACGACCAGCAATACGATCAGCCAATGCCAGATGCTAAATGAACCCATGTCGGTATCTCCCGGAAAAGTTAACGGCTAGCTGCGCCGCACCATGGGCGGAATGTTGCCGCCGCCGATAATGTGAATATGCAAATGAAATACTTCCTGGCCGCCACCCTTGCCGGTGTTGATCACGGTGCGAAAACCGTTTTCCAGCCCCTGCTCGCGCGCCAGTCTGGGAGACAATACCAGCATCCTGCCGAGCAAGGCTGCATGCGCATCTTCGGCTTCCGCCAGCGAAGCCAGGTGCAGCTTTGGGATCAGCATAAAGTGCACTGGCGCGACCGGGTTGATGTCGTGAAACGCCAGCATCTCGCCGTCTTCGTACAGCTTACGGCAAGGGATTTCGCCGTGTGCGATTTTGCAAAAAATACAGTCTGTCATTCGCTGCCCCTTGATACCTTAATACATTATAAGGAGTTAAATGTAGGTCGGGCTGCGCCCGGCATGGTGGGCGCAGCACACCCTACAGTTATTCTTTGCGGCTTTCTTTTTCGGCAATACCCGATAAGCCTTCGCGGCGCGCCAACTCGTTCAGCACATCGTCAGCATTCAAGCCGTGCTTGGCCAGCAACACCATGCAATGAAACCACAAATCGGCAGTTTCATATACCAGATGCGTTTTGTCGCCTCCCTTGCTCGCCAGAATAACTTCTGTCGCTTCCTCGCCGATTTTTTTCAGGATGGCATCTTCGCCCTTGTTGAACAGTTTGGCAACGTAGGAACTCTCCGGCGATGCCTGTTTGCGCGCCTTCAGCGTTTCCGTCAATCGTTGCAAAATATCCTGGTTCATTTTTTCCTGATTCGTTTTTTCAGAGTTCATTTTTTGTAAATCTCATCGGGAGATTTCAGCGCCGCATCCACTTCCACCCACTCCTCTTTTTCCAGACGGCTATAAAAACAGCTTTCATGCCCGGTATGGCAGGCTATGCCGCCCTGTTGTTCAACCAGCAGCAGGACCGCATCGCCGTCGCAATCGAGGTAAATTTCTTTTACCTTTTGAACATGCCCAGACTCTTCACCTTTGTGCCAAAGTTTCTTGCGCGAACGCGACCAATACACTGTCTCATTTTTTTGCCAGGTCTGTTTCAATGCCTCGCGGTTCATCCACGCCACCGTCAGCACACGCCCGGTAGTGGCATCCTGCGCGACGGCCGCTACCAGCCCATCTTCGGACCAGTTCACCTTGTTCAGCCATTTTTCTTTCATAGTCGCACCTCCGACACGTTACTGATGCAACTACTAGCCATTCGACTAGGCGAGCAAACAACGCTCGCCAAGTCGCTGGTTATGGCGTAGCCAGCCGTTTGCGGAATAACCAGCCACTTGCCCGCTTGCGGGCTTAGTGGATTGGCTAGTAGTTCCATCAGGAGGTGCGATGCGGTTATTCCCGCACTCGTCGCCTCCCCTCTCCTCATTCCTCTCCCGCAAGCGGGAGAGGAGGCGATCGCTCTTTCCCCCTTTGGGGGAAAGTTGGATAGAGGGCTGGCGCACCGTGTCATAACCGCACCTCCGACACGTTACTGGCGTAGCCAGCCGTTTGCGGGAGGAGGTGCGATGCGGTTATTCCCGCACTCGTCGCTTTCGCGCACCGTGTCATAACCGCACCTCGATGCCCTGCGTCGCCATGAACTGCTTGGCCTGCTGGACGGTGTATTCGCCGAAATGGAAAATACTCGCCGCCAGCACCGCATCTGCACCGCCCTGTTTCACCCCATCGGCGAGATGTTGCAGGTTCCCCACCCCGCCGCTGGCAATCACCGGGATTTCCAGCGCATCTGTTACCGCGCGCGTCAACGGCAGGTCGAAGCCGTTCTTTTGCCCGTCACGATCCATGCTGGTCAGCAGGATTTCGCCCGCGCCCAAGCCTTGCATCTTTTTTGCCCACTTCACCGCATCCAGCCCCGTTGCCTTGCGTCCGCCGTGGGTGAACACTTCCCAGCATCCTGTTCCGGTCTGCTTCGCATCGATCGCCACCACGATGCACTGCGAACCGTAGCGCCCGGCGGCATCCGCGACCAGTTGCGGATTCAGCACGGCGGAAGTGTTGATGCTGACCTTGTCGGCTCCGGCATTTAGCAAGTTTCGCACATCGCCGACTTCGCGCACCCCTCCGCCGACGGTTAGCGGAATGAACACCTGCGAAGCGACCTGCTCGATGATGCGGAAGATGATTCCCCGGTCATCCGAACTGGCGGTAATGTCGAGAAAAGTCAGTTCATCCGCACCCTGCTCGTCATAGCGGCGCGCAATTTCCACCGGATCGCCGGCATCGCGCAATTCGACGAAACTGACGCCCTTGACCACGCGACCGGCAGTTACGTCCAAGCAAGGAATGATTCTTTTGGCAAGCATCCAAACTTAGCGATTAAATGATAACTTGATCGGAGTCAGCTCGTCTGCCAACGCTTGTGCGGCTCGCAAATCCAGCGAACCTTCATAGATCGCACGGCCAGTTATCGCACCGGTGATGCCTTCCTGATACACCGCACACAAGGCGCGCACGTCGTCCAGATTGGTGATGCCGCCGCTGGCGATCACCGGCACATGCAGCGGGCTGGCCAACTCCACCGTGGCCGGAATGTTCACGCCGGATAACATGCCGTCGCGACCGATGTCGGTGTAAATGATCGCCTCCACGCCATAACCTTCAAAACGTTTTGCCAGATCGGCCACGTCGTGGCCGGTCAATTTCGACCAGCCATCCACCGCCACTTTGCCGCCCTTAGCATCTAAACCTACCATGATATGTCCGGGAAAGGCATCGCAGGCTTCATGCAGAAAGCCCGGCACCTTGACCGCAGCCGTCCCGATGATGATATAGCTGACTCCGATGTCGAGATAACGTTCGATGGTTTCCAGGTCGCGGATGCCACCGCCCAGTTGCACAGGCACATCGCTGTCGCCCATCGCCTCAATGATGCCGCGCACCGCAACTTCGTTCTTCGGTTTGCCGGCGAACGCGCCGTTCAAATCCACTAGATGCAGGCGGCGTGCGCCTTGCTCCAGCCAATGCTGCGCCATCGCAGCAGGATCTTCGGAAAATACCGTGGCATTTTCCATCACGCCCTGTTTGAGGCGCACACAATGACCGTCTTTCAAATCAATCGCGGGAATAATTAGCATAGCAGTACGTTAGAAATTAAGGGTTCCATTGCACGAAATTTTGCAGCAGTTTCAGCCCTGCTGTTTGGCTTTTTTCCGGGTGAAATTGCACCCCGAACAAATTGTCCCGCGCCACCGCGCAGACAAAAGGCTGCGGGTAGTCGCTGGTTGCTTGTATCAGCGCCGCATCTTGCGGGCGCACATAATAGCTGTGCACAAAATAAAAACGCGCATTTTGGCCGATGCCATTCCACAGCGGGTGAGTTCCAGCTAACCCGCTGTCCAACTTTCCCCCTCCAGCGGTGGAAAAAGCAAGCGCATCTTCGACTTCCGGGCGAGGCGTTGATATTTGATGTACCCGGTTCCAGCCCATGTGCGGCACCTTGAGTCTGCTGCCCTGCGCATCGCGCAGGTCACTGGCAAAGCGCACGACTTCGCCGCGCAAGATGCCCAGCCCCGCCACATTACCCTCGGTGCTGTGCTCGAACAGCATTTGCAGACCGATGCAAATGCCGAGGAAAGGTTTGTTGCGCGCTGCTTCCAGCACGGCATTGCGCAAACCGCGCGTTTCCAGTTCACGCATGCAGTCAGGCATCGCGCCCTGTCCGGGAAACACCACACGCCGTGCATTCGCAATTACCCCTGCATCGTCGCTTACGATAATTTTGTCATTGGGAGCCACTTTGCGCAAAGCCTGTTCGACCGAGCGCAAGTTGCCCATCCCGTAATCTACAACGGCAACATCGATCATTTCAACTTACAGAGTACCCTTGGTGGAAGGCATCACGCCGGCCATGCGCGGGTCAAGCTCCACCGCCATGCGCAACGCGCGGCCGAAGGCCTTGAAAATCGTTTCGGCCTGATGGTGGGCATTGTTGCCTGCCAGGTTGTCGATGTGCAACGTAACCAGAGCATGATTGACAAAGCCCTGGAAGAATTCGTTGATGAGGTCTGCCTCGAATTCGCCGATGCTATCGCGCACAAATTTGCAATTGAACACCATGCCGGGGCGCCCCGAAACGTCCAGCACCACGCGCGACAGGGATTCGTCCAGTGGCACATAGGCGTGACCGTAGCGGCGCAAGCCTTTCTTGTCGCCGACTGCCTGGTTGAACGCCTGGCCCAGTGTGATACCGATATCTTCCACAGTGTGATGCGCATCGATATGAAGGTCGCCCTTGGCCGCAATGCTGATGTCCAGCAAGCCATGCCGCGCGATCTGGTCGAGCATGTGGTCGAGGAACGGCAGGCCGGTGTCGAATTTGGCCTGTCCATTGCCGTCCAGATTCAACTCGACGGTAATTTGCGTTTCCAGTGTATTGCGTGAAACTTTCGCGCTACGCATGATTTTGCCCTATGCGGGTTGAATAATGATTTCTTTTAATGCTGCCATAAACCGCTCGTTTTCTTCCGGTGTGCCCACTGTCACGCGCAAACATCCGTTGAGCATCGGATGTCCGCCGTTCAGATTCTTGATCAGCACGCCGCGCCGCTTCAGGCCGTCGAATACTCCCGTGGCATTCGCCACGCGGAACAGCAAAAAATTGGCCTCGCTGGGATAAACCCGCACAGCGGCGATTTCGCTCAATTGCCGATACAGTCCGGCGCGATCTTGCTTGATTTGTTCCGCTTGCCGCAACAGCACATCGTGATGTTCCAGCAGCTTTCCTGCGACCAGTTGCGGTAAAACACCGATATTATACGGCAAGCGCAGCTTTTCCAACTGCTCCAGCCATGCCGCGCTACCCGCCAGAAAGCCCAGCCGCAGACCCGCCATGCCGAGTTTGGAAAAAGTGCGCATCACCAGCAGATTAGGATAGCTCGCCAAGTGAGGAATGAAGCTGCCGCAGGCAAAAGCGTAATAGGCTTCGTCCACCACCACTAGGCCGGGCGATTCCGCAATGATTTGTGCTACTGCATCTGCCGGGAAAAGATTGCCGGTGGGGTTGTTCGGATAAGCCAGAAATACCAGTGCGGGTTGTTCGCGCCGAATCGCGGCGAGAGTCGCCGACAAATCCAGCGAAAAATCCGCCACCCCCGAATGGGTTGTCCCGGGCTTGTTCACTCCGGAATTGTCCACCAGTGGCACACCCACATAACGCATCCCGGTAAAGGTCGCGATCATTTTGTACATCACGAACGACGGTTCCACGCTCAACAGCGTCGCGCCGGGCTTGTTTGTTGCCATCGCCAGCAACTGGATCAGCTCATCCGAACCGTTGCCGAGCAGCACGCCTATTTCTGGAGGCAAGCCGGTTACGTTGCGAATTTTTTTCTTTAGATATGCAGGGTCGGGGTCGGGATAGCGGTTAATGGCGGCATGCGCCACGGTGACGGCAATTTCCTCGCGCAATTCCTGCGGTACGGCATAAGGATTTTCCATCGCATCAAGCTTGATGTAGCCAGCACTATCCGGCACATGATAGGCGTGCAAATCAAGGATTTCGCGGCGCAGCAACGAGTTTGCTAGAGAACTGGCAGAAACGGGGGGCATGAAATAAATCGCTCAGTAAACGAGTGATATCACAATGGCGCGTAGCTTATCACAAAATCCTGATTGTCCGGCTATCCCTTCGTTTAGGCTCGCATGCGATTCATGGGCAATGGCTAATGCTGCCAAGTTTGGCATGATTTGGTAGAATACCTGCCCTTTAACTTTTTACGATAAAGCGAAAAACCATGAGCGAATATTTGTTTACGTCTGAATCAGTGTCCGAAGGTCATCCCGACAAGGTGGCAGACCAGATTTCAGATGCCATCGTCGATGCCATTCTGGCGCAGGACAAGCATTCGCGCGTTGCTGCAGAAACACTATGCAACACCGGCCTCGTGGTGCTGGCCGGCGAGATTACCACCTCCGCCAATGTCGATTACATTCAGGTGGCGCGCGACACGATCAAGCGTATCGGCTACGACAACACCGAATACGGCATCGACTACAAGGGCTGCGCGGTGCTGGTTGCCTACGACAAACAAAGCCCGGATATCGCGCAGGGCGTAAACAAGGCCTATGACGACAATATGGATCAGGGCGCTGGCGACCAGGGGCTGATGTTCGGCTACGCCTGCGACGAAACAGATACCTTGATGCCGCTGCCGATTTACCTGGCGCACCGCGCGATGGAGCGCCAGGCGCAACTGCGCCGCGATGGCCGACTGAGTTGGCTGCGCCCGGATGCCAAATCACAGGTTACCGTCCGTTATGTGGATAGCAAACCGCACTCTATCGATACGGTGGTGATTTCGACCCAGCATGCGCCGGAAATGAAACTGGAGCAAATCCGCGAAGCGGTTATCGAGGAAATTATCAAGCCGGTTCTGCCGAAAGAATTGATCAAGGGCGATATAAAATATCTGGTCAACCCGACCGGGCGTTTTGTTGTCGGAGGCCCTCAGGGAGACTGTGGCCTGACCGGACGCAAGATCATCGTCGACACCTACGGCGGAGCGGCACCGCATGGCGGCGGCGCATTCTCCGGCAAGGATCCGTCCAAGGTAGACCGCTCGGCTGCTTACGCTGGTCGTTATGTCGCCAAGAACATCGTCGCTGCCGGCTTGGCCAGCAAATGCCTGATTCAGATTTCCTACGCGATCGGCGTGGCGCACCCCACCAGCGTCTGGGTTACCACCTACGGCACCGGCAAGGTCTCCGATGAGAAGATCGCGGAATTGGTCAAGAAGCATTTCGACCTGCGCCCGAAAGGCATCGTGCAAATGCTCGACCTGTTGCGCCCGATTTACCAGAAGACAGCGGCTTACGGTCACTTTGGCCGTGAAGAACCCGAATTCAAGTGGGAGAGTACAGATAAGGCAGCAGCGTTGCGGGCTGACGCAGGCATGTGATTCTCAATTGAAATTTTTGCAAAGCACCGCTGCCGAGCTGAATTAAACACTGAATGGGGTAGAGATGGGCACCCGTTACTGGCGAGATGCGGGTTGTTGAAAACATCAACAGCCCTGATTAGCCACGAAGTTCAGGCAATGCATTGGCGAGTCTAAGTCGGATGAATTGGAACGCAATGTAGGTCGGGTTATGCACGACATGGCGGGCATAGTCCACCCTTGGTTACTCTAAAACAGCTAACAAACACACAGTTGAGTTTTGTGGCTAATCAAGGCCAACAGTAATTTTACGATGCCCTGCTAAATTACTTTCGAGTAGCGCGCATGCTCCGTGCGGGTGCGCAGGTACTTATCGAACACCATGCAGATGTTGCGGATCAGCATGCGTCCCTTCGGCGTCACGGTGATTTGCTGCGGAGTCATTTCCAGCAGGCCTTCGCGCTCGTATTCGCGCAGCTCTTCCAGCTCGGTGGCGAAATATTTGTCGAATTCGATGCGGTAATCAGTATCGAAAGTATTTTTGGCAAGCTCGAAGTGGCACATCAATGCCTGGATGATGGCGCGCCGGATCACATCGTCGTCATTCAATTCCATGCCGCGCATGATCGGCAACTGGCCTTTGTCCAGCGCGCCGTAATATTCTTCCGCCTCGCGGTAATTCTGGCTATAGGTCGTGCCGATCTTGCCGATGGCGCTGACGCCGAGCGCAACCAGGTCACAATCCGAATGGGTGGAATAGCCCTGAAAATTGCGGTGCAGGCGGCCCTGGCGCTGTGCCACGGCGAGCTCGTCTTCCGGCTTGGCAAAGTGATCCATGCCGATGTACACATAGCCCGCCTCGGTCAGCTTGCTTACCGCCAGGCTGAGGATGTCCAGCTTCACTTGCGGCGCGGGCAAATCCTGTTCGTCGATGCGCCGCTGCGGCATGAAAATGGTTGGCATGTGCGCGTAGTTGTAAATGGACAGGCGATCCGGGTTAGCGGCGATCACCTTGTCCAGCGTTACGCCGAAGCCTTGCAGCGTCTGCTTGGGCAGGCCGTAGATCAGGTCGATGCTGACCGATTTGAAACCGTTGGCGCGCGACGCCTTGATGATGCGCAGGGTCTCTTCCTCGCTCTGGAGGCGGTTCACCGCGCGCTGCACCTCGGCATCGAAATCCTGCACGCCGATGCTGATGCGGTTAAAACCTTCCTTGCCGAGCAGCGCGATGGTCGCGTCGCTGACCTTGCGCGGGTCGATCTCGATGGAGTATTCGCCGTCTTCCACCAGCTTGAAGTGCTGGCGTATCGCCGCCATCAACTGGTGGATTTCGTCATCGCTCAGGAAGGTCGGTGTGCCGCCGCCGAAGTGCAACTGTTCGACAACCTGCCCCGGCCCGAGCAGCTCCGCCTGCATCGCCATTTCCTTGATCAGGTAGCGCACATATTCGGCGGACTGGCTGCGATCCTTGGTGATGATCTTGTTGCAGGCGCAGTAAAAACACAGCGTGTTGCAGAACGGGATATGGATATACAGCGACAGCGGGCGGGCGGTGCCATCGGCCCTGCGCTTGGCTATCCATCTCGCGTAACTCTCCGCGTTAAAATCCCCGGCAAAACGGTCTGCGGTCGGATAGGAGGTGTAGCGCGGGCCGTTTTTATCCAGCCTGCGGATCAGTTCCAGATCCACGATCAGTTGATTTACTGCCTTATTCATAAGTACCCGTCACGTTCCTGAATGAATATGCCGGCATAGCGCCAAACATACCATTTCAATGGTTTGATATAAGCCGCAATCCATGTCATATTCACCTCCAGAGCAGCGGCGAATAATGGACAGTTTGCGATTTTCCGTCCGGCATTTTACCAAAGGCGGACGCCGCGCGCTTGAGGTTGGCGGATGTGCTGATGTTGCCCAAAGCCTGACAAATTAAAAGAGGAAAAACGTGCATCAACAGTTCGATATTTCACCCGAAGAGGGGCGGCGCGCCAAATGGCCGCACGAAATCTTCCTGATCAACCTGATCTTCAACCATATTTTCGTGTTCTGTGCGACTGTTGCGGTATTCGGCAGTTTTCCCTATTCGCCTGCGCTGGTGCCGGTCATTTCGTTTTCCATCATCGGCTACATTCTCATCAAGGCCAGACAGGTAGCGGCCAGTAGTGAGACGTGGTTCGTCAAGGCGCACTGGCAAATCGCCGCGCGGCGCAACCGTTTTTTCATGCTGCTATTAGTCATTACCTGCGTCATTTCCGGCGGTGGTTTATGGCTTTCCAAAATGATGGGCTGTGCCAAAATACCGACCATCGCCCTGATCGGCGGCGTGGGGCTGTTGCCGTTCATGGTTGTGTTGCTGGTGCTGATCGTGCTCGGCAATGAATCGTTATATATGGCCCGCGATGGCAAGCTGCCGAACAGGTATGGCAAGAATGCCACCATCATTGATGATGAAAACCGCCATACCCGTTTCCCTCTCCCTAACCCTCTCCCGCAAGCGGGAGAGGGGACAAACGAATCGCTACGCGACTTTCATGTTAAGCGCTTTATAGAACAGAATCCCGATGCGCCAGCCGCTCGGCATTCCCAATCCGATCAAGAATGACCATGGAACGAAAACTGTACTGGGCCGTTGGTATCCTCTCGATCCTGATTTTTGCGAGTTCGTTTTTCATGCCGGGCAAACCGGCCGAAAAAACCGATCTGCCCTGGCACATCGAACATCCTGCGGCAGACAAGGTGCGTATCTTCGGTATGACCCTGGGGCAATCCACCACCAATGAGGCCGAACAGCATTTCCAGGAACAGGCCAAGCCCAGCCTGTTCAAATCGCCCGATGGGCAGCTGGCCGCAGAGATGTTTTTCGAGCAGGTCACCCTGGCAGAAATGAAGTCCAAAATCGTTTT
Organism: Gallionellales bacterium GWA2_55_18; assembly: GCA_001801055.1. Taxonomy (GTDB): domain Bacteria; phylum Pseudomonadota; class Gammaproteobacteria; order Burkholderiales; family Gallionellaceae; genus Gallionella. Next base: position 28,719 of record MGWP01000034.1, on the reverse strand, counting down.
GAGCATCGCGGTTCCCGCTACCGAGTTGCAAGGCATGTACGAACGCGGTTTGCGCATGAGCGGCACCGGCAGCGGCAAAAAAATCACGCTGGCACCGGAAGATGTGACCCGGATACGCGCATTACCGGTCAGTGGCTTGACTTATATGCCGTCCGTTCGCTTGGAAGAAGACGTTGTCAGCAAGCGTTTCGGGCAGCCCGCCCAGCGCATCAGGGAAAAGAAAAGCGGTGCAGTCCATTGGCTGTATCCGCAACACGGACTGGACATAACCTTGGGCAACGGCGAAAAACCTGTACTGCAATATGTCTCGCCCAAAGAATTCGACAAGCTGCTGCAACCTTTGCTTGCTGGCGGAGAGGTAATCGGTCAGTAGTGTGTTCCGCAAAAATAACCCCTTTCCCTGGCGTGAAGCCGAAGAAGGGGTCGTTTTGTGTTAGCGGTTATTCCAATTCAAGATCAATAGAGCAATATCGTAGGGCGGGTTCTACCCGCCGATATAGATGCCGGGCAGATACTGATTTTCCTTATTGTAAGGAGAAGCGGAATCAGCCGACCGTTAAACGGCAGCCAGCGCCGCGTGCATTTTGCTTAATGCCTTCTGCTCGATCTGGCGGATGCGTTCGGTCGATACATTGAACTCGGCGGCCAGGTCATGCAGTGTTGCCGTTGCTCCTTCGCCCAGCCAACGCGCTTCAACGATACGGCGGCTGCGTTCATCCAGCACAGCCAACGCATTCGCCAAGCCGGATGTTTGCAAGCGCTCACGCTCAGCCGTTTCCAGAATGTGAGACGGTTCATTCTCTTCGTCGTCGGACAGATAATGAATCGGCGCATAGCTCTCGTCGTCATCGCTACCGCCTGGTTCCAGCGCAACTTCATGTCCGGCGAAGCGCGCTTCCATTTCCACCACATCGTGCTCGCTGACATTAAGTTGCTTGGCGATTTCGGATATCTGCTGCGGTTTAAGCGGCTCCAGTCCCTGCTTCAGGCTGCGCAAGTTGAAGAACAGCTTGCGTTGCGCCTTGGTGGTGGCGATCTTCACCAGCCGCCAGTTGCGCACCACGAACTCATGAATCTCTGCACGTATCCAGTGCAACGCGAACGATACCAAGCGCACCCCGCGATCCGGATCGTAGTGTTTCACCGCTTTCATCAGTCCGATGTTGCCTTCCTGGATCAAGTCCGCTTGGGGCAATCCATAACCGGCAAAACCACGCGCCACGCTGACAACCACGCGTAGGTGAGACAACACCAACCCGCGCGCGGCATCGAGATCGTTCTCGGTCTTGAAGCGCGTCGCCAATGCGAATTCCTCCTCCTGCGACAATAGCGGAAAGCGGTTCACCGTTTGTATATAACTCTCCAAGCTGCCAACGGCAGCCGGTATGGGCAGGCTCATTGCAATATTCATGGCATCTCCTCCTTACACGAATATTCTAGCACTCGCGGCCTGTGAGTGCCAGCATGCAAATTAGTTCGGGGGTGCATTTGAATTTATAAAAAGCAGTTGTCCACGAAAGTCACGAAAAACACGAACAAATTCAAAGGACTCAATGCTGCTAATGAATACCCAATGGGTGAATCACCAATCAAGGCAACTTATTGTTTTATTTCGTGTTTTTTCGTTAACCAATGACTTAGCGCATGTTTCACCGCGCTTAGTCAGATGGCTAGTCAGTTCATCAGGATGAATTGCCGTTTTTAGGTTGATCGTACTCCGGCGGTTTTCATTGGGTTTGCTTGACGATTATCGGAGACTTTAGAGGCGATTTCGTTTATTTTTTGACAGCCGCATATCGCGCTTCGACCAGCACAAGCCGTACTATTGCCAAAATATTTCGTAGTAAAATGCTGTTGTCAGATATTCAACCGCAGCATTTATTCCCACTCATCCATGAACCCATTACTCGATTTCTCCGGCCTACCGCGCTTTGCGGAGATCAAACCCGAACATGTTGCCCCGGCGATTGAGCAGTTGCTGGCGGAAAACCGTGCGCTGATCACGCGGCTGCTGAGCGACAGTGCGCCGCCTGCCTGGCAGGATTTCATAGTGCCGATGGAAAATGCCAACGAACGGCTGTCGCGTGCGTGGGGGCCGGTCGGGCATTTGAACGCGGTGATGAACAGTCCGGAATTACGCGAGGTGTATAACGCCACGCTGCCGAAGATCACCCAATATTACGCCGAACTTGGCCAAAATCTCGCGCTATTCCAGAAGTTCAAGGCATTGCACAACAGTCCTGAATTCGCGGGCTTGAGTGTGGCGCGCAAGAAGATCATCGAAAACGAGCTGCGCGACTTTCGCCTCGGCGGCGCGGAATTGCCTGAGGACAAGAAGGCGCGCTATTTGGAGATACAGGAACGCTTGGCGGAATTGTCGTCGCGTTTTTCCGATAACCTGCTCGATGCGACCAATGACTACACGCTTGTGGTCGAGAACCGGGGCGAGTTGAGCGGCTTGCCCGAAGATGTGCTGCAGGCGGCGCAGGAGGCAGCGGTCGCGGCGGAAAAAACTGGCTGGTTATTTACGCTTAAGGCCCCATCGTATATGCCGGTGATGCAATTTGCCGATAACCGCGCCTTGCGCGAAACGATGTATCGCGCCTATGGCACACGTGCCAGCGAATTCGGCAAGCCGGAGTGGGATAACACCAAGCTGATGGATGAGATCGTCCAGCTGCGTGGTGAAGAGGCAAGCCTGCTGGGTTTCGCCAACTTCGGCGAACTGTCGCTGGCGGCCAAGATGGCGGAGTCACCGCAGCAGGTAGTTACGTTCATGCGCGAACTGGCACAACGCGCACGCCCCTTTGCCGAAAAAGATCTGGTGGAACTGCGCGAATTCGCGCGCGCCGAATTGGGGTTGCAGGAACTGCAATCATGGGATATCGGCTACGCCAGTGAAAAACTGCGTGAGCAACGCTACGCTTTTTCCGAGCAGGAGGTGAAACAGTATTTCCCGGAAGACGCGGTGCTACCCGGCATGTTCAAGCTGGTCGAAACGCTGTATGGCTTGCAGATCAATGCATCCAGCGCGCCAAGTTGGCATGACGATGTGCGCTTCTTTGATATCCGCGACGCGCAGGGGCAACTGGTCGGCCAGTTTTATCTCGATATGTACGCGCGCAACAGCAAGCGCGGCGGGGCGTGGATGGATGACGTGATCACGCGCCGACGTGTTCAGACGACAGGTGGCAGAGGACAGAGGACAGAGGGAATACAAACGCCTGTCGCCTATTTGAATTGCAATTTTTCGCCGCCGGTGGGCGGCAAACCGGCAGTGTTCACCCATGACGAAGTGATCACGCTGTTCCACGAATTCGGCCACGGCCTGCACCACCTGCTCACCGAAGTGGAAGACCTCGCCGTGTCCGGTATTAACGGCGTGGAATGGGATGCGGTAGAGCTGCCCAGCCAGTTCATGGAAAATTTTTGCTGGGAATGGGACGTGCTGCACGGCATGACGCGCCATTCAGAGACCAATGAAAAGCTGCCGCGCGCATTGTTCGACAAGATGCTTGCCGCGAAGAACTTCCAGAGTGGCTTGCAGACCCTGCGCCAGATCGAATTTGCTTTGTTCGACATGCTGATGCACAGCAATTTCGAGGCTGGCGGCGCAAACGGCGACCGCAACACGTTACTGGAGAAGCCAGACGGTTGCGAGAGCGGCCGCCCAGCAGCTCCTCCCGCACCGGAGGGCTCCGCCCCACCGTGTCGGAGCGACATCCTGCAATTGCTCGACGAAGTGCGCGCCGAAGTGGCGGTGCTGATCCCACCCGCGTTCCAGCGCTTCCCGCACAGCTTTTCGCATATTTTCGCCGGCGGCTATGCGGCGGGCTATTACAGCTACAAATGGGCGGAAGTGCTGTCCGCCGACGCGTACAGCCTGTTCGAGGAAAACGGCGTGCTGAATCCGGATGTCGGTGCGCGTTTCCGCAGCGAGGTACTGGCGATGGGCGGCAGCCGCGGCGCGATGCAGTCCTTCGCCGCATTCCGCGGGCGCGAGCCGAGCATAGACGCATTGTTGCGGCATAATGGGTTACTCGAAACATCATAGGAGGAAAAATGAAACGCATCGTTTTGTTGTTGGGGTGTTTGTTGGGGGCATCGTTCAACGCGCAAGCGGGCGGGCTGTATCGCTGGGTGGACGCGCAGGGCAAGGTGCATTACGGCGATATGATTCCGGCTGGTGCAAGTCAAGTTGAAGAGAAGAAATTCTCCGCTGCCGCTACGCCGGGCGAAGATCTGCCCTATGAAACACGCCGTGCGCAGCAGAATTTCCCGGTTACCCTGTACGTCGCGGAAAACTGCACCGAATATTGCGATTCAGCGCGCGATCTATTGAACAAACGCGGCATTCCGTTCAGCGAGAAAATGCTGCGAACCAGAGAGGAGCTAGATGCTTTCAAAGCTCTTTCAGGCTCCGACAACGTACCCACGCTCGCCATAGGAAAAACCTTCCTGAAAGGTTTGCAGGCCAATCAATGGCAAAGTGAATTCGACATCGCTGGTTACCCGAAGGCTCTCCCATACCGGATACCCAAGGCGCCTGCCGCGCCTAAAGCAACCGTTTCACCCACCCCACCCCCAGCAGAAGCCTTGGCCGATTCCGTCGCGCAATGAAACTTGCGACTTGGAACGTCAACTCGCTGAAAGTGCGCCTGCCGCAGGTGCTGGACTGGCTTGCCACCAACCAGCTCGATGTGTTGGGCTTGCAGGAAACCAAGCAGCAGGATAGCGATTTTCCGCACGCGGAATTGCAGGCGGTGGGCTATCACAGCGTATTCAGCGGGCAGAAAACCTACAACGGCGTGGCGATCCTGAGCCGCGCACCCGCCAGCGATGTGCAGATGGGCATCCCGGGTTTTGCCGATGAGCAGAAGCGCGTTATCGCCGCCACAGTTGGTGATATCCGTGTAGTCAACGTGTATGTGCCGAACGGGCAGAGCGTGGATTCCGGCAAGTACCAATACAAACTTGCCTGGCTCGCCGCGTTGCGCGACTGGCTGAAACAGGAGTTGGCACGCTATCCAAGACTGGCGCTGCTGGGCGATTACAATATCGCGCCGGAAGATCGCGATGTCTACGATCCGGTGGCTTGGCAAGGCAATGTGCTGGTCAGCGAGCCGGAGCGGCAAGAATTTCGCAACCTGTTGCAGATCGGCCTATGCGACAGCTTTCGCCTGTTCGGGCAGCCCGACAAATCCTATTCCTGGTGGGACTATCGCATGATGGCGTTTCCCCGCAACAGGGGGTTGCGCCTCGATCACATTCTGGTCAGCAAGCAACTCGCCGCCCTGTGCAAAAGCTGCATGATAGATAAAACCCCACGCAAATCGGAGCGCCCTTCGGATCATACCCCGGTCATAGCGGAATTAGACTGCTGCACTGAACAGGCGAAATAACCATGTATCTATTCCGGTTGAACAAGCCTTTGCTGCGTGCTAGTCTTCTTTTATTGAATCATGGCTATTTCTGATTACATCCACACCTTTGGTCAATACCTGTTCGCGCGTCATGGCGAGCGGATACACAAGATCGCCCTCGATGCCGGTTTCACCTGCCCTAACCGGGATGGGGCGAAAGGGATCGGCGGTTGCACGTTCTGCAACAACAACTCGTTTAACCCCAATGGCAGTGAGCCGCAAACGCTGGAAGCGCAGTTCGACAGCGGACGGCGCGCCATTGCGAAGCGAACCCGGGCAAAAAAATTCATTGCCTATTTTCAAGCTTATACCAACACCTATGCGGATGTGGCGGAACTGGATGCGCTCTACCGCCAGGCATTGAAACAGCACGATATTGTCGGCCTTTCGGTCGGTACACGCCCGGATTGCGTGTCCGGCGAAGTGCTCGACCTGCTCGCCGGGTACCGCGAGGAAGGACTCATCGTGTGGCTGGAACTCGGCTTGCAATCGGCCTTCGACGAAACACTGCGCCGCGTTAACCGGGGCCACGGGCTAAAAGAATACCGCGAAGTGGCCGCCGCAGCGCGACAGCGCGGGATTTCTTTGTGCACCCATCTGATTCTCGGCCTGCCCGGCGAATGCGGATCGCATTACCACGCCAGTCTGGATACCGTGCTGGATATCGGCGTGGATGGCCTCAAGTTGCACCCGCTGCATGTGGTGAAACATACCGTGCTTGCCAACCAATGGCGGCGCGGCGAATACCGTCCATTGCAGCGCGAGGAATATATCCTGCATGCCTGCGACCTGATCGAGCGCACCCCGGAACATATCATGTTCCATCGCGTTACCGGTACCGCCCCTAAAGACATCCTGCTGGCACCGGAGTGGTGCTCGCAAAAATGGAATGTGCTCAACGGCATCGAACATGAACTGGCGCGCCGTGGCACCCGCCAAGGGCGTTTGGCGCAAGGGCCTTTAATAAAGACCAGCGATTCTCACGCCACTTTTGATGGGAAGACCCGGATTGCGGTGGGCGGCAAGAGCATGGCGGAATGCCCTGTGCTTATCCAGAACCCTGTTGAAGAGGAAATACTTTATGCGACCTGACAAAATTGAACTGGTGTGCCCGGCTGGCAGCCTCCCGGCATTGAAAACTGCGATAGACAACGGCGCGGATTGCGTCTATATGGGCTTCCGCGACGACACCAACGCGCGCAATTTCACCGGCCTCAACTTCAGCTTCGACAACGCGAAAGAGGGCGTGCGTTACGCCCATGCGAAAGGTAAAAAGGTATTGCTGGCACTGAACACCTACCCGCAGGCTGACGGCTGGCAGCGCTGGACGAAAGCCATCGACAACGCCGCCGAACTGGGCATGGATGCGGTGATCCTGGCCGATCCAGGCCTGATGCAGTATGCCGTGAAAACCCACCCCGGCTTGCGCCTGCATCTTTCGGTGCAAGGCTCGGCCACAAATTACGAGGCAATCAATTTCTACCATGAAATGTTCGGCATCCAGCGCGCCGTGGTGCCGCGTGTGCTGGCGCTGGCACAAGTGGAGCAATTGATGGCCGGCACCCAGGTGGAAATCGAGTTGTTCGGCTTTGGCGGACTGTGCGTCATGGTGGAAGGGCGCTGCGCCTTGTCCTCCTACGCCACCGGCGATTCTCCCAACACCCGTGGCGTGTGTTCGCCGCCCAAGGCGGTGCGCTGGCAGGAAACCCCCAAAGGGCTGGAATCGCGCCTGAACGGCATCCTCATCGACCGCTACGAAGCCGGAGAGAATGCCGGCTACCCCACATTGTGCAAGGGCCGCTTCGATGTGGAGGGCGAGACCTATTATGCCATCGAGGAACCCACCAGCCTGAACACACTGGAGTTGTTGCCGGAATTGATCCGCATGGGTATCGCTGCAATCAAGATCGAGGGACGCCAGCGCAGTCCCGCCTATGTCGAGCAAGTTACTAAGGTATGGCGTCAAGCCATCGATAGCTGTCTGCGCAATACCGGGATGTTCGCCGTCAAGCCAGCATGGATGGCGGATCTCGGCAAGGTTTCGGAAGGACAACAACAGACGCTCGGCGCTTACTATCGTCCCTGGAAATAATTATGAAACTAGCTCTTGGCCCCATCCTCTATTACTGGGATCGCGACACCATGCTCGGCTTTTACGAGGAGATATCCGACGCTCCGGTGGATATCATCTATCTCGGCGAGACCGTCTGTTCGCGCCGTCATCTGTTGCGCTTGCAGGACTATCTGGATATGGCGGAACGGCTGGTCGCCGCCGGCAAAGAAGTGGTGATTTCGACCCAGACCCTGATTGAATCCGAAAATGATGTCAAGACCTTGCGCAAGATCGCCGACAACGGAAATTTCAAGGTTGAAGCTAACGACATGGGTGCGGTGCGGCTGCTGGCGAACAAGGTGCCGTTCGTGGCAGGCTCGACGCTGAATGTTTATAACCCGCAAACTCTCGATTTGCTCGCCGGTCTGGGAGCGACGCGTTGGGTAATACCCGTGGAGATGTCGCAAGAGGCGCTTGCGGCAGTCCTGCGCGAACGCCAATCGAAGTCTGAAACCGAAGTGTTTGCTTACGGGCGTCTGCCGCTGGCTTTTTCGGCACGCTGTTTCACCGCGCGCCACTATAATTTGCAAAAAGACGATTGTCAGTTCAAGTGCCTCGATTACGAGGACGGCCTCACCCTGAAAACCCGCGAGGGGCAACCCTTCCTGAACCTGAACGGTATCCAGACCCAGTCGGCATTGGTATATAACCTGATCGGCGAGCTGGATACGCTGCAAAGCACAGGTGCCGATGTGGTGCGCATCAGCCCGCAGGCGCACCATACCGGCGAAATACTGCATCTGTTCCGGGAATGCATGGAGCAGCGTCTTGTACCCGCGCAAGCCATGTCACAGGTTGGTACTCTGATGCCTGCGGCATCCTGCAACGGCTATTGGCACGGCAAGCCCGGCTTGGACTTCATCCTTGACAACCAGCTAACCGCCGCAGAAAACCCGGCTGCCGTTCCGAACGCTTTATAAAGTCGTGCTAGTCATGTTTGTTTTGACGTCTATCCTGTCTCGGTAATTTGTTTCACAGTACCCTGAAATTCTGCGACAATCCGCGCCACTTCATTACCCCGCTCGGGAGTAAGCCATGAAATTTCGTTTCCCCATCGTCATTATCGATGAAGATTTCCGCTCCGAAAATGCCAGCGGCCTGGGCATTCGCGCCTTGGCAGATGCCATTGAAAAGGAAGGCCTCGAAGTTCTCGGCGTCACCAGTTACGGCGACCTGACCTCGTTCGCGCAGCAGCAAAGCCGCGCCTCGGCGTTCTTGCTGTCTATCGACGACGAGGAATTTGGTGCGGGCAGCAAAGAGGAAACCGAAGTCGCGCTGAAGAGTTTGCGCGCGTTCGTCGAAGAGATACGCTTCAAAAACGCCGACATCCCGATCTACCTGTACGGCGAAACGCGCACCTCGCGGCACATACCCAACGACATCCTGCGCGAGTTGCACGGTTTCATCCACATGCACGAGGACACGCCGGAATTCGTGGCGCGCCACATCATCCGCGAAGCAAAATCCTATCTCGATTCGCTGGCGCCGCCGTTTTTCCGCGCCTTGCTGCACTATGCGCAGGACGGCTCCTACTCCTGGCACTGTCCGGGACATTCCGGCGGCGTGGCGTTTTTGAAATCGCCGGTCGGACAGATGTTCCACCAGTTTTTTGGCGAGAACATGCTGCGCGCCGACGTGTGCAACGCGGTGGACGAACTCGGGCAACTGCTCGACCACACCGGACCGGTGGCCGCATCGGAGCGCAACGCGGCACGTATTTTCAATGCCGACCATTTGTTTTTTGTCACCAATGGCACCTCTACCTCCAACAAGATCGTCTGGCACTCGACGGTTGCGCCGGACGACATCGTGGTGGTGGACCGCAATTGCCATAAGTCCATTTTGCACGCCATCATGATGACCGGCGCGGTGCCGGTATTCCTCACGCCGACGCGCAACCATTACGGCATCATCGGGCCGATTCCGAAATCCGAGTTCGAACCCGAAAGTATCCAGCGCAAGATCAACGCGAACCCGTTCATCAAGGACAAGACCAAGAAGCCGCGCATCCTGACCATCACGCAGAGTACTTATGACGGCATCGTGTACAACGTGGAGATGCTGAAAGAGATGCTGGATGGGCGCATCGATACACTGCATTTCGACGAAGCCTGGTTGCCGCATGCGGGTTTTCATGATTTTTACAAGGATATGCATGCCATCGGCAAGGATCGACCGCGCGCCAAAGAATCGATGATATTTTCCACGCAGTCCACGCACAAATTGTTGGCGGGGCTGTCGCAGGCCTCGCAGATTCTGGTGCATGAGCCGGAAAGCCAAAAACTGAACCGCCATATCTTTAACGAGGCCTATTTGATGCACACCTCCACCAGCCCGCAGTACGCCATCATCGCGTCGTGCGATGTGGCGGCGGCGATGATGGAGCCGCCGGGCGGCACTGCGCTGGTGGAAGAGTCCATCGCAGAGGCGCTGGACTTCCGCCGCGCGATGCGCAAAGTGGATGACGAGTTCGGCAAGGACTGGTGGTTCAAGGTATGGGGGCCTGACATCCTTGCCGCAGAAGGCGTTGGTTCGCGCGAAGACTGGGTGTTGAAGACCTCCGACAAGTGGCACGGTTTTGGCGATCTTGCCGAAGGTTTCAACATGCTCGACCCGATCAAAGCGACCATCATCACACCGGGGCTGGATGTGGACGGCGATTTTGCCGACAGCGGCATCCCCGCCGCGATGGTGACCAAATACCTGTCCGAGCATGGCGTGATCGTCGAGAAATGCGGCCTGTATTCGTTCTTCATCATGTTCACCATCGGCATCACCAAAGGCCGCTGGAACACGCTGCTCACCGCGCTCCAGCAGTTCAAGGACGACTACGACAGGAACCAGCCGATCTGGCGCATCCTGCCGGAATTCGCGGTGGCGCATCCGCAATATGAGCGTGTCGGCCTGCGCGATTTGTGCCAGCAGATCCACGAGGCCTACAACACGCACAACGTGGCGCGCATGACCACCGAGATGTATTTGTCCGACATGCAACCGGCGATGAAACCGTCCGACGCGTTCGCCAAAATGGCGCATGACGAAATCGAGCGCGTGGAAATCGACCAGCTCGAAGGGCGCATCACCGCCGTATTGCTGACCCCTTACCCGCCGGGTATCCCGCTGCTGATCCCCGGCGAAATTTTCAACAAAACTATCGTGGGCTACCTCAAGTTTGCACGCGATATCAACCAGAAATTACCGGGCTTCGAGACTGATATTCACGGCCTGGTTGCTGAAGATGTGGATGGTGAAAAGCGCTTTTTTGTGGAATGCGTGCGTTAACCGGATAACTTGACCGTCCGCCTGTTTGCAACTTGCTTTTGGGCAAATGGGTAAAACAGCCGGATGATGGATTTTCGGGGGGGTGAAAATGCGCTGCACCAAACCACCATTAGCTGTTGCTCTTCGAACTTGAATCCGCCCCTGTTATGTTATTCGTTGCGAGTGTGCTCAAATGAGTCGTTTGATATTGTTGATTGCTATTGCTGCCGCTATTTATCTGCTGGTCAGATTTTATCGAAATAGAAAACCGCAGCAAGATAAAATAATTTCCGAGGAAATGGTGTGCTGTGCACATTGCGGCTTGCATTTGCCCAAGAGTGAGAGCACCCATGCATATGGAAAGTTTTTCTGCGATGCAGAACATCGTGATGCATATCGCAAGTAAACAGTGCGGCGCGCGCAGTGTGAAACAGCGCGGAACGCAATGATGGACAGGCCTATTTCAGAGTTCCCACCTGTGGATTTTTGGCGCTCCCTGCGCTATTTCAATCTGTACCGGCTGGTGTTGGCCAGCCTGTTTGTGTTTCTTGCCGGAACCTTCGGCTCTTCGCTGTCGCTGGGGGCGCGCAACTGGACGCTATTTTTTGTAGCCAGCTTGATTTACGCGGTAGCAGTAATTCTTTCTTTTATCCCACTCCGGCTGCGCTGGCCCCGATTTACCTGGCAATTAGCCGGCCAGGCTGGTAGCGACATTGCCGTTTTGTCGGTGCTTTCCTACGCCAGCGGCGGGATACAAAGCAGTATTGGCCTGTTGCTGCTGATTTCGTTGGCGGCGGCGGGAATGATCAGCCGTGGCAAAATCACCTTGTTCTTTGCCGCGCTGGCAAGCATTGCCGCGCTGCTGGAGCATTCGTATGCAGTTCTTTATGCCGATGCCGTTGTGGCGCAGTATGTGCAGGTCGGCTTGCTGTGCGTGTCCTATTTCGCGGTGGCGTGGCTGGCGCATACGCTGGCGAAATACGCCGTGGATAGCCAGGAGTTGGCGCAACGCCGTGGCCACGATTTGGCCAGCTTGTCCGAGGCAAACCGCTTGGTGATGCGTGATATGCAAGATGGCGTGTTGGTGTTGGACGAGCAGGGCGTGATTATGCAGATGAACCCTGGTGCGGCGCGCCTGCTGCACCACAGTGCGCTCTCTGGAAGCCCGCTCGCGGAAAATTTTCCGTTGCTGTTCGGGCAGTATGCACTATGGAAAAGAACCGGGACGGTCAGCCGCGATACCTTGCAGCTGGATGTCGGGGTACAGGCCAGATTGCGTTTTGTTGCCGTCGAGCGGGATGCGGTGCATGGTGTGGTAATTTTTCTGGAAGATATGCAGCGTGTCCGGGCGGAGGCGCAACAAATCAAGCTGGCCGCGCTGGGCCGTTTGACCGCCAGCATCGCGCACGAAATACGCAATCCGTTGTCGGCAATCAGCTATGCCACTGAATTAATGCAGGAGGAGCAGGGCGATGCCAAACAGCAGCGGTTGTTGCAAATCGTGCTGGACAATACGCAGCGCATCAACCGCATCGTGCGGGATGTGATGCAGTTGAACCGGCGCGATCGTGCGCAGCCAGAAGTGTTCGAACTGAATGCAATGTTGCGAACTTTTGTAGATGAGTTTAACTTGGCGGAACGACTTGAGCCGGGTGTGATGGTGTTGACCGGGGTGAGAGGTGTAGAGGTGTTATTTGACCGCGGGCATCTGCGCCAGGTGCTGTGGAATTTATGCCGCAATGCGTTGTGTTACAGTCGCAAGCAGGCTGGTAGCCTGATGCTGGTGACAAACGTGGTAGATGGCCGTGTAATGCTGGATGTGCTAGATAACGGACCCGGGGTTTCAGCAGAGCATCGGGGCAGATTGTTCGAGCCATTCTTCACGACCTCAACCGAGGGCACTGGTTTGGGGTTATATATCGCAAAGGAATTGTGCGAAGCCAATGGTGCGCAGCTGGAATATCATGATCAAGATGGGCAAACCGCGAATGAGCATGCGGGCGGCTGCTTCCGTATAACGTTCGGTGAGCTGCATGAAAATGGGGAGGGAGCAGGGCATGGCGAATAACCATCATGTGAAAAGCTCCACGGTGCTGCTGGTGGACGATGAGCCGGACATTCTGGAATTATTGGAGCTGGCGTTGCGCAAGATGGGGCTGGAGGCAGACAGGGCAGACAATGTGCGCGAGGCGCTGGCAAAGTTGTCTGCACACCGCTATGACTTGTGCCTGACCGATATGCGGATGCCTGATGGCGATGGTCTGCAAGTGGTGCAGCACATTGTGCAAAACAATCTGGACGTGCCGGTGGCGGTGATTACCGCACACGGCAACATGGAAAATGCCATTACCGCGCTCAAGGCGGGCGCATTCGATTACTTGGCCAAGCCGGTTGCGCTGGATCAGCTGCGTGCCCTAGTGAGATCCGCGTTGAAACTGCCGCAAGCCGGTCCGTCCGGTGACAAGATGCTGCTCGGCCATTCACCTGCGATGCAGAAAGTGCGCGACCTGATCAAACGTGTGGCGCGCAGCCAGGCGCCGGTGCACATCAGCGGTGAATCGGGTAGCGGCAAGGAGTTGGCGGCGCGCCTCATCGTACAACTCGGTGCGCGACACGATCAGCCGTTTATCGCAGTGAACTGCGGGGCGATTCCAGGAAACCTGATGGAGAACGAATTTTTCGGTTACAAAAAAGGCGCGTTTACCGGAGCAGACAAGGATCGGGACGGGTTTTTCCAAGCAGCACACGGCGGGACTTTGTTCCTCGATGAAGTCGCCGATTTGCCGCTAGGCATGCAAGTCAAATTGTTGCGTGCGATCCAGGAAAAGCGCGTGCGCAAAATTGGCGCTACTGGTGAAGAGATAGTGGATGTGCGCATCATCAGCGCGACGCACTGCGATCTGGCCGAATGCGTGCGGCAAGGAAAATTCCGGCAGGATCTTTATTACCGCCTGAACGTAATCCCGATCCAGATGCCAGCACTGCGCGAGATGCGTGAAGATATACCGGAAATTGTACAGCGGATATTGGAGCGTTTACGCGGTAATGCAGAGGTGCGTCTTTCTGAAAATGCATTGCAAGCGCTTCAAGGCTACAGCTTTCCGGGCAATGTGCGTGAACTGGAAAATATCATCGAAAGAGCGTTGGCACTGTGCATGGAAGGCGTGATCAAGGAGCAGGATTTATTGCTGGTACCCGTGGAGCATAGCCAGCCTGATAATATATCGCTCAGCAGCAAATACCCGCTACCGGAATATCTGGATCGAATCGAGAAGCAGGCACTGCTGGAGGCTTTGGAGCAGACCGGGTTCAATCGTACGGCAGCCGCAAAATTGCTTGGGCTGACGTTTCGCACCATGCGCTACCGGATGGAACGTCTAGACATAAAGGAACCGGGCGGTACCGATAATGCGGATTGATACGCAAGGGTTACTGGTCGGCGGCGAATATATCCCGTCGCCTAACTACGATGACCGCCCGGCAGGCGAAATCGAGTTACTGGTCATCCATAACATCAGTCTGCCGCCTGGCGAGTTTGGCGGCAACGATGTGCAGCGTTTGTTTACCAACACATTGGATGAGAATGCGCATCCCTATTACCGGGCTATTGCACAATTGAAGTTGTCAGCGCACTTTTTTGTGTGCCGTAACGGGAGGATTATTCAATTTGTCCCCTGTTCGAAGCGGGCGTGGCATGCGGGCGAATCTTGCTGGCAAGGCAGGGTGCGCTGCAACGACTTCTCGCTCGGTATCGAGCTGGAGGGCAGCGATACCGTGCCGTTTACCGATGCGCAATATACCGCGCTTCAAGATTTGACCATGGCATTGCGTAAAGCATACACAATACGGGGTATTGCCGGGCACAGCGATATCGCCCCGCAGCGCAAGACTGATCCCGGACCACACTTTGATTGGGTGCGCTACCTGACGAAGTTGTGCGGAGCCTGAGCGGATTTATCAGAAAGTGGCAGGCATCTCTTCGACCGCGAATATGCGGCGATGCTCGCGAATAGCATATCGATCAGTCATTCCGGCAATGTAATCGGCAACTATACGGGCACGATCCGGTTCAGCCTGCCCGGCTGCGGGCTGAAGCTGGGGCGGCAGCAGGCGGCTATCCGCCATGAAAACACCGAATAAATCGCCGATAATGCGCTGTGCCTTGGCGCTCATGCGCATCACGAGATAATGGCGATATAAATTAGTACGCAAGAATTTTTTCAGCGCGCGTTGTTGTTCGTTGATTTCCATGCTGAAGGCAACCAATGCTGGTGCGTTGCGCACATCCTCAACCACTGCCAAACCTTGTGTGCAGATATTGCGCTCACTGTGTTGAATCAAATCAGATACCAGTGTGTTAATCATGCGCCGTACGGTTTCATGCACCACGCGTCGCTCTGGCAGGGCCGGATAGGCATGGCGCACTTCATGCAAATGCGTTTCCACCAACGGCACTGTGGAGAGCTGTTCGAGCGTAATCAGGCCGGAACGCAAACCATCATCGACATCATGGTTGTTGTAGGCGATCTCATCGGCAAGATTGGCAATTTGCGCCTCCAGCGAAGGGCGGCGATTGCTCAGAAAGCGCTCGCCCAGCACGCCGAGTCGCGCAGCGTTATCTGCTGAACAATGCTTGAGGATGCCTTCGCGTGTCTCAAAGCACAGATTCAGGCCGTCGAATGCCGCATAGCGTTCTTCCAGCAAGTCCACCACGCGCAATGACTGCAAATTATGCTCGAAGCCGCCATAGGCTTTCATGCAGGCATTCAGCGCGTCCTGCCCGGCGTGGCCGAACGGCGTATGCCCGAGGTCATGCGCGAGGGAAATCGCTTCGGCGAGGTCTTCATTCAGACGCAGGCGGCGCGCAATGGAACGGGCGATTTGCGCCACTTCGATGCTGTGGGTAAGGCGGGTGCGGAACAGGTCGCCTTCGTGATTCACGAATACTTGGGTCTTGTATTCCAAGCGACGAAACGCTCCGGAATGGATAATGCGGTCGCGGTCACGCTGAAATTCACTGCGGCTGTGCGGCGCGGTTTCCGCAATTTTCCGTCCGCGCGAGTTGGCCTCGGTGACGGCATATGGCGCAAGCTCAGCCATCAACCATCCCGCAGCAGCGCTCCAAGGTCTGCTGCAGCAATATTTTCGGCACGTCGCCGTAAATCACGGCATGGCCGATACCCTTGAGCAGCACGAAGCGCATCTTTCCGCCTTCAACTTTCTTGTCCAGCCCCATCAATTCGAGATATTTTTCCGTTCCCAAGCCAGGGGCGATGGTGGGTAATTTTGCGCGTTCGAACAGGCTGCGGACGCGCGCCGTGTCTTGCGCACCGATCCAGCCAAGGCGCTGCGACAGGTCTGCGGCCATGACTGTACCCGCCGCGACACCCTCGCCGTGCAGCCACACCCCGTACCCGGAGCCGGTCTCAATGGCATGGCCGAAGGTGTGACCCAGATTCAGCAAGGCGCGCTCACCGCTTTCCCGTTCGTCTGCCGCAACAATCTCCGCCTTGTTCCGGCAGCTGCGTGTGATGGCGTATTGCAGCGCTTCTGTGTCGCGCGCCAGCAGCTTGTCCATGTTTTGTTCCAGCCATTCAAAAAACGGCAAGTCACGGATCAGGCCATACTTGATAACTTCGGCGATACCTGCCGAAAGCTCGTTGTCCGGCAGGGTATTCAGCGTATCGATATCGGCCAGCACCAACTGCGGCTGGTAAAATGCGCCGATCATGTTCTTGCCAAGCGGATGATTGATGCCGGTCTTGCCGCCTACAGAGGAATCTACCTGTGCGAGCAGCGTGGTGGGTATCTGGATGAAAGGCACGCCTCGCAAATAGGTTGCGGCGGCGTAACCGGTCATGTCGCCGATCACGCCGCCGCCGAGCGCAATCAGCGGCGTAGTCCGCTCGTAGCGGTTGGTCAGCAACGCGTCATAAATCAGGTTAAGCGTAGTGAAGTTTTTATATTCCTCGCCATCCGGTAGGATGATCGGGATGCTGCTGACATCAAGGCTTTGCAAGGTTTTCCGGAGTTTTTCCAGATAAAGCGGCGCAACTGTCGTATTGGTCACGATGGCTGCCCGCTTGCGCGGCAATGCGTGTTGCAACAATTCCGGGTGGTCGAGCAATCCGCTGCCAATATGTATCGGATAACTGCGCTCCCCTAATCCTACTGTCAATGTTTGCATCATCTTCCGCACAATCCTACCGGTTAATTTCCCTGAAGGCTTTTACCTCATTTTCCAGATGCAGCATCAAGGTATGCGCGCTCTGCTTGCCGCTCTGGATGATGATGTCCGCAACCTGCCGATACAAGGGGTCGCGCTGCTGAAATAGCTCCGTCAATTTGGCATGAGGGTCGGCGGTTTGCAACAGCGGGCGATTGCGGTCGTGCCGGGTGCGCAGCCATAAATCATGCACGTTCGCCATCAGGTAGATAACAATACCGTTCTGTTGCAACATCTCACGATTTTGCTCGGATAGTACAGCCCCTCCGCCAGTTGCCAAAACCATGTTGTCGCGGGCGGCCAGGTCACGAATAATCGCACCTTCACGCTGACGAAAACCTTCCTCTCCCTCAATGTCAAAAATATGTGGGATCGTCACGCCGGTGCGTTTCTGCATCTCCTCGTCGCTGTCTATAAATATCTTGCCTAAATGCTTCGACAATGCGCGGCCCATTGTGGTTTTGCCTGAACCCATCATGCCCACCAGAATCAGATTGCCGGATTGATATTTGCGATGACTTTCCGGGAAAATATTTGCTTGATTGCTTTGCATGTCGCATATTGTAAACGATAAAAACAAAAGCCCGGGTTTGGCCGGGCTTTTGTTTGAGGGGTTTTAATAATCAATGCAGGTTCAGTGCGTCCTGCACAATTTTAGGCGTAATAAAAATCAGCATCTCCGTCTTTTTATCACTTTTGACGTTGCTCTTGAACAGCCAGCCAACAACGGGCACATCTCCCAGCAGAGGAACCTTGTTGGTGGCATCGGAGATATCTTGGGTGAATACGCCGCCGATTACCACTGTGCCGCCGTTTTCAACCATCACCTCCGTGGTTACCGTCTTAGTGGTGATGCTCGGCACACTGCCGCCACCAAGATTGGCGCCAGGCGAATTTTGTGTAGCATTTACTACCATGTTGATATGGTCGTCAGGCGTAATTTGCGGGGTCACGCCGAGGCTTAGTGTGGCGGAAATAAAGGCAGTAGTGGTAGCTCCGCTGCTGGATGCCTGCTGATAAGGAATCTGCGTACCGGATGCTATGGTGGCTGCAACCCTATCCTTCGTTACTACGCGCGGGCTGGCAATATTTTTGGATGTGCCGTCCGCTTCCGATGCGGCCAGCTCCAGATTTAATATCTTGGTTGCCGCAGGATTGAATAGTGAGAGCGCCATAATCGAAGTAGTGGGTAAATTCACATTACTACCGGCAGTTTTAACAGTGGCACGCGTTGCGGTTGGCGTATTGCCACCGACGGAAAAGCCTGCGCCCGTTGCTACAGCTTCGCCGGTATAGCCCAATTTTGCTCCTACACTCTGGGTGAAATCATCAGTTGCCGAAACGAAACGTGCCTCAATCATGACCTGGCGTACCGGGACATCGATTTGCTTAATCATTTTTCGCACTTCCTCCAACCGTGAGGGCGTGTCCTGCACGAATATCGTGCTGGTGCGAAGATCTGATACGGCGCTGCCGCGCTTCGACATGATGGGCTGCTTTGGATCTGTCAATAATTTGATCATCTCGGCTACGGATTGATAGCTGAGCTGAAAGCTTTCGGTGCGCAGCTCTTCCAGCTCGGAGATTTCCTGACGTGCGGCCAGATTGATTTTTTCCTTGGCGGCTATCTCGTCGCGTGGCGCAACCTGAATCACGTTGCCGTTCTTGCGCATATCCAAGCCGCGGCTCTGCAAAATGATATCCAGCGCTTGATCCCACGGCACATCTTTCAGGCGCAGGGTGAGATTGCCGCTGACCGTATCGCTGATCACCATATTTAATTCGGTAAAGTCGGCGATCACATTCAAAGCTTCGCGAACATCGATCTTCTGGAAGTTAAGCGTCAGTTTTTCGCCCGCATAGCCGGTTTGAGCGCCCTTTACAAGCTTGTTGGGGTCTTCGGCTAACGGCTTTACTTCGACAATGAACTGATTATCGGTTTGATAGGCGGCATGCTCCCACGATCCTTTAGGTTCGATCACCATGCGCACGTTGTCACCTTGCGCAAAGGTGTCAACGCCTTGCACCGGGGTTGCAAAATCGACTACATCCAGTTTGCGCTGCAGGTTGCGTGGCAGGCCGGTTTTAAGGAAATCGACTATCAGCGTAGTGCCCTGCTGGCGGATGTCTATGCCAATCCCCGCATCGGAAAGGTCAACCTGAACGCGGCCTTCGCCATTTTTGCCACGGCGAAAATCGATGTCACGCAGTGTGTGTTTTTGTGCCCCCGATTTTTGCGCCCCCGATTTTGCCTCGGAAAAACGGGATGTTTCGCTGGATGCAACACTTCCAGCAGGTTTGCCTTGTAAGGTAATCAACACATTGTTGCCATCTATTCTGGTGTCGTAGTTAAGCATTTGATTTAGGTTGATCACCAACCGGGTGCGGTTACCGGACTGAACAATATTGGCGCTGCGCAAATCTCCTTCGCTGAAGTCCTGCATGGATTTACCCAGTCCATTAGCGGTGTTTGGAAAATCAAATGCGATACGTGGCGGGGTGTTGATGGTAAATCCTGCCGGAGAATTGGCCAATGGCTGTGTCAGTTCGACCTTGATGATAGTTTTTCCGCTACCGGTGCTGCTGATACCCAGTGCGGTGATGCTATTCTGCGTATCGGCCTGAGCTTGCGCACACAATATGCCAAGCATGATGAAAATACCCAGCAATCGAACCACGCTATTAAGTTGTCTCATTGTCTTGCTCCTAAACCGGATAAACCGGAATCAAACATTAAAAACCATCTTCCCGTAGGTCGGGCTATGCCTGTCCTGAGCCTGTCGAAGCGGCCCGACACGGGTCTGGGCATAGTCCACCCTGCATTGCGGTTGCGTCGCGTAATATGAAGTGCGGCGTCATTCGACTAATTGCAGGTTACTCATGCGTTCGGACCAGTCACCGGTGCTGTCTTGTACCATTTCTTTAATGACAACTTCCGTGTCTGTCACTTCTTTTATCAAGCCAAAATTCATCCCGATATAATTGCCGGCTTTGACCCGATGCAGCTTGCCGTCAGGTGCACGGACTACCGCGTAGCCAACTCTCTTCTGGTAAAGATAGCCGACCATTCTGATGCCTTCGAGCGGGAATTCTTCCAGAGCCTCCTTGGGGCGGTCCATGTCCGGCTGGTTTACTCCGGGGCGGCTACCGGAACGTAAATTCGGTTTGCGCGGTTTGAATGGGTCGGACAAATTAGCATCGTTGTTGTAGGCCAATGGTTCATACGGCTTTACTTCCGGTGGCGGCGGGATTTTCCCGCGCATATCCTTGCCGGAATCTCTGACAAAATCACGCAAATCCTGAAACTCTTCGCCACCGCAGCCCGCCAGCAGTATTGAGGCCAACGCAAGATGAATGAGCTTCATTTTTTCGCCCCTGCGGGTTTTTTGGAAGACACTTCCTCTTGATCCAGATAGCGGAAAGTTTTTGCGATGGCATCCATGGATAAACCGCCTGCACCGTTAGGGTTTATCGATATATCGTTTAGCGTGACGATGCGCGGCAACATCGCGATATCGCTGGAAAATTTGCCGATATCGTCATAAGTACCAGCGACCTTGATAGTGATTGGCAGTTCGGCGAATGCACCACTCACTTTTTCCGTGCCGGGGCGGAACAAGTCAAATTGCAGGCCGCGCCCCAATCCAGCCTGATTGATATCCGTCAGCAATGCATCCATTTCCGACTTGCTGGGCAATTGTTTGAGCAGGGCACCGAAAGACTCTTGTGTCTCGGTTAGCTGTTTTTTGATCAGATCCAGATTTATTGCCTCTTTTTTCTTGGCCAGAAAAGCCTCCTTTAGAGTGGCTTCTTCATTTTCAATTTTTTGTAAATTCTCCCACTGATCCTGCCAGTCAAGCAGCGCACCGGCAACCACTATGACAATGAACATGGCTGCGAAAGAAATAATCTTTGCCAACCATGGCCAGGAGCCGGGATTCTTTGGGTTCAGATTTTTCAGTTCGTCTAAATTGATCATGGCAATTAGCCCTTTGCACCAGCGGGTTTGGCCGGAGCGGCGGTGTCTTTAGTGCTGGTCAAATTAAAAGTCAGCGTGAACTCGCTTACGCGGGCTCCGCCCGCACTTGATGCCTGAATTACCCCCAGAGAGGGCGAATCAAGCCAAGGAGAATTTTCAATGGCGCGCATCAATGTCGAGATGCGCGCATTGGTTTGGGCATAGCCGGTTATATTGATTTTGTTGCCTGTCTGCTTGAGTGTTTTAAGATAAACACCTTCGGGCAGGATGCGCAGCATCTGATCCAGTAGATGTACCACATCTGAACGTGTGCTTTGCAGATTCTCTACAACATTTTTGCGTTCCAGCAAAGATTGTGTTTCTTCGCGCAATTTCTTGATTTCCGCAATTTGTTTATCCAGAATCGCAGTTTCCTGCTTCAAGTATTCATTACGTCTTTCCTGATAAGATATCCGGCTGCTGATGGCGGCATGCACGAACCCTACCAGCAAAGCACCCAGCACCACGGAAATCACACACAGTGCGGCAAACTGGATCTGGCGGACGCGACGTTTTTCGGCGCGATGCGGCAACAGGTTTATGCGTATCATGACGGATCAAACCTCCTCATTGCCAGCCCGCATGCGACAATCAGCGACGGTGCGTCAGTCTGCAATTGGCGCGGCTTGATGCGGCTCGACAGCGTCATCAGGGCAAACGGATTGGCTACCATAGTGCTTACCTGAGTTCGGGTCGCCACCGCATCGTCCAGCCCGGACAATACCGCACACCCGCCCGCCAGCACGATGTAATCCACCTCGTCGTATTGCGTCGAAGTGAAAAAGAACTGCAACGCACGGGCTATTTCCATCACCACGTTCTCGCGGAAAGGCGCCAAGACATCACTTTCATAATTATCCGGCAATCCGCCATTGCGCTTGGCCGACTCTGCCTCATCGGCAGATAAGCCGAACATTCCCTGAACCTGTTGTGTCAACTGGTTGCCGCCCACCTGCTGATCCCTTGAATAAACGGATTGCCCATTGCGCAACACATTGACGTTCATAACGCTTGCGCCTATATCGATCAGCGCGACGCATTTATCCACTGCACCATCAGGCAGTTGGGCGCGTATCTGTTCAAAAGCCGTTTCGGCGGCATAGGGTTCGACATCGACAACCAATGCTCTTAAACCTGCTCCCTGAGCTGCGGCGACACGATCTTCAACATTTCCCTTGCGCGAAGCAGCCAGCAACACCTCGATTTCTTCTGGATCGCTAGGTGCGGGGCCGATTACCTGAAAATCCAGATTGACCTCTTCCAACGCAAACGGTATGTATTGATTTGCCTCTGATTCGACCTGATATTCCAGATCCTCTTCGCGCATGCCGGCGGGCAACAAGATTTTCTTGGTGATTACTGCGGCGGCGGGTAGTGCCAGGCTGACATTTTTGATGCGGCTACCAAGCCGCTTCCAAGCACGTTGGATGCTCTCTGAAACAGCTTCCAGATTATTGATATTGCCATCACTGATAGCATCTTTGGGAAGAGGCTCGATCACATAGCGTTCTACGATATAACCGCCTTTTTTGGGCAACTCGCTCAACTCTACCATTTTTACCGAGGATGAACTGATATCCACGCCTATCATGGGTGGAGTTTTGGTCTGCAAAAAGTCCAGCGGGATGTCGAAATTCACTTTAGGCATAGGCCGTTTCAAGCTTTTTCGTATAAAGTGGTTTAAATCCTAGCAATAACTATAAATTCTGTAAAGCTATTTTTAAGGGGTTATTTATATTCGTGAAGCCGATATAATTTCGCGCACCATACCACCATTTTCTCCTTTCGGACAAACTGCACATGCCTTTCCGTCGCTGGGTTCTACCTGTTTTTATCACGCTGACCCTGTTTTTACTTCCTGCCATATTATTTGGTTTGGCTGTAATGCTGGCTTATCCGACTTTGCCTTCGCTGGAAGTGCTTACCGATTATCGCCCGAAAATCCCACTGAGGGTTTACAGCGCGGAAGGTATTCTGCTCAGCGAATTTGGTGATGAACGGCGCGCTTTAATAAAAATATCCGAAGTACCGGACGTGATGAAAAAAGCCATTTTAGCCGCCGAGGATGACCGATTCTACCAACATGGCGGTGTCGACTATATTGGGGTGCTGCGCGCGGCAATTAATAATTTCACCTCCGGCGGCGCAAAACAAGGGGCCAGCACCATCACCATGCAGGTGGCACGCAATTTTTTTCTATCCAAAGAAAAAACCATGACGCGCAAATTTAACGAGATGCTGCTCGCTTTCAAAATTGAACATAGTTTGAGCAAAGACGAAATTTTGCAGCTTTATTTCAACCAGATTTATCTCGGTCAGCGCGCTTACGGTTTTGCGGCTGCCGCTCAAATATATTTTGGCAAGCCTCTCGGCCAGGTTACAGTTGCCGAAGCGGCCATGCTCGCCGGATTGCCCAAAGCGCCTTCCTCCTATAATCCGGTAGTCAACCCCAAACGCGCCAATTTACGCCAGTCTTACGTTTTACGCCGTATGCGCGAACTGAATTTCATTAATGATGAGCAGCTCCAACTTGCCCAACAACAGCATATCGCGGTCAAGCGCGGCAATCAGGAATTCAGGGTAAAGTCCGACTACATCTCGGAAATGGTCAGACAGGCGGTTTATGAAAAGTATCTGGAAGATACTTACACGCAAGGTTTCAAGGTCTACACCACCATTCGCCAGCAGGATCAGCTCGCCGCTTATCAGGCGGTGCGCAAAGGCGTACTGGAATACGACCGTCGCCACGGTTACCGCGGCCCTGAAGGCTTTGTTGATTTGAAAAAAAGCAGCAATGAAGAATATCTGGAGGAAGTGCTGCAGGAGGTTGCAGACAACGATGATTTGATTCCCGCCGTCGTGTTGGAGGCCTCACCTAAACTGGTTCGCGCCTATTGCAAGGGCGGAGAGGCGGCAGAAGTCAGCGGCGATGCGTTGCAGTTTGCGCAACGTGCTTTGGGTAACAAGGTTGCATTGAACCAGCGCATCATCAAAGGCTCAATCATACGGTTGCAAAAGGATGAAGGGGGTGCTTGGCTAATAAGCCAAATTCCGCAGGTGGAGGCCGCCTTCGTATCCGCCGATCCGCGTGATGGCTCCATCCGCGCGCTTGTTGGCGGCTTCAACTTTAGCCGCAACCAGTTCAACCGTATCACGCAAGCCTGGCGGCAGCCCGGCTCGAGCCTGAAGCCTTTTATTTATTCGGCTGCGCTGGAGAAAGGTTTCACGCCATCCACGGTAATCAATGATGCTCCCTTGCTGTTCGATGCCGAGCAGACCGGCAGCGAACCTTGGCAGCCCAAGAATTACGATGGCAAATTCGACGGCCCCATGCGTATGCGCCAAGGGCTGACCAAATCGAAGAATATGGTTTCCATACGCATATTGCAGTCGATTACGCCGCAATATGCGCAGGACTACATCACCAAATTCGGCTTTGATGCTGCCAAGCATCCCCCTTACTTGACCATGGCGCTGGGGGCCGGTTCCGCCACCCCGCTACAGATGCTGGCTGGTTACTCGATTTTTGCCAACGGCGGTTTTCGCGTAGTACCTTACTTTATCCAGCGTATCGAAGACGCTCAGGGCAATGTGTTAAGCAAAACCAAGCCGGTTATAGCGGGTGAAGATGCGGATCAGGTCATAGATGTGCGCAACGCTTTTACTATGGTAAGCATGATGCAGGACGTTGTAAGGCACGGCACTGCAACCCGGGCCATGCAACTTGGACGACAGGATCTGGCGGGCAAAACCGGAACCACCAGCGATTCCATCGATGCGTGGTTTTGCGGTTTTCAACCAACCATGGTCGGTATCTCATGGATGGGTTTTGACCAGCCCCGCAGTCTGGGCGACAAGGAAACCGGTGGCGGTGCAGCCTTGCCGATATGGATCAGCTACATGGAGAAAACTCTAAAAGATGTGCCACAAGCCGCTTATGCCATGCCAGAAAATATGGTTGCCATGCGCATCAACGAGGAAGGGCACCCCGATAAAAATGGCTCGCTGGTAGAGTATTTTTATCAAGAAAACACACCACCCGAGCAGGTTATGCCTCCCCACGCACCGAATGAAGAAACTAGGCCGGCAGACACCGTCAAGGACCAACTGCTCTGACCCGGCATGCACAAAGAGCACATCACCATGAGTCACACCGGCAAGCGTGACCTGATGCGCGAACAACTGGCGCATCGGGCAGCAAAGCTTATGGCTGAAGACGGCATAACCGACCATGCATACGCCAAACGCAAGGCCGCCAAACAATTAGGTGCGAGCGGCACACACCATCTGCCCAGCAATGAAGAAATAGATGCCGCGTTGCGCAGTTTTCGCCAACTATTTCAGCATGAGACCCACCCGAAAATCCTGCGCCGCCTGCGCGAAGATGCTCTCGCCAGCATGCGCATGCTGGCGCAGTTCCACCCTTGCCTTACCGGTTCGGTATTAAGTGGCGCAGCGGGAAAACAATCGGACATCAACCTGATACTGTTCAGCGATGATGGAAAATCCATACTGATATTTTTGCTCAAAAATAACCTGGCTTTTAAGGATGGCGAATGGAAAATTCATTTTGGCGGGCGCGAGGAGATCGTGCCGAGCTATACACTAACTGGCGAATCCGGTGTACAAACCCACCTCGTGCTGCTGCCGGAAAACGCGCGGTTCGACGGTAGCCGCAAGCTGGAAACACATGCCGATATCGCCGAAGTTGAAGCATTGTTAGGCTTGCAGAGCCAACCCGACTGTTAATTTATCCTAGAAAACGCAGTTGGCGGGCTTGTAGATGCGAATTCATCCTGATGAACCAACTAGCCATCTGACTAAGCGCGGTGAAACATGCGCTAAGTCATTGGTTAACGAAAAACACGAAATAAAACATGAAGCTGCATTGGCTCGGGGATTCACCTGATAGGTATCAATTTATCGCATGGAGTCCTTTGAATTACTTCGTGACTTTCGTGACTTGTCGTGGACAACTGATCTTTTCAGGTTCATTCGCACGAACAACAGGTTATGTACGAATAAATTCGCACCTACGAGAACAGCATAATCCGTTGAAATATCAGAGTGTTCTTCGTTAACTGCGGTTTTTAGGTTTATAGGGGTACACCTTTCATCATGATATGTTTAGAGGTGCCCTTAAGAACATGTATCACCGTTTTCGGATAATCGTGACCGTTAGCGGTATCGTGCGCGTGTGCTATCGGATAATCCGCATCACTTCCGGTATCTTGCGCAGGCTGCGGATAATATTGGCGAGGTGCAGGCGGTTATTCACCTGCAGCGTAAAATGCAACGCGGTGTATTCACCCTCATTGGTGAAATTGACATTTTCGATGTTGGATTCCGCTTCCGCAATCGCGGCGGCAACTTTTGCCAGTACGCCGCGCTGGTTGGCTACTACCAGCTTGATGCCGACATCGAAGGGGCGAGTAATATTTTTGTCCCACACCACATCCAGCCACTGCTCACCGCTACTGCGCCCTTTGCGCAATACCGGACAGTCGTGGGTATGCACCATCAGCCCCTGACCGCTCTTGATCACACCGATGATCGGGTCACCGGGAATCGGGCGGCAGCACTTGGCGAATTGCACCGCCATGCCTTCCGTGCCCTGTATCGTGATAACCGGGTTGGCCGCTGTTTCATTTGGCACCGCTTCGCCTACACGCGCCAGTTGCCGCGCCACCACCATATTGAGGCGGCGGCCCAAGCCGATATCGGCCAGAATATCCTGGCGCGATTTCGCACCTGTATCCTTGAGCAGCTTACCCCAGTGCGCATCATCCATGTCTTGCGGTTTAATTCCCAGGGCGTGCAGGGCCTGATTAAGCAGGCGTTCACCGAATTGTGCGGATTCGCCGGACTGCATGGTCTTGAGGAAATGGCGGATGTGGCTGCGTGCCTTGCTGGTGGCCACATAACCCAGCCAGGCCGGGTTCGGTTTGGCATGCGGCGCGGTGACGATCTCCACCCGTTCGCCATTCCTGAGTTCGGTGCGCAACGGCACCAGTTCATGATTGACCTTTACGGCAATGCAGTGGTTGCCGATGTCGGTATGCACGCTGTAGGCAAAGTCCACCGCAGTTGCGCCGCGCGGCAGCGCAAGTATTTTGCCTTTGGGTGTGAATACATATACTTCGTCGGGGAACAGGTCCACCTTGAGGTGCTCCAGAAATTCTGAAGAATCGCTGCTCTGGCTCAGGCTTTCCAGCAGTTCCTGCAACCATTGATGGGTCTTCTTGTGCAGATCGTTGATCGAAAAATGCCCACTCTTGTATAGCCAGTGCGATGCCACGCCAGCGGCGGCAATCCTGTGCATTTCGTGCGTGCGTATCTGGATTTCGATGGGCGTGCCGAACGGCCCGAACAGTGTGCTGTGCAGCGACTGGTAGCCGTTCACCTTGGGGATGGCGATGTAATCCTTGAACTTGCCTGGGATCGGCTTATACAAGCCGTGCAGTGTGCCCAACGCCACATAGCAGGAAGCGAAATCGTTGACCAGCACACGGAAACCGTAAATATCCAGCACCTCGGCAAAGGCCAGCGACTTGCTCTGCATCTTCTTGTAGATGCTGTAGATGTTTTTCTCCCGGCCGGTGACGTCGGCCGGAATGTTGAACTCTTCCAGCCGCTGCCGGATCGCGTCGAGTATCTTGCTGACCACTTCGCGGCGGTTGCCGCGCGCCACCTTGAGCGCCTTGGCCAGCACCGCATAGCGGTTGGGATGCAGGTGTTTGAAACTCAAATCCTGCAGCTCGCGGTAAATATCGTTCAGGCCGAGGCGGTTGGCGATCGGCGCGTAGATTTCCATGGTCTCGCGGGCGATGCGCTCACATTTGTCGTGCGCCATCGATTCCAGCGTGCGCATGTTGTGCAGACGGTCGGCCAGTTTGATGAGAATGACGCGCACATCGCGCGCCATCGCCAGCAGCATCTTGCGAAAATTTTCTGCCTGCGCGTCCTCGCGGGTTCCGAACAGGACCCGATCCAGCTTGCTCAGCCCATCGACCAATTCCGCGACCGGCTTGCCGAATTTTTCGGCGACCTGTTCGTTGGTGACCTCGGTGTCTTCCACCACATCGTGCAGCAACGCGGCGATGATCGCCTGGGCATCGAGACGCAAGACGGCGAGGATGCGCGCGACGGCAAGCGGGTGGGAGATATACGGATCGCCGGACTGGCGCGTCTGGCCCTGGTGCGCGGCGTGGCTGAATGCTATCGCATCGCGGACGTAGCCGACGTCCTCCGGTTTAAGGTAGGCTGAAACTTCTCCGATAAGCAGATCTGTGTCGGCCATGCAAAATCACTGTATTACGCCTGGCCGCGGTTGAGAATTTCCTTGCCCACTTTGCCCTCGCTGATCTCGCGCAGCGCGACGACGGTAGGTTTGTCATTGCTCTCTTCGACCAGATGGTTTGCGCCGTTGGCCAACTGGCGCGCGCGGTAGGCGGCGGCCAGCGTCAGTTCAAAGCGGTTCGGGATTTGCGTGAGACATTCTTCGACGGTAATGCGTGCCATGATTTACTCCGGATTCTGTAACTGGTTGATTAATGCCTGATGGCGCGCCAATTGCGTTGCGCCTCTCAACCTGGCGGAAAGGGCCACCGCATTGAGTTCGCGTAGCGCCTCGTTCAGGTTGTCGTTGATAATAACATAATCGAATTCGGCGACATGG